>DIWA01000064.1:0-157 GCA_002422525.1 Candidatus Hydrogenedentes bacterium UBA6118
GACAGGGCAGCTCGGCGACGTGATGCGCGAGTCCGCGCAAACGGTGTTGAGCTACGTACGCGCGAACGCGGACCGCCTGGGGATCGACGCCGCCATCTTCACCGAAAGCGACCTGCACATCCACGTGCCTGCGGGCGCCGTGCCCAAGGACGGGCCG
>DIWA01000064.1:203-78420 GCA_002422525.1 Candidatus Hydrogenedentes bacterium UBA6118
CATCAAGGAGAAGGTGCTGGCGGCGTCGCGTGCGGGGATCCGCGAAGTCATCCTGCCGGAACGCTGCGAGGCCGATCTGGAAGAAGTGCCGGAGAGCGTGCGCTCCAAGATGAAGTTCCACTTGGTGAAGCGCATGGACGACGTGCTGCGGATCGCGCTGGGCCTGGACCTGACGGGAGAGTGAGATGGCCTGGACGTACTACCTCTATGTCGCGGCGGTGACGATCACCCTTGTGCTTTGGCTGGTGATCGCCTTCCGCGACGCGCCGGGAGATCGCGATCGCGATCGCTGACCGCGTTAGGTGTCGTCGCCCGAGCGGCCGTCCGCCGGCGGGTGCAGCCCGAGCGAGCGGAGGAACCCGTCGATATCGATCGGGTCGGCATCTTTGGCCTGCTCAGGGTGAAACCGCAGCGGAGACCGGATGTAGGCGCGCTGACACGCCGGACACAGGTCAAGCTCGAACCCCTTGTACACCGTCGCCTCGATCTCCTCGGGGCTTCGGTGGCGCATCTTGCGGACGAGATCGACCATCTCCTGGCGGTAGTCCCGCATGAGGTCCGCCAGACCGATCTGAATCTCGTCGTAAGCCGCTCGAACGTCGATCTTGACCTTGTACCGCAGCTCGCCTTTCGCCATCACCCGGCCGCATCCATCGCAATGAAACTTGATCATGGCGCAACTCCATGTCGCGGCGGGCGCCTCCGCGCACCGCCGGGATGAATGGAAATGAAAACAAAACGACTGATTATACCTGATCTGAGTATACCACGCGTTGCTCGCGCCTTGCGTTCAGCGGAAAGTATGCATACCGCCGCGCGAGGTAGGAACTCGTTGCGTTCCCCGCCTCGGGCGGATCAGAACGCTTGTATCGCGTCACGGGTTTGTGGTATGTATGCGGAATTGGATGCCGAGAGGCCAACGGACACGGAAAGGACTCGTTCACTGATGATCAAGCAAGTGCAGCTCGGGCGCCTTCGCGCCGAAGGATGCGCCGCCGCCGTTTGGGCGTGGCGTAGCCATACCGTGCGCCTGCTTGATCTCGTAACGATCGCCATTTTTGTAGGCCACGCATGGGCCCCGCGGGGTGTACCTATCGGGTAGACCGGCGGATCAGAGAAAGCGGTGAAAGCGCCGCGGGGCCCAAGCGAACGGGCCTCGCGGCGCTTCTCTTTTGGCGCGGACAACGCTCTCTGCGGCGACGACGCCCGAGGATCGCCGCTCCCCGAACCCCAACGCGATTACCGCTCCGCTTACAAGAGAGCCGAGCGAACCCAACGACCGGTTCCCCCCCGAGGGGAACGCAACAAAAGGGCCGGCGCCTCGCGCGACCGGACCAGGAGGACTTCCCATGAAGCGCTTTACGCGCCATCGCATGGTGCAGCGAGCTGGCTGGGGACTGCATATCGCCCGAGTACCGGCGCTGTGGAGCAGCGAGAACAGAACGCGAAGTAGGCGAAAAGACTGTGAAGGAGCACAGAGCGATGGCTCAGTTCAACGCGGATTTCTGGGAAATCCCAACCCAAACCGAGTTTCTTGAGAACCTCCCGTCCGAACGGGCGTTGTGGTATGAGACGGATGAAGACCGGGAACGCCGGTGGGCGCTGCAGGAGTTCTTCCAGGCGGTGTTGCCCGCGGTGGAGGAGCTGGTTCGCGCCAACCTGACCAAGCGCCAGCAGCAGATCCTGAGGATGTACTATTTCGAGAGCATGACCCAGGAAGACATCGCGGCCGCGCTGGACCTCACCCAGTCGACCGTGAGCCGGCACCTCTTCGGCACGACCCGAAACGGCAAGAAAGTCGGGGGCGCGATCCCCAAGCTGCGCAAGGTCGTGGACCAGTGCGGCGACGCGAGCATCGCGGCGGCGCTGGGGTCGCTGCGAACGCGTTTCTCACGGGCGGCTTGACGCCCCTGCAGCCGAAGCGATCGAGCGCGGGCCCGCTGAAGTTTCGCTTGTTCGTCTGCGGATGATGTGCTATAGTTCCGTCTGTACAAATGCATGTGCCGCGAGAGGCGGATGCGGGGCCCGCAGACAAGGGCCGCGATCAGAAAGTAGCCTTGACAAGGTATGTGCTTTGTGATTAAATGGCGGCAGCATACTGGTTTGTACTGCGGAAGAGGAGATGACCCAATGAAAAACGTGCTTGCTGGCACACTCGTCGTAGGGCTGCTCGTGTTGTGCGGCACCGCGACAGCCTATGAACCCAGGGTGTGGGATGATCTGTCGTGGTGGGGACAGAGCGGCGCCACGCCCGCGCCGGTGAAGGATCCGGTTCGTTCCGGTTACTGGTGGTGGCCGACCGAGCCCGCCTCGAATGCGGGAGACGCCGAGCTGTGGGGGAACCGCGGTAAGGTTTTCCACAACATCTTGCTGGAGCCGGAGGTTGAGACGCCTCCTCCGCCGCCGCCCGCGCCTGAAGAGCCCCCGGCGAAGACCTGGAGCAAGCCTGTCCTGAACAGCGTGCTGTTCGACTTCGACAAGGCCGTGCTCAAGCCGGAAGGCCAGGCCGTGGCCGACGAAGTGGTCGCCCACATGCGTGAATGGGAGCGGACGACGGTCACGATCGAGGGTCACACCTGCGATATCGGTACCGAAGCCTACAACCAGGGTCTGGGTCAGCGGCGCGCGGACGCCGTCCGGAAGTACCTCATCGACAGCGGAATCGATGCAGGTCGCGTGTCGACGGTCAGCTATGGCGAGAGCCGCCCGGCCGTTCCGAACGACTCGCCCGCCAACCGCAAGCTGAACCGGCGCGCCGTGTTCGACATCGTGTTGGCCGAATAGGTCCGCATCCGTCCAGTTGCCACAACGCCGCAGCGCACCCCGCGCTGCGGCGTTTCTATTTGCGAGGACGACGAACCTGTTGACTCTCCGCCCGCGCGTCGGGCACGATCACGAGGCAGGAGATCTCTTGACATGGATACTGACGCGCCCGTGCCCCGCTCCCCCGACCCGCTTCGCACGCTCGTCGACCGCTTTCTCGAGGCGGGCGTGTTCGAGGCCGGCCTGGCCGAGAAGACGCTCGCCGCCTATGGCGCCGATCTCGCCGCGTACCTCGCCCATCTCGATGCATGCCACGTGTCGGAACCGAACGCGATCACGCGCGACCATCTCCTCGACCACCTGATCCGTCTGCGCAAGGAAGGCCTGTCCGCCCGATCCGTCGCGCGTCACCTCAGCGCCATCCGCCGGTTCCACCGCTTCCTGCGCGAGGAGCGCATCACCGCGAACGACCCGGCCGACGACTTCGACGCCCCGCGCCTGGCGCGGTCGCTGCCGGACGTGCTCTCGTGCGTGCAGGTCGAGCGCATGCTGGACATGCCCGACCTGTATGACGACGTCGGCGCCCGCGACGGCGCGCTGCTCGAGCTGTTCTATGCCTGCGGACTGCGTATCTCGGAGCTGGCGGGGCTGCGGATCAGCGAGGTCTCGCTGGAGGAATCCATCGTGCGGGTGCGGGGAAAGGGCGCGAAGGTGCGCCTCGTGCCGCTCGGAGGGCAGGCGGGCGCGCGCATCCGGCATTGGCTGACCCGCCGCGACGCGCTGCGCCCGAAGGACGACGCCTTGTTCATCTCGCGACGCGGTCGCCGGATGAGCCGCACGACCGTCTGGCGCGTGGTGAAGCAGTACGCCCGCGCCGCGAACATTCCGGCGAACGTGACGCCGCACATGCTCCGGCATTCCTTCGCGACGCACCTGCTCGACAACGGGGCCGACCTGCGCGCCGTCCAGGAGATGCTCGGCCACGCCGACATCGCCACGACGCAGATCTACACGCACGTAAGCCAGGAACGCCTGCTCAAGGCCCATCAGGCGTTCCATCCGCGCGCCTAGCCGCGCAGGCCGACCGCGCGCTCAGCCGTCGCCGAAGATCGGCCACTCCTCCTCGTCCGCCGGGGCGTCATCCGCGTCCTCCACCGGACGGACGGACAGGTGGATGTCGTCCCCCTCGACCTTCACCGCATATCGGCGCAACCGCTTCGAGTCATGCCTGAGACACGCCCCCGTGCGGATGTTGTAGACCCAGCCGTGGCGCGGACAGGTGACCAGATCGCCGCCGATCCGCCCGGTCGAGAGATCCCAGTTCTGGTGCTTGCAGGCGAACTCGATGGCGTAGAACGAGCCGTCCGGCTCCCGAAACACGGCCACCTTGCGCGCCAGAATCGTATAGCGCCGGAACCGCTTGCCCTCGAAGTCCGCCGTCTTGCCTACGCGGACGAAGTCCATCCCGCTCCTCGCGCCTACGCCTGGGGCGGGTTCTCCTCGTCCGACCAGTTCTCCATGATCTCGATGATGTTCCCGTCCGGATCCTTGAAGAAGCACACCCGCATGCCCGGAACCATCGCGTCGCAGTCGATAAGCTCCCCCGTCTCCACGCCGTCGGCCTGAAGCGCGCGGATCGTCGCCTCGATATCGTCGACCTCGAACGCGAGATGCTTGAACCCCACGGGCTGTTCGCCGCCCGTCGCCTGCACGCCCTCGGGAACGTCGAAAAACTCCATGCATACCGCGCCGTTCCGCAGCATGACGAACTCGTCCTTCGTCCCGGGGTTGAACACGCGCGCGCGGCGGAAGCCGAAGTGATGGGTGTAGAACGCCTCCTGGCGGTGGCGATCGATGCAGTTCATGGCGATGTGTTGCATTGCCGGCATGGGCGATCTCCTTGGTTGGTCGGGGCATTATACCGACCTTCGCCCCCACGCGCGAAACTCGCCCCACGCCCGGGCGTTCCCAAGTCTTGGCCAGGTATGCCCAGGCCCTCCGTGATGCCCCCGTTTCCCGACTTGAGGCCGCTATGGAGGCAACGAAGCCATGTACGACCCCTTCCTATGCGCCGATCCGCAGACTGGGGATCACTGAGGAGAGTTGGGCCTCGACGCGAACCCGTCCCGGCGGGCGTGGTATAACAGTCCGCATCCTCTTGGGGCTGTTTACCGGCGGATGGGATGACGGCCGTGCCCAAGGCGACGCGGGAAAGACAGTAGATGCAGCAGAAACAGACGATCCATGGCGCCCTGCAGGCATTCGCTCAGGCGGTCACATCCAAGATGGCGCAACTCACGCTGGGCGAACCGGAAGACCAACTGCGCGGCCCCTTCGAGAACCTGATGGCGGGCGTGGCCGGCGCGCTCGGATGGAACGTCGTCTGCAAAGGCGAAACCCCGCTGCCCGATCGACTCGGGCGGCCTGACTTCGCCGTCCATATCGAGCAGTTGCTCATCGGTTACGTTGAGCTCAAGGCCCCCGGCGTCGGGGCGAACGCCAAACGCTTCAAGGGCCGCAATCGCGACCAGTTCAGACGCTTCTCCGCCATCCCCAACCTTCTCTACACCGACGGCAACGAATGGGCCCTCTACCGTGACGGCGACCAGGTGGACAGGATCGTCCGCCTCTCGGGCGACGTCGCCGTCGACGGCGCGGAAGCAGCGACGCCCGAGGACGCCGAGGCGCTGGAACGCCTTCTGCGCGACTACTTCTCGTGGAAACCCGTCATCCCCACCGACCGCAAGGGCAAAATCGACCTGAAGGGCTTCGCCGCGCTGCTTGCTCCGCTGACGCGCATGTTGCGCGACGACGTAACTGACGCACTGAAACGGCCTGATTCGCCGCTCGTGCAGTTGGCGAAGGACTGGCGGCAGTCGCTTTTCGGAGATGCTCCCGACGAGCAGTTCGCCGACGGATATGCCCAGACGGTTACGTTTGGGCTTTTGCTGGGTCGTGCTGAAGGCGCCGACGATCCGTTCAGTTCCCACAGCGCTTACCGTGCGCTGGACAGCCATCATTCCCTCCTGAGCCGGACATTGGCGCTTCTTACGGACAATCAGGTCCTGGCGGAGATGGCCGCCTCGGTAGGCCTTCTGGAACGCGTGATCGCCGCGGTCCCGGCCAACGCACTCACCGGCCCCGAAGACCCCTGGCTCTACTTCTACGAGGATTTCCTCGCCGCATACGATCCCAGACTGCGGAAAGACGCAGGGGCGTACTACACGCCGATCGAAGTCGTGCGTTGCCAGGTGCGCCTGATCGACGATCTGCTCGTCAACCAGTTGGACAAGCCGCTCGGCTTTGCCGACCCGGGCGTCGTCACCCTCGACCCCGCCGCCGGCACGGGCACCTATCTGCTTGGCGTCATCGAACACGCGCTCGGTCGCGTCGAGACGGACCAAGGAGCAGGGGCCGTCGCAGGACAGGCCACGGAACTGGCAGACAACCTCTACGGCTTCGAACTGATGGTCGGACCCTACGCCGTCGCCGAGTTACGCGTTAGCCGCGCCCTGCGCGACCGGGGCGCGGCACTGCCCCAGGACGGCACGCACGTCTACCTGACCGACACGCTCGAAAGCCCCGATGCCGAACCGCCCCAACTGCCGCTCTTTCTGCGCCCCATCGCCGAACAGCATGCGAAGGCGCTTGAGGTCAAGAGCAACGTTCCTGTCATCGTCTGCCTCGGCAACCCGCCCTATGACCGCCATGAGGCAGCCGGCATCGACAACAGGGCCCGCACCGGCGGTTGGGTCCGCTGGGGCGACACGGACAGAGGCGCAGACGCCATCTTCCGCGACTTCCTCGACCTCGCCACCGCCGCCGGGCACGGCGTCCACGTCAAGAATCTCTACAACCTCTACGTCTATTTCTGGCGCTGGGCGCTCTGGAAGGTCTTCGAGCACCCCACCGCCCATGGGCCGGGCGTCGTCAGCTTCATCAGCGCGTCGAGCTACCTCGACGGCGACGCCTTCTGCGGGATGCGCGAACACCTGCGCCGCCAGTGCGACGAGGTCTGGATCCTCGACCTCGGCGGTGAGGGACGGGGCACGCGCAAGGATGACAACGTCTTCGCCATTCAGACGCCCGTGGCCATCGCCGTCGCCGTCCGCGCGCGTGAGACGGCGAGCCTGGACAAGCCCGCGAAGGTGCACTACACCCGAATCGAGGGTCGTCGCGACGCCAAGCTCCGCGCGCTGGATGCCATCGCGAGCCTCAAGAAGGTGAAATGGCAGGACTGCCCGAAGGACTGGCAAGCCCCGTTCCGACCAGCAGGCAAAGGCGACTACTTCCGCCGGCCGCTGATGACCGACCTTATGCCATGGCAGCACTCGGGGGCGCAGTTCAAGAGGACATGGCCGATAGCTCCGGACCAAGAGACGCTGCGGACGCGGTGGAGGGCGCTGCTCCATTCGCCTGACATGGCGCAGGCGTTCAGAGAGACCCGGGATCGAAAGATCACCTCCCCTTGTCCACAGGCGCCGCCTAACGGGAACGGGGACAGGTCGCTCAAGGCGCTGGAAAGGTCATCGCCCGAACCGGCCATCATCCGCTATGCGTACCGTTCGTTCGACCGCCAGTGGGTCTTTGCGGATAACCGTCTTGGAGACTTCCTGCGCCCGGTTCTGTGGGGCCTGCACAGTGACCAGCAGGTCTACGTGACAAGCCTGTTCTCACAGGCGCTTGGCTCCGGTCCAGCTTTGACTCCTTCCGCACTCGTTCCTGATCTTGACCACTTCCGCGGTTCCTACGGCGCAAAAGCAGTCGTTCCCCTCTACCGCAGTGCGGACGCTTCCGAAGCGAACATCCTGCCGGGGCTGCTCGAACTGCTGGGCAGGACATTCGGACACGACGTGACGCCGGAGGACTTTCTGGCCTATGTCTACGGCGTGCTGGCCCAACCGGCCTTCACGGCGCGCTTTCACAAGGAACTGGGGACGCGCGAGCTGCGCGTGCCGATCACGAAGGATGCCGCGCTGTTCGAGAAGCTGCGCGACGCGGGGGCGCGGCTGCTCTGGCTGCACACCTATGGCGAGCGCTTCGTGCCCAAGGGCAAGAAGCGCGGACAGGTTCCGCGCGGCGCGGCGAGGTGCACGCGGACCGTTCCTGGAGACCCCGACGGCTATCCCGAGGGTTTCGACTACAACGCGACCGCACAGACGCTGCGGGTGGGCGGTGGCGAGTTCGCTCCGGTGACCCGCGAGGTGTACGAGTTCGAGGTGTCCGGCCTCAAGGTCGTTCAATCGTGGCTCAAGTATCGCATGAAGCGAGGCGCGGGCAAGAAGTCCTCTCCGCTCGATGACATCCGCCCCGAACGCTGGACCAGCCAGTTCACCACGGAACTGCTCGAGCTGCTCTGGGTACTGGAGGCGACAGTCGAGGGGTATCCCGAACAGGCTGAACTACTGGAGGCCGTCATCGAAAGCGAATGCTTCACGGCGGATGAGCTTCCGGAGGTCCCTGACGCGATGCGTAAGCCCCCGCGCATCCGAAGCGGCGGCGATGCACAGCAGGACTGGGTCGCGGACAACGGAGGCTGATGGACCCGGCCTCCCGTTCTCGGTACGATCGCAAATGGCAGGACAATACCTCCCCGGTATGATTTTGAATGGCTTGATTCGAGCCCTTGATCCCCTGGACACGCTCGCGTAAGCTGCGATGCGACTCAGGGGAGGAGCCTGTCCATGACGATGCGGGAACGGATGCTTGCCGTGATCCAGGGGCGCGCGGTGGACCGCGTGCCGTTCGTGCAGTACAGCGACATCGCGGGTCCGGGGACGGACCGGGCCGCGCAGGCGCTGTTGGGGCGCGAGCGGATCGGGTTCTCGCGCTGGACGAGCGTGCACGCGTACGACACGCCGAACTGCGGGTTCGAGCGGCAGGAGTTCGCGCGGAACGGGCGTCGGGGCGAGCGCTTTCTGCTCCACACGCCGAAGGGTACGCTCACGTCCGAGCGAATCATCGAGCCTGCGTTGGGCACGTCCGCGGCAGCGCGGCATTTCGTCCAGGATCCGAGGGACTACGAGACGCTGCTGGCCTATCTGCGCGACATCCGCGTGTACGAACACCTCGATCCGTTGGAGCAGACGGTGTGCGACCTCGGCGATGAGGGCCTGCCGCACATCAGCACGCCGCGCACGCCGTACCAGCAGCTCTGGGTCGAGTGGGTCAACATTCAGGATCTCGCGCAGCACCTCTGCGACCTGCCGGACCTGCTCGAGGAAGTCACGGCGACCCTGTTCGACATCCAAGACCGCGTGTACGCGGTGGTGCGCGACGCGGCGCGGAAGACCTTCGTGCCGTATGTCGTCGTGGGCGACAACATCACGGCGCCCATGATCGGGGAGACGTACTTCCGGCGGTACTGCTTGCCGAGCTACCGCAAACTGGCCGAGGCGCTCGACGACACGGGCCAGGATATCCCCGTCGTGGTGCATATGGACGGCGACCTCAAGCCGCTCTGGCAGGCGATCGGCGAATCGCGCGTGCGCGGGCTCGACTCGATGTCGCCGCCGCCGGATAACGACACGTCCGTGGGCGACGCGCTGCGCATGTGGCCTGAGATGCGGGTGCTCGTCAACTTCCCGTCGTCGATCCACCTGCAGCCGCCGGAGGCCATCTATGCGAAGGCGATGGAGATCCTCGAGGAAGGGGGACGGACCGGTCGCCTGCAGATCCAGATTTCCGAGAACCTGCCGCCGGACGCCTGGCGCACGAGCTACCCGGCGATCGTCCAGGCGATCGACGACTTCGGCGGAGGCTGACGTAAGGCAAGCGCCTTGGCCGACGCTGGCGGCGGCGCATCGATCCCGGGAGGGGATAATGACCAAGCGTGAGAGGTTCCTTGCGTTCACGCAGTTCGCGCCGGTGGACCGCGTCCCGAGAAGGGCGGGGTATGTCGAAGGGGCGCGACAACGCGTCGCGACGTATCTGGGCGAAGACCCTGTAACGCACTTCGACATGGACGGCGGGAGAGGCGAAAGCCTCCGCCCGCCGGACGGCTACCGTCCTCCCGACTACGCCGCCTATCACCCCGATTACATGGGTCGCGAGGACTTCTCAATCGACGAGAACGGCTGCGGGCATCTTTCCCATGGCTTTCACCACTTCACCGAGTACATCAGCCCCCTGCGCGATGCCGTGCGCTTCGAGGAGCTGGAGGCGTACCCCTTCCCCGACAAGACAAACTGGTTGGACGACCGGATGCGAGCGGCGGCCGAGGAGGCCCACGCGGCCGGCGACTACGCATGGATCTTCGTCGGGCACATCTACGAGAACGCCTGGCAAGTGCGGGGATATGAGCCGTTTCTCATGGACCTGCCGACGCAGCGGGACTGGGCCGAGTACATCCTCGACCGGTTCTGCGCGAACAGCCTGGCGGTCGCGGTCGCCGCCGCCAAAGCGGGCTACGACTGCATCGCGACGGGGGACGATGTCGCCCACCAACAATCCATGATGTTCCCGCCGGACCTGTGGCGCGAGGTCATGAAGCCGCGGTGGGCGCGCGTGATCGCGGCCGCACGCGAGCACAACCCCGACATCCAGGTGTGGTACCATTCGGACGGGAACGTCGGGGACATCCTGGACGATCTCGTCGAGATCGGGATCACCATCCTCAACCCGGTGCAGCCTGAATGCATGGACCCGACGGCCGTGCGCAAACAGATGGGCAAGCGGCTCGCCTTCGACGGCTGCATCGGCACGCAGAGCACGTTCCCCTTCGGCACGCCGGAGTCGATGCGGTCGACCGTCTTGGAGCTCGCCGACGCGCTGGACGCCCGCAACGGCGGCCTTATGCTGTCGCCCACGCATGTCCTCGAACCGGAGGTCCCGCCAGAGAACGTAGTCGCCTTCTTCGAAGCGTGCGACGAACTAAGCTGGACACAGGACGACCCGAATCAGACGGATGGTCCTCAGACGCGAAGGAGTACAGGATGATGAGGTATGCAGCGATGGCGACGATGTGCCTGGCCCTGGCGCAGATCGGCACGGGCGCGGCGGACGAGGGAGAAATGCGGCTCGGCGAGGTCGTCGCGCGCTACGACTTCGAGCCGGGCACGCAAACGGGCGTCGCCCCCGACAGCGAGATCGCCCGGGTCGTGACCGGGGACGAGGCGCTGTCAGGCGAAGGGAGCCTGCTCATCGACACGCGCGAACGCGAGGGCGAGTGGTTCCTGCCGTTCTCGCTGCCCGAAGGCCTGCTCGAAGCGAACCGGCGGTACTACTACTCCTTCGCGTACAAGGTGTTGGACCGCGATGACGACGCCCACTTCTACTGTTTCGCCCGTTCCCCGTCGGAGCAAGAGACGAACCGCTGGGCGACGAAGGCGTACATCACATGGAAAGGCGCACCCGGCGATAGCGGCGTGCAGGCGCGTCGGCTCACCTTCGGCGACCACGCCGACCTTGTGCTGCACCTGGGCGTGTATCGCGGCGCACGCATCCTGATCGACGACTTCGTCGTTCACCGTCTCCCGGACTGGGACAAGGCGGAGATTCTGGCGTCGGCGCGGCCCGCGTCGGCGGCGGAAGCGCCGCTCGACCCGTGGGCGCCGGTGGGAATGTGCACGCACCCCGGCATGCCCTGGGTCTACACGGACGACGACCAAGCGCGCACGGCAATGCGAATGCTGGCCGACGCCGGGTGTCAATGGGTGCGCATCGGGGCGGGATGGAGCATTCTCGAACCCGAGCGCGGCGCGATGCGCGAGGACGTGCTGCGGCGCATCGATATCGCCGTCGACGAGGCGAATGCGCGGGGCATGCACGCCTACATCCAGCTCCTCGGCACGCCGAAGTGGTGTTCGTCGGCGCCGGACCACGAGCGCTACTGGGCCCGCAAGCCTACGGACATGGGTGAATGGCGGCGGCATGTGCGCGAAATGGCCGAGCATTTCCGCGGTCGCGTCCGGCACTTCGAGGTCTGGAACGAGATGGACTGGGAGTTCTGGGAGTCGCCGCTGGAGGACTTCGTTCCCCTGCTCGCCGCAACCTATAAAGAGATCAAGGCGGTCGACCCGGAGTATCGCGTGGTTCTGGGCGGACTGTCCACCGACGGCGTGCATCCGTGGGACAACCCGCGCGCGGAGGCGAACGCGCTGCAGCGGCTCTACGACGCCGGCGCGGGACCCTACTTCGACATCCTGTCGATCCACCCATACCCGTCCGACGTGACGGTCGGCGCGTTCGAGTCGATCGACAAGATCAACGCCGCCTACTCCGTGATGCACCGAAACGGCGACGGCGACAAACCGATCTGGGTGACCGAACTGGGCGTGTCCACCTATCTCAATGACTCGTCCGGGTTCGCCTTGACCCACGAGCAACAGGCGCAGTTTCTGCGCGATGTGATGACCGTGCTGCCGCTGCACCCGAAGGTGGAGAAGGTCTTCTGGTACAACTTCCGGTGCATCGGCGAGGACCCGAACGACCAGGAACACCACTACGGGATCGTCGACCTCGACTTCTCCCCCCGTCCGGCCTATGAGGCGCTGCGGGAGGTCGAGAAGCCGACGGTCCGCCGCGTCGCGCCGCAACTGCTCGAGCGCGACCCGACGCCGTGAACCCGCGCCTGCGCGCTGTGCGAAGCCCCCGACGTCAACGCGGCAACGCGACGATCCCGGAGTAGCCGAGGGCGGCGTAGGCCTGCGTGTCGCCAAAGCTCATCGAAGTCGGCAAGCCCATGACCGGCGTCAGGTGCGTCAACGTCGGGCCGTTCCCTCCGACCCCGTAGCGTGCGATGGCGCCGCCGCCGATCGTGACGTAGGCCGCCGTGTCGGTCGCGTCCGCCGCCGCGCCCCATTGCGGCGTGACCAGCGTGGACGGACCGAGGGTCATGGCGCCGTCTGCCGCGATCGTCACGACGTAGAGTCGGTAGCCGTCCGCATACACGTCGACATAGCACACGTCGCCGCGCGCCAGCGTTTGCGACGCGCCGTCGGGCAGCGCAAGCGCGTCAGCCAGTGTGATCGACGCCCCGCCGTCCCAGCGCACGGTATTCAGCGACGCGTCGAGCCGCCAATCGGACCGCCACTGCACGTCCTGCAGCAACAGCAGATCCGCGGCGGCATCGTACCGAACGATGCGTCCCGGCACGTTCACCGAAGGCCCGGCCGTGCCGGCGATGGGGTCGACCAGCGCAGCCATGCACGCGACGAGCGGCGGACCCGCGTCGAACGGCCCCGACTCGGGAATCTCGGTATGGCCGATCACGAGACCGTCGCCGCCCGGGGAGACGGACTCGACCCAGGCGTAGCCCAGCCCGACCGTATGGACCAGCTCGAAGGCCTCAAGATCGAACACCGCCAGGCCCTGCTCCGGCATCGCCGAACCCACGCGCCGGTCATACGCATCGGCCGTGCAGCGAAGCACGAGATGGCCGTCGATGACGAAGCCCACGTCTTGCCCATACAACGCATGCCACGGCAGACCGCCGCCCCACGGCCCAATCGCGATGTCCGCCCCGCCGGACCCGACGGCGCCGTCGACTTCCGCCAGGTACGGCATCGGATAGGCCCAGTAGCCGCGGTACGGCGCGACGTCCAGCGTCGTCTGCGCGATGAGCTGCGGCGGAGTCGTCTCGCAGTCGACCAGCGCCACGACGATGCGGCCATCGCCGTAACCCCACCAGCCGTCATACGCGTTCATGGACCACTCCGTTCCGACGAGCGCGAGTTTCGATCCGTAAGCGTAGGCCGCGCGGAACTCCCCAAGATCGATCTCCAGTTCCGACGCCGCCTTCAGCGGCAGCCCGTGCGTCCGGACAAGCGTCGTCGCCGTGTCGTTGCGCGCGATCACCTCCGCGCCGACGCCGTTCGCCAGGGGCACGAACGCACACACGTTGTCGGCCAGGGTCACGCGCTCGACCACCGCCGGCGCCGACCGATCCGTCGCGTCGATCACGCTCAGTTGCTCCGTGGTCAGGCCGTAGTGCAGGCCGTCGTGCGCGAATGATCGCAGCACGGAGCCTTGCACATCCACGTAGCCGCCCACATCGAGCCCCTCGGGCGACCACGAGACGAACTGCAGCCGGTCGAACCCGCCGACCGTGTCGTTCCACCCGCTGAATGGGACGATGAGCAGGTCGTCGAGCACGGTGAACGCCTTCACGTCGCTGTGCGCGGTCGACCAGCTCCACCCCTCGCCGAAGCGCTCCCGCTCGATCAGCGCCGGCGCGGCCGGGTCGCTGACGTCGAACAGACTCACGCTCACCCGTTGCCCATCCGTGTCGTCGACGCCCAACGCGACCAGCACGTCGCCGCGCGGCTCAATGTGCGTCGACCATCCCGGAACCTCGAGCACGCCGGAGATCCGCGGGTCGGTCGGATCCGACAGATCCACCACGAACAGCGGGTCCTTGAGGAAGTACGTAACGATATAGGCGCGGTCGCCGTCGAAACGCGTGGCGAACAGCGTGTCGCCTTTCGCCTTCTCGAACCGCAGCTCGGCGAGCGGCTCGAGCGCATCCGGGTCGGCCAGGTCGATTGTGGTCAGAAACACCTCGAGCGTCTGCCCGGCGTCATCACGACCGTTCGAGGCCACCCGCAGAACGCCGTCGTAGCTGTCCATCTTGTACCGATCCGCCACGGCGCCGGGCACGGAAGTCTCCCCGCGCACCGCGAGCGCCCCCGTTGCGTCGTCGATGTCCACGTAGCGGATGGCGGTGCGGTCCGAGCCCCAAGCGTAGGACGCCACGAAGATCGCCGTGTCGGTGGCCTGGATGACGTGCCCGGCGCCGGGGAACTCGACGCGCGCGACCTCGAACACGTTGCTTGGATCCGCGACATTCACGCTGGTCACCCAGGAGCCCGCGGCTTCGTCGAGCTGACGGAAGAACACGTCGTCGTACCAGCCCCATTCGTACTTGGCCGAGACGGCATACAGCACGTCGCCGACCAACCGACTGTCGACCAGGTCCCCGTCAAGGGGAAACGCAGAGCGGATCTCAGGCGCGGCGGGATCGGAGACGTCCACGACATACAAAGTAGAAGCGACGCCAAACGATACGGTGTCGCCGTCGACCTGGTAGTCCGCCGCCTGGGCCGCCAACACGTACGCACGCCCGTCGCGAACATAGAGATCGCGGGGATAGCCGAACGTCGGCGCCTGGCCGATCACTTCGGTCTGCTCCAGATCCACGATGATCAGTCCGCGGTACTGGTTGAGCACATAGAGATGCCGGCCGTCCTGGTAGTAGACGTCAGGTTCGACGACCTCGCGCGGCTCCTCTGCGTCGTTCTCGGTCTCGTCGAGGAACCCGCCCAATGCCCCGCCCGGCATGGGGAACCCCGTCGCCTGGTTCCGGCCCGTGAGGTCGGCGCTGGTGTACTTGTGCGCTCCGGGCGCATCGACCAACGGACACCCCAAAAACAGCAGTGCGATCAGAGAAGCCGCGCAAAGGATGGGAAAGCGGGATGCGGCGCGCATGGCGGAACCTCCTCCGCCGAGAACGCGAAGCGTCTCGGCGACTCGCTGAACGAGCATCGGACCCACGCCGTCGCGACGGAACGGCGACGTACGGAAACCCCATCCATAATACCCGGCGCGGGACCCGCCATTACGAGTCGGTCGTCGCGGACGGAAGACAGATGACAGTCGTCGCACAAAAGTACGGAATTCGGCCCGCTCGTCAATGGTTTCCTCGGGAACCCCCGCCATTGTTTTCCGCTGCTGTTTGGTGCTAACACTACGCGCAGGGATTAGGGCCCCGACGGCGGCGGATGCATTCGCGCCGAGAGAGGAGACGTACGCATGAAGGCCAAGGCGGTTGTTTTTCCGGACAAGCTAAAGGTCGCGTTTCAGGAAGTCGACACGCCGGACCCGGGCCCGGAAGACGTGGTCATCGACACGCGCTACAGTTGGATCAGTAACGGCACCGAAGGGTCGTTCCTGCGCTGCGAACGCAAGGACGGCGAATGTCCGTGGCGCGAAGGCGATCCCTGGCCGTTTCCCATCGCCCCCGGCTACCAGGCGACGGGCGTGATCCGGAGCGTCGGCAGCGCGGTCAAGGACCTGGCGCCCGGCCAATGGGTCTTCTCGCTGTTCAGCGGCGTCTGCGGCATGTACGAGCCGTGGGGCGGCCACGTCTCCCCACGCGTGACCAATCGCAGCCTCGTGATTCCCCTGCCCGAATCCGTGCCGCCCATCGCCGCGAGCGGCCTCGTGCTCACGCAGGTCGGATACAACTGCGGCATTCGCCCGCCCGTGAACGTGGGCGACACGGCGGCGGTGATCGGCGACGGCCTCGTGGGCCACTGGGCCGCGCAGACGCTGCACTGGCGCGGAGCCTCGGTGATCATGGTCGGCAAGCACGACGACCGGCTCGCCTTCTTCCCGGAAGGCGGCGCGCGGCATCGCGTCAACACGACCAGGCAGAACGCCGTCGAAGCCGTGGGGAAAATCGCACCGACCGGCGTCGCGGTCCTCGTCGACACGGTCGGGTCCGTGCCCTCGATCATGTCGCTGATGCCGCTGATGCGCCACAATGGCCACATCGTGTCCGCCGGTTTCAACGGCGAGAACTCGATGTTGGACATTCAGAAGCTGCGGTACGCCGAGCTGACCCTCCATTCGCCGTCGGGCATGCAGATGGACCGCCTGACGAGTACGCTTTCTCTCATCGCGTCGGGACACCTCCAGACGGAGCCGTTGATCACCCACCGCTTCCCCGCCGAACAGGCGCCGCAGGCCTGGAAACTGATCCTCGACCGCAAGGAGACCGTGCTCGGCGTGGTGTTGACCTGGTCATAGTCGCCGAACCGAACAGCTATACAACCGAACGACAGGGATGCGCCGCGCGGCATCGACCGCGGGTGCAGACCGGTCTTGGGGGAGCCTGCTATGAAAGCGTTGCAGATCAACAACCCGGGCGACTTCGACGTGAAGGAGGTCCCGATGCCGACGCCGGGACCCGGCGAGATCCTGCTCAGGGTCCTCGCGGTCACGACCTGTCCCCACTGGGACATGCACATCCTCGGGGGCGAACCCATGTTCCCCGGAACCGAGCTGCACTATCCCTACACGCTCGGGCAGCCAGGCCATGAGGCCTGCGGCGACATCGCGGCGGTCGGCGAGGGCGTGACGCGCCTGGCGGCGGGCGATCGCGTGGCCTCCTGGATCGACCCGGGACACGACAAGCCCGGCTGCTACGCGCAGTACGTGGTGAAGCCCGCCGAACACGTGATCCACGTCCCTGCGGAACTCCCGCCGGAAGCCTGCGCCCCCTTCGAACTGGCCACCTGCGCCGCGGCGTTTCTGGTCCAAGTCGAACGGATCGAGACGATCCAGGGCAAGCGCGTGGGCGTGTTCGGGCTCGGCCCGGCGGGCCTCGTGTTCATCCAGCTCGCCTTGGCCGCCGGAGCCGTCGAGGTCGTCGGGTTCGACCCGCTGCCGGAGCGCCGCACACTGGCCACCCAGCTCGGGGCCGCCAAGGTAATCGACGCTGCGAGTCCGGAAGCCGAAGCCTTTCCCCGCTGTTTCACGCCCGGATGCCTCGACATTGCGTTCGACTGCGTCGGCGCGCCCGCGGTGGCGCGGCGGGCGATGGAAGTCACCAACCACGTCGTGTCGCTCTTCGCCGTGCAGCGCGAGCCGTACGTCTTCGAACAGCACTGCTGGGGCCGCATGACGCTGACGGCGAGAGGCCCCCAGGACTTCAGCACCGCCGAGTACGTCGCCAAGCGCCTCACCGAGGGCAAGCTCGACCTCGGCCCCCTCGTGACGCGCAAGATGCCGCTGCAGGACTACGCCCAAGGCGTGGAGCTGCTCAGAAAGCGCGAGGCGACCAAGATCGCCTTCATGCCGCAGGAGAGCTGAGGCTGGAAGACTGCGCCTGGACCGACGGGCGCGGCCGCCGCTGCGTTGCGCGTTGATAACGCCCCTCCCCCCTGTTACGCTCACCCCGTAGAGCGACGCGGGTCGCTAAGCTGCGCGCGCAGACTCCATGGGAGGCGGCTCATGTCTGAGGCAATCGATACGGCAGGGACGGTGTCCGGCGCACACGACCTTCAGCGTCTTGCGTTCCTCTGGTTGGAGGACCTCGGCGAAGGCGGGTTCCGCGGAGGCGCGCTGGTCACCGACCACCGAGGCGCGCCGATCGAGTTCCGGTGCACATCGCCCGTCCGGCCGACGCGCCTTCAGCGAACGCTCTACGGCGGCACGCTTCCGACGTGCATGTGCGTCGAGCTTACGGGCCGGCCGCTCATGAAGGAGCTGTCCGAACAGCCGGATGTCGTGCTCGTCGCGCAGCCGGGCTTCCTGGAACTCCGGGACGACATCGACTGCCCCGTCCTGATGGTAGGCCGACAGGAATCCGCCGACGCCGAGGCGGAGGCGCCGGCGGAGGCGTCAAAGAGCGTACCGCTGTCGAGCCCGTCGGGCCGCTTTGCGCCCATTGTCGTGACGTGCCACTGGCGGCACCCCGAGGATGCCGACGCCTCGCTCCGCGGGCTTGGCGCGGCGTTCGCGCGCTTCGATCTCACCGAACCCTTCTCGCGCATCAAGACGGCCCTGACCCTGATCCACGAGCAAGACGCAGCGCCGGAAAGCCCGTGACGCGTCATGCCTGCGTTCATCAGGAAGCTGCGCTGCCGCTTGGGTCGTGCGACCTCGCGGCATCCCGCGCCCGTCATCTCCAAGGCGCCGTTGCCGGTCCCTGCGACCGTATCGAAACAGAACGCGATCCAGTCCACGATCCCAGCCGCGTCTGTCTCGCAAGCGCGTCTTCCGGATGGCCCCGCCTGCACCCGGGTTCGCCTCAGAGCACTGCGACCGCCCGCCGCTCTCTGTCGCGTGGAGACTCCGGAACTGTCCCCTCCCGAGACGCGCATGGCGAGCAGCCCCCTCGACGTGCCGCCGAACGTGAGCGGCGATCTTTTCGATCTTCCGGCACGTCCGTCCACACAGGGGAAACGCCCTGAACCGCACGAGGACGCAGACACGCGCCACGGCTACCGAAGGAGCTTCCTGCGCGATCCGGCGGACCGCTTCCTGAAGCACCCCCGGGGTCCGGACGCGTGGGATATGATGTTCCCCGTGCTGCAGCCGCCGGTCGCGGCGGACTTCAGCGGCGCCCCGGATCTCGCTCCGCCGGGCGCCCTTCGTCCGTACCAACAGGCGGGCGTCGCGTTTCTCATCGGCCGTCGCGCGGCGGTTCTGGGCGATGTCTTGGGAACTGGGAAAACCGTGCAGTGCGCAATGGCGTGCCGTACGCTCTTCCAGCGCGGCGCGATCGACAGGGCGCTGATCGTCGTGCGGTCCAGCGTCCTGCAACACTGGGACGCCGAGATGGAACGATGGGCGCCCGCGCTGCGCACGACAGTCGTGACCGGGCCCGTGGAGCGCCGCAGGGTCTGCTGGACGATGCCGGCCCACGTGTACATCACGTCCTACGGTCACCTCGTCCAGGACATCGAATACCTGGTGGGTTCGGGCAACCATCGGTTCGGCTTGACGGCGCTCGATGAACCTCAGCGTGTCGAGGACCGTTCGCCGCATGCGCTGCGGGCGACGCGCCGCCTTGACGCCGTGTACCGATGGGCGCTCACGAGCGCGCCGATTGAAAACGACGCGCCCGCACTGAGCTCCGTGCTCGCGTTCCTCGATCCGGAGCTGTTCGCGGGCGAACGGATCTCCCCGGAGCAAGCGCACGGCCTCGCCGCCCCTTATGTCCTGAGAAGGCGGTTCGTCGACGTGATCGATGAGCTGCCCGGTCAGCCGGAGCGCCCCATCTGGCTCCGCCTGAACTCGCGGCAGCAGCGCGCATACGACGAGGCGGAGCGCCGGCGCGTGACAGCGCTGGCGAAGCAGCGTCCTCTTGTGGATCCCGTGCGTATCCTGGCGCTGATCACGGCGCTTCAGGAGACCTGCAACCTGGATCCCAGCACGGGCGAGAGTGCGAAACGCGACTGGCTGCGGGAAGCCCTGTCGGACATCTGCGCGTCAGGCGACAAGGCCGTCGTGTTCACCCAGTTCAGAGAACCCAGGTTCGGCGGCGCCGACTGGCTGACCGAGCAACTGGCTGAGTTCGGCCCCCTCAACTACGGGGCGGCGACCTCCGACCGCCGCAGGCGGGAAGTGCTGCGCGCGTTCGAACTGGCCTCGGACAAACGCGTCCTCATCGGCCATCCCCGGGTGCTCGGGCCCGACATAGCACAGCTTGCCGCCGCGAACTACCTTATCTACTTCGACCATTGGCCGAACGTGACGGTGGAAAACGACGCGGCCGCGCAGGGAAGCCCCCGGGAACGCACGAGGCAGGCCATCGTGCACCGCCTCTGCGTTAAGGACACGGTCGACGAGGCGATACACAGGACGACATCGGCGCAACAGGAGCCGCGCGACGAGATGTCAGACCGCCTCGGTGCGTCTCCGTCCGCGCGCGTACTGGTCGCGATATGGGAGGCGTTGCTCACCAAGCACGGGTTCCCGCCTCTGCGCGGATGAGCCCTATGCACTCACCACGCGCACGCGTTCGGCGCGCGCCCCGGCCCTCACTCCGCCCTGATCACACGCAGGGTCTCGCCAGCGGTCAGGTCGAGGCCGTCGGGGAAATCCACCGTCAGCACATCGCCGTCGGCGCGGGCGGTCCAGATCGCCGGCGCGGCGACGCCGTCGGAGTCGATCAACTCGAGGCGTAGGGCGTTCCCGGCGAGGCCCGGCGCGCCCTGGATCGTCCAGCGGGTCAGGTGGAGCCGTCCGTGGCGCAGGTCGAGCGTCGCCTCGCCCGCGCGCTGAGCGTAGACGCCCCAGCCCTCCGCGACGGTGAAGAAGGACACGTGGTCGTCGGGCCGCCAGACGGGCGCGAAGCCGATCTCTCCCGCGGGGCCGTCATAGCTGAACCCCTGGCAAGCGAGCAGGAGCGACCACACGCTCATCGCGCGGGCGTAGAACTTGCCGCATTCGTCGTCGCCGAAGGGGTTGCCGGTGTAGCCCCATGCGGCGCTGTCGGCGTCGGTCACGTCCGTGCGCAGGCGTCCGTCGTATCGGTCGGCCACGGCCTTCGCCGTCATCAAACCCTCGCGCAGCATGCCGCGCTGCACCATCGCGGCGGCCGCTGAGTACTCGAAACCCGTCATCACTTCGTCCGCGTAGAGCGTGTGGGGCAGGGGCCGGCGTCCGTCGGGGAACGTGATCATCTGCATGCCCGCGTCCGGGTCGGAGACGAATTTGCGCGGACGCTGCTCGACGCCGTGGAAGTCGGGTTGGAAGTTGTGTTCGATCAGCGCGGCCAAGGCCGATTTCGCCCGCGGTTCCGGATAGATCCAGTCCAACCCGAGCTGGCGCGCCCACCATTCGCCGAGCAACTGGTCGATGTGACAGCCGGTGTTGTAGTCGTGATAGGGCTGCTCGTCGGGAACCTGGATGTAGTAGCTGCCGTTCCACAGCAGCGCGTCCTGGTTCTCGGCGGCCGTGCGCCGGATACGGTCGTAGCGCGCCGCTTCTTCGCTGTCGCCCTGCAGCCGGGCCATCTGCGCGCACGCGTCCAGCGCCGCGCAGTACAGGCTGCCCATCCACGTCGTCGCGCCGCCCAGTTCGCTGTCTAGCGTATTGAACTGCGGCCCGTGGAACAGTCCGTCTTCGTCCGGATCCCAGCGGTTGATCACGTAGGCCATCGCCTTGCGGACCGCGGGCCAGTGCGCCTCGAGCCAGGCGCCGTCAGTCGAGAGTAAGTGCTCGCGATAGGCGCCCAGGATGTCGCCGAGCTGTCCGTCGCACACCGGGTGCGCATCGGGCACGTGGTGGCGGTGCGCCAAGCCGCCCTCGTCCGTCTGTCGGGCGAGCCCCTGTTCACGCATGCGGCGGCCGATCTCCGGGAACAGCCGCGCGTGGGCCTGGGCGTAGTGCCAGACGTGGTTACAGTTGCCGGGGCAGCATCCGCTCGTGCGGCACGTGCCCTCGTACCCGCCGAAGTAGCCGTCGCGCGTCCAGTAGCACGTGCGCGTGCGCAGGATCCCCGCTTGCGACGACAGCCGGTCGAGCAGCCAGTAGGGCAGGTTGCTCGCATACAACGCATCCACGTAGGCGCGGGTCTGCGCGGAAAGCGCGTCGAATCGCGCTGCGACATCGGCGACGACCTCGAGGCTGTTCGCGTACCAGTTCGTGTACATCACGCCCGAGCCGCCCCACGCGCCTTCCGCCTGGCCGGGGAAATGCCACGCCAATACGAAGGTCGCCGTGCGGGAAGCGCGGGGCGCGAGCGTGAACGCCGCCTCGACCGCCCCGTTCAGCGTCTCGCCCTCGGGACTCGGTCCGGACGCGCCGGCCGCGGCGTCGATCCCGCCGCCCGCAAAGGCCTCGGCCAAGGCCTCCGCGTCCGTCCAGGATGTGCAGACCGTGGCGGCGCCCAGCGCAGCGAGCGTCATGTCGCCCGGTCCGCCGGACGCGCAGCCGCAACACGTTCCCTGCACCGCGGGCGCCGCATCCTCGCTCTCGACCGTCCGCGTCATGTTCAGCCCCGTGTACGCGTCCATCTGGACCGCTGCGTTGACGTTGCCGCCGTACTCCGCATGCACGCGACCGGGAACTGCCTGCGCGCCCGAACAGCCGACGGCGTTCTGTTGCGCGGCGAGCAGACCGACTTCGACGGCCTCGGCCCCGGGGTTCGTCACGGTCACGTTGAAGATCGCGCAGGGGATCCCGGAGTCGCGCGCGTTCATGGGGATGAACGGGCTGAAGACCTCCAGCTCGACGCGGACCGGCAGCGCGGGCTCCTCGAACCGATACCACCCGAACGGACAACGTCCCTCGAAGGCGAGGTCGGCCATGGGCGCGAACGGCCCCGCCGCAACGGTCTGCAACGCGCGGACCACCGCGGGACCCTCGCCCGCCTGGGCGCGAACCGCCAGGAAGCTGTCCGGGATGCGCACATTCATGTAGTTGTTGAAGATCTGCCAGATCGCCGGTTCGGCCCGGCCGTTCATCTGGATCAAGCCGGCGCCGATCCCGCCCACGGGCAGGCTGATCGCCTCGAGATGCGCCCCGCGGTAGACGCGCGGCTCGCCGCGCTCAGTCAACGCCGGGTCGGCCAGCATCGCCGCCTTCTTCGCTCCGGCGGCGGCCCGGCGTTCCGCTTGCACCGCCTCGCGTTCCGCTTGGGCCGCGTCGTCCTGCGCAGTCTGCCGCGGCCCGACCTCCGCGCGGTACGCTGCGAACCCGAAAGCGTCCGCGTGCCGCGCCGCATCGGCCTCCGTGAACGCGCGGTCATACACCGCGACGCCGGCGACGGTGCAGGGCAGGGCCTCGATGCCTTCCGGATTCGCCGCGCCGATCACCAGCGGCAGGCCGTTCGGGGCACGGTTCAGGCCCGTCGCCGGATGCACCGCACGCGGCACGCCGTCCAGGTAGACCGCGATGCCCTCGGCGCCGCGATCGGCGATCGCGAGATGATGCCAGACCCCGGGCGTCAGCGGCCCATCGACGAGGTTCGCGCTCGACACGCCCGCGCCGTTCCAGAACATGATGCGCCTGTAATCTCCGGCGATGTGCACGCTCAGCCGCGTGTTGTGCTGCGGGTCGCGCATCGCGAGCAGACAGGGGTTGTAGGCGAAACCGGCCGGCGCGTCCAGGCGGAACAGGGCCTCCCACGTCGCCTGGGGCGTTTCGAATGCGGCCGTGTCGTCGCACACCAGGTAGGCGCCCTCCGACAACGCGACGCCCTCCGCGCCGTACTGCGGCGCGCCCGCCTCGCGCAGGCCCTCAGGCTTCGCCCCGCCGACGAACGCCCACTGCGCGACGAGCCCCGGCTCGCCCGCCGTGACCTCTGCGAACTGAACTGCGGATGGCTCCGGCTGCGCCCCGCACGAACACAACCCCACGACACACCCGACGATCCACATAGCAACCTCTCCTTCGCGCGGCGCGCCGCGTCGCGCACGCTACCACGCCCGTCGGAGCCTCGCTCCCCGGGCCGATCTACAGCCTACTCGACCCGGGCGGAAGGAATCGAACCGGCGAGACGTCGGCCGTGCGCCGGTTGACCGCCCCGGACGGGACTGCTATGTTGGCCGCGAGGCGATGACGCGACGGGGGCTGGCGTGTCATACAGCCCGGTCCCGATCGGAGGCGACAGCTATGGATGACGTGTTGCATTGGTCTTTCTCGGACGGACCCAACTTGGCGGGGAAGGTGTTCCCTGAGGGCTTCTCGGCCGCCGAGTCGACCCTTCCCGACGACGACTTCGATCCGACCCAGGCGTGGGAGCACGCGTACGATGTGGTGTATCCAGGGCCGCCGAAGTTCGACGAGGACCATCGCGTGTACTATGGCAGCCTGCGCATCGCCGCGACGCCGGACGGCGACCAGTTGCGGCTGCGCGTGCGCGGGGTCCGGCAGTTGCAGCAACACTTCCGGTGGGAACGCCAACACCTTGAGGCGGAGATGACGTGCGGTGACGGCCCCTTGCGCCCGCTGGCGGACGGCGTGGAATGGCGGCTGCGGCTGCGGCTGAAGAACCAGGCGGACCCGGCGACCAAGCCGTTCGCGCCGCTCGACGAGGTCGGGCGTCTGCAGGGATCGCGCATCGAGAAGCGGACGCTCGACGGCGCGTGGCGGCTATATCGCGACGCGCCCGCGGGCATGCCCGTCGTCTGCGACTGGGGCCTGTTGGCCGCGGTGCAGTCGCTGCCGCGGGAAGGCGACGGCCACGCCTTCGTGCAACTGCAGCAGCTCGAGCGCTGTTTCCCCGACCAACGCCTCCGGTTCATGGAGACCTTCGACGCGCGGTTCGGCGAGCGAGACGTCCGCCTGCACGGCTTCGTGCACACGGGCGAAGGGATGATCCCATCGTACTACTGGGTGGACGACCGCGGCCGCCTGCTCATCGCCCGCTACGCCCTGTCGATGCTGGTGTATAACGCCTATCCCCGGCTGGAGAAGGAGGCGGAGAACGATGTCTGACCACGCACGCACCACGATGGACCGGCGGACGTTCATGGGGCTGAGCGCGGCGGCGCTGGGCGCTTCGCTGTGCTACCCGGCCAACGCCCAGGGCCCGGCGGCGACCGACGCGCCGAACATCGTGTTCATCCACGTCGACCAGATGAGCCTGCTCGATTCCATCGCCGCGTACGGCGCGGAGCACGTGCGCACGCCCGGCATCGACCGCATCGTGCGGAACGGCGTCTCGTTCATGCAGTCGCACTCGACCGACCCGGTGTGCTGTCCCGCGCGCATCGCGTGGTGGACGGGCACGTACTCCTCCGAGAACGGCGTGATCGTGAACAACACGCCGTGCCACGAGGACACGCCCGACCTGTCTCCCCTGCTGCAACAGGCCGGATATAACACCTATTACACGGGCAAGTGGCACGTGCCGGGCAAGAACGTGCGGGAGCTGTTCCACGTGCTGCACGAGGGCAGTTGGTGGGGCGAACTGACCGACCCGGAGGTGACCCGCAGCGCGCGCGCCTTCCTGCGCCACTACAACGACGACCGCCCGTTCTTCCTGTCGGTGGGCTACCTGAATCCGCACGACATCTGCATCACGCCGCCGCTCGACGCCGCCCGGAGCAGCGTGGTCGACGGCAAGAAGGTCCCGCCCTACAAGCAGGCCGGCGTTCTGCGCGACGAGGACATGCCGCCGCTGCCGTCCGCCCACGGATACGACCCGCGCGAGCCGTCGGTCCTCCGCTCCATGCACCGGGGCAAGCCGGATGATCCCGGCCGGTCCGACTGGAGCGACGACCTGTGGCGGATGCACCGCTACAACTACCACCGCTTCGTCGAGATGGTCGACCGCGAGATCGAGCTGCTCCTCGACGAACTCGCGCAGTCGCCCTGGCGCGACAACACGCTGATCCTCTTCTCCGCCGACCACGGCGACGGCATCGCGCGGCACTGGGGCGTCGGCAAGTCGACGTTCTACCGCGAGGTGGTGGAAGTGCCCTTCGTCATCGCGACGCTCGGCGACCGGCTCCCCGTGCGGAAGGACATGCGCGACGCGGACCATCTCGTGTCGGGCATCGACTTCGCCCGGACCGTGTGCGACTACGCGAACGCCGACGACGCGCCCCTCCCCCACGGCCGCAGTCTGCGCCCGCTCGCCGAAGGCCGGCCCGTGTCCGACTGGCGGCGGTACGTCTACGCCGAGAACAGCGCCTATATGCATATGATCAGTGACGGCCGCTGGAAATATGTACGGGGATATGAAGAAGACGGCGAGGTCTCCGGCCTGCCGCCGTCGCGCGAAACCCATCCCATCGGCGTCGAGCAGCTCTTCGACCTGCAAGCCGATCCCGACGAACAACACAACCTCGCCTACGCCGCCGACCGGCAGGCGCTGCTCGCGGAGATGCGCGCCGCCATGGACGCCGAAGAGGCCCAACGCCTGCCCCTGCGGCCCGTTCCCCACGAAACCGGCCTCAGCTTCCTCCGCAACCGCACCGCCGTCATCCGCCGCCACGCCTACCCCCGCGCGTACCCGATCACGTAGGGGGCGGCACAGGGGGCGAGGCGGCGGATCCGGCGCATACCGTGATATTCCAGAAATGGAGTTGACACCAGCGGCGCACCCTTGCGTATACTGTCCCACGTACGACGTGCGAAGATGCAGTTGCGCACCCGCACAACCGGCGGAGTGGATGCCATGGGAGATGTCGGCGACAACGGAGCCGATGTGTGCGGCCTCGTGCACACGTCCACAGGCCTCGCCCTCCTGGATGGGCTGGACGCCCTGCTGCCGCCACAGCACTCCGTTGCATACGCGACGCCACAGAAGGGGAGAACGCCATGAGTCCTGCCAAGAGCCAGCCTTCCGTCTATACCTGTTTCCGCAACGCCGTGACTATGGCGGTCACGCTCACCCTTCTCCTGCTGACCGCCGCGTGCGGAAAACAGGCCCCTCCCCACCAGGAGGATGCAGGCGTGGAGTCGTCGACCCAGACGCGTCCTGAGGACTACGCCGCCTCCCCACCCCCGGTTCGTGTGACACCAGAGCAGATGAACACCACGTTCGAGTTCGACGATCCAGCGTCGACGGCGCGCCCATCAGCGGCAGTGGCTCCTGCGCCGCCCGCTGCCGGGGCGGCGGGGCCTGTCGCTGCAGACGACGCGGATGCGACCGACCAACCGGCTGAGTCTGCTGAACCGTTGGGAACAAAGCCCCTCGGCGACCTGCCCAGAGAAGGCGCCGGCGACGTCGCGCCCCCAGACTCCGGGCAGGCGACGGCATACGACCCCATGTACACCGTCCAGGCGATGAATCATTTTGTCGTCGCTCTCTCCAATGTGATCGCGGCCCAAGACCGTATTGTCATGGACCAGGAGTACGACAACATCATCAACAACTACGCGTGGGGCAACATCGAGTCCGATCCAGAGATGATGAGCCTGGTCGAGAGAACCATGGAGTTCATCACGCTGAAGAAGCTGACTGAGGAGGAACGGCAACGCTTCTACGCCGCGTACGAGAAGCAGCGGGGCCGCGCGCTGTGGAACGCGGTGGGCGGCGTCAGGGCGTACGGGGCGAACCCGCTATCATTTTTCCTGAGCCTGGCGCAGAACAGCGTCAGCGCCTACTTCCGGTATCGAGACGTCAAGAGCGAGATGGCTGGGGAGCTGGACGAACAGCTCTGGTCACTCCATGAAGCTGAGGTGCATGATCTGGACGAGATGCGAAGAACGATGGTGACCACCGTGTGGCCGATCCTCCGCCAGTACGCGCTGCCGGACGGGCAGCGCCTGTCGGAGGCCAACGTGTCGGCGTACTTGGGCGCCCGCGACGATCCCGACACGGCCAGGTCGCTGCGCGAGTACGCGCGACTCGCGCCGCAGTTCCAGGCGTACCCGCCCTTCTGGCATGACTACGCTCTCAGAGCGCAAGAAGCCAATGATGCGGAGCTGGCAATCAAGTGCTACAACACCTTCCTGCAGATGCATCGAGACGTGCTGCGCAAGGACCCCTACCTGGCCAGCGTATGCTTGAACAAGGCGCTCATACTCGTGGGAAGCGACGGCGATCCCAACGAGATCAGGACGCTCGCTGATCGGTCCGCTGCCCACTTGGGGCGTGACGACGGCGCGTCGCGCCTCGCGCTCGCATATGTCTACGCGCAGTTGGGCGACCAGGAAGCGGCGCGTCGGCAGCTCCAAGTCAATATCGACTATGGTCAGGACGTGTCTGCATCGAAGATCGCCGCGCGGAATCTCGACGAGGGGCGGCCACTCCATTCGGGCATCCCGGCGCTCATCGCGCTCGGCGCCGCCGCGGGCGGCGCGGAGCCTGAGTTGCCCGACGACCCGGCGGAGCTGCTGGCCTTGGCTGAACAGGGAGCGCCAGAAGCGCAGTACCACCTGTGGCGCACGGGTCAGGAAGGCGGCGACAGATGGCTGGAGGCGGCCGCGGCCCAAGGTTACCCCCCAGCAGTGCTGGAGAGCGCAGTGGGGGATCTGTTCGGCGACGATCCCGACGCGGCTCTCAGCAAGCTCAAAGAGCTTGCTGAGGCCGGAGAAACACAAACGTGTTTTGTACTTGGGTACTACTACGCACATATTACGAAAACACCGGAGTGGAGTACAGCGGCACAGTACTATGAACGCAGCGCGAATGCGGGGAATGCTGAGGCTATGCTCGAGCTTGGCGCGCTGCTTCTGAATGAGGAGAACCCGAACCGCGACGCATCCAAGGCACGGGAATGGTGGACTTCAGCCGCGAAGGCCGGGCACGCAGGGGCGCAGCGCGAGCTGGGCCAGCAGCTCCTGTGGCGAGGAGGGTTTGGCAGGGACGAGGAGGACGAGGCTCAGAAGCAGGCTGATACGGTCGAGGGTTTCGAGTGGATCAAGCGCGCAGCGGAACAGGGCGACAACCAAGCCATCCCCGATCTCTACTACTATGCCTTCACGCCGGGTCCGCCGAGCGTGTGTAACGCGCGCAACCAGGAGTATGCGCGAAGCCTTCTTGAGAAGTACGCTGACCCGGTCGACAGCTGGTTCGCCTACGTGAACGGCAGGCTGCTCGTGGTAGGGGATGGGCTTACTGCCGAAGGACTCGTTCTTCTGGACAGATGCATATCCGATGCCGGTCTGTTTGCTCCCCAGGCGCTGTCTCTCAGACATGCCGTAAAGAACTTCTGGTACGAGGATCACAACACCGCCTCTGTGTGGGGTACGGGAAAGGGTGACTGGGAGGACACCCTGCAGACGCTCTACCAGATGGAGTGGGACGAGACGATCCTCTATGCGTGGGACGACACATGGATGGACACCTATGAGAAGGGGTTCTGCGTAACGACCAAGCGAATCTGCACGACGGCCCATGGTTCGCCTGCCTGCCTCAACCTGGACGACATCGAGACGGTGTCCGTGGGGACCCACAACGGGGCGGAATGGATACTCGCTGACGACGACACGCCGATCTATGCCGTGAAGGAGTACAACGCGGAGTGCGTGCCGTTCCTCCAGGAGCTGCTGGAGCTGCGCAAACGGATGGCGACGACAGCGTCCGACCTGGAGTAACCACAAGGAGGGACAAGATGAGAGGCCTGACCGTACTGCTGCTGGCGGCTTGCCTCAGCGGCGTCGCGGGCGCATTGCCCACGAGCGCCGATCACATGGATGACTGGTTCAACACCTTGGGGATCCGGGATGATGCATCGAGGAGCGCGCTGTCCGGCGTCCTGGACCGACTACAGACGACGATCGATAGCGAGGTCGCGTCGACGCCTTTCAGGCAAAGGCTGACCGACAGGTACGCGCTCAACTACGGTCCGAGAAACCATCGGGTATTGTTCCACTGGGGTTTCAACCAGGATGTCGCCCGGTACAGGCCGCTGCTGATCGACATCCACAAGCAGTGGAACGACCACAGCAAACGCACGGAGCTGTGGCGCAAGTGGCGCGCATCGCTTGGAGAGAGAGGCGCCGCGTCCCCGACGAGAGAGGACCTCTCGGACCCCGGATTCGACGGGTACTTGGAGAGGCTGAAGGAGGACGCACTGGCGTTCATCAAGGAGGAGCACGCCAGACGCAACCGCGCCCTGATCGACGAGGTGCAGAAGGCGACCGGGATCGTGGGGCCAAGGGCCAGAGGGTTGGCCACGCTCCTGTGGGACATCCACATCCTCGCCGATCTCCAGGACCCGTCCACGAGCGGGCTTCTTCCGCTCAGTGATCTGCATACCGACATCGTGCTGCGCGGGTTGGGGCGGCTCTTTGACCGCAACGCCATGAAGGGGATTGAGTTGGCGCTTCACGATGTGAGGGGGGACGCGGCCGGCATGCACGAGGTGCTCGCCAGGCAGCTCCCGCCCCTGCTCAACGAGCACTATGGCGCCACCCTGGCCAAAAGCGGCATCAAGATCACGCTGGAGTGATCCAGGTAACGATGTAGGGGCACGGCGCGCCGTGCCCCATAGGCACGACACAGGGACGCTGTCAAACCATCCATGCCTCCGTTTCGCAGTCGGCGGATGGTTCCCGGACTGCGTTGGGGCATGGCGGACGATCCGCGGGCCATCCGGGGGATACATACAGCCTGTCCCGTTCCCAGCGCGCGGGGTTATCCCGGATGTACGCACGGATCCGGTCCCATTCCGCGTCATCGCGAATGATGTGTTCCCAGTAGTTCCGTTGCCACAGGCCCGTGCCAGGGGTCTGGCGCAGTTCGTTGATGCGTCTGGTGACGGCGGATTTGAATGACCGGACGATCGTTGGGACGGAACCGGATACCGGGCGACCGAACCGTTCCGCCATGGGGGCACGGCGCGCCGTGCCCCTACCATCCGCCGTGCCCCTACCATCGGCGATGACCAGTATCCCGTGGAAATGGTTGGGCATGACCACCCATTCGTCCAACGCGACCTCATCCCGGATGTCGGCGGTGTTCATCCACTCGCCCGCGACGATCCTGCCCGCCTCATTCAACTGCATCTGTCCATCAACGACCCGCCCGAACAGGCATTCCCGATTCTGTGTGCAGATGGTTATGAAACAGGCCCCTGCCTGGGCGTAGTCGTACCCCTGAAATCGAATCGAACGACGGTGATGGATCTCGGGGTTGTACTTCATGCAAGCAGCCCGTTCCGTCTCAGCAGGTCTGACCTGCCCCCGTGCTTCGCACCAACCGGGGCGAGACCGCCAAGTTCTGGTTCTTCATCGCGACTCCCTGCGCCACGCGATCCGGCGTCCCGCCCCTACGTCGCGGAGCATGAGGAAGGACCTCGCGCGTCCACGCACTCGTGTTCGGGCCAGGCGAAGGTGCGCGTCAGGTCCTTGAAGCGATCCCACTTCTTGGTGATGTGGCGGTACCGCCCCGCGACGATGCCAGGGCAGACGCCGAGCTGCTCTGCGAGGTCCAGCACGTCCTTCCTGCGCGCGATGGCGGCGATCGACGGATTGTGACTCGCGGGGATGAGGAACTCCGCCGCGAACTGGTCCGCTTTCGCTTCCTCTGGATCGTCGGTCCGCGGGTCGGCGATGTAGAGTCGCTGCTTCTTTCCGCATAGCACGTGATGCGCCTCATGGAAAAAAGAGAACCAGAAAATGTCCTCGCCCTTTCCCCGCAGACTGAGGAGTATCATCGCCTTCCGCGGCGAGAGCCATTTTGACGCACCGTTCCAGGGGGCTCCCTTGATCTCCCGCACAAACGCCAGCGCCACGCCCGCCGCGGCGCAGAGGCGACGCATCTCGGGAATGAACACGTCGGGGCTTTCCGTGGTCAGACTACGGACGGCCTGCAAGGCGCTCAGGAATCCCTGCTTGTCGAATGGCTGGCATACAATCTGTTGCGCCTGCAGTTCGCCGAGGCGAATCCATGCCGATGCGGGGCCTGGTCGGGTCTCGAAGCAGTTGGATCGGCGCGCGGCGACCTCAGGCGCGGTCCACACCTCGTGCCACGCATCGATGCTGGACACACCGTAGAATCGAAGGGTCTCCTGGAGGAGGACAACCTTGTCCTTCTCCTCGGTAATTGCGCCCCGGGCGATCAGTTCCCTCGTGGGAATGCCCTGGAGCCACTCGATGCCGCGCTCCAGCTGCTTTCGCAGCTCGACCTTGCTCTGCTGCTCGCGGTACCGCATCTCCAGGTTGTTCCAGAAACGCGCCGGTACGCCGGTTACCAGTTCCAGCTTGTTGGCGGTGTCGAAGGTGATGGGGTGGCCTTTCATTATCCGGACGATGGTCTGCTCGGTCAGGCCCGAGCGAACGGCCAACTCCTTCTGCGTCATGTTGAGGTTCTCGATCACCTCAGCTAACGTCTCGCCCGGTGCGACGGCATAGTCGGGCATGTACTCATAGACGCGCCCGGCGCTTGCTGACATGGTCATGGTCGCCCCCTCCGTTGGCTCTTCCTGTCGTGCGTATCTCCGATGGCGATGATCTCAATCTCCGTAATGCGTTGGCGATCGATTCCGCCGTCCGGTCTCCTCGGCGTCTTCTCGTCGGCCGGTCTGAAGAGCAGTCGGTACGGATCCTCCAGGTCGACAGAGAACACGCCATCTCGATTCGTCAGTTCGTGGCATCGGGCGGGCCGCAGGCGTGAAATGTCCTCGAGAGAGTCAGCTGCGCTCAACTCCATGAGACGCTGCTGTAGCTTCCTGCACTGCTTCGCCCCGAAATGTTTGAGCATCTCCCGCTCAACGGAACACTGCTTCTGTAGCTTCTTCGTCTTGAAGTATACCCTCATGACCGTCCCCCGTCAAGAAAAGGATTAACACGTCATGTTAACGACGTCTGGACTACCCGATCCGGCGCCCCATGGAGGAGATACTACCGAAAAGCGTGGACGGGCCGAAAGCCGCGTTCCCTCGCCCCTCTCCTCGTTTGCTCCCGCGGCGGGGGGCGGCATAGACTGGGGCGGTCCGGGCGCCGATGCGGCGCATACGGGCGATCCGGTCCGCGCGAGGCGTGGGAGCTGAGGGAGGTCTGCGATGGTCACGTTGCTGATAGTCATGTGCATGGGCGCGGCGGGGGACGCGGCCGAGGAGTCGGCGTGGGACGTGCGCAGCGACACGTGGGAGGCGACGGACGCGCTGCTCCGCACGTTGCCGGGCCATGAGGAGGTCGGACCGCCGCGCGATCGGAAGGTGGGCATCTTCTACCACACATGGCACGGCGTCCACGGGCAGTCGGGCCCGCACGACATCTCGAAGATCCTCGCGGCGCATCCGGAAGCCTATTTCGAGACGGATCACCCGGCGTGGGGCCCGATGCACGCGATGCACCACTGGGGCGAGTCCATCTTCGGCTATTACGTGTCGGACGACGAATACGTGTTCCGCAAGCACGCGGAGATGCTGGCCCACGCCGGGGTGGACGCGATCTTCTTCGACGCGACCAATCAGTTCACGTACAAGCACGAGTACATGACGCTGTGCAAGGTGTTCGCGCAGGCGCGGAAGGATGGCGTGAAGGCGCCGGCGATCGGCTTCCTCTGCCCGTTCGGCGACCCGGCCCGGGTGGTGTCGGAGCTGTACGACGACCTCTACGGCCCCGGGCTCTACAAGGAGCTGTGGTTCCAGTGGAAAGGCAAGCCGCTGATCCTGGCGGATCCGGCGAAGGTCGACCCGGCGCTGCACAATTTCTTCACGTTCCGCCGTCCGGAGCCGAGCTACTTCGTCGGCCCGAGCGGCCCGGACATGTGGTCGTGGCTGGAGGTGTACCCGCAACACGTGTTCGAAAACAGCGCCGGCGAACCCGAGCAGATGAGCGTGGGCGTGGCGCAGAACGCCGTGGATGACCGCCTCGCCGCGTTCTCCGAGCCGGGGTCCAAGGGCCGCAGCTTCCACGAGGGCCGCACCTCGGACATCCCCAACGCGGTGCGCTATGGCCTCAACTTCGCCGAGCAGTGGGACCGCGCGCTCGAGGTCGATCCGCAGTTCGTGTTCGTGACGGGGTGGAACGAGTGGACGGCGATGCGCTTCACGGAGTTCGCGGGCGTGGAGCTGCCCGTGGCGTTCGTGGACATGTTCACCCAGGAGAAAAGTCGCGACATCGAGCCGATGAAGGGCGGCCACGGCGACGACTACTACTACCAGCTCGCATCATACGTCCGGCGGTACAAGGGCGTGCGGCCGCAGGAGCCCGCCTCCGCGCCGGCAACCATCCGCATCGACGGCGATTTCGCCGACTGGGACGGCGTCGGGCCGCAGTTCCGGGCGCATCCCGGCAGCACGGTGCACCGCAACCACCCCGGCTGGGGCGACGCGGGGGTCTACGTGAACGAGACCGGCCGCAACGACTTCATCCTGGCGAAGGTCGCACGCGACGACGCCAACCTCTACTTCTACATCGAGACCCGGGAACCGATCACGTCGCCCGACGATCCTATGTGGATGATGCTGTTCCTGAACGCCGACCGGAACCCGCGCACGGGCTGGAACGGCTACACGCACGTCCTGAACCGGCGCTCCCCGGCCTCGGGCGACGGCGCCGGCCTGCTGCGCGGCGCGCTCGAGCGCAGCGACGGCGGCTGGAACTGGGCGTCGATCGGGGAGGTCGCGATGGCGGTGGACGGCGCCCGCATGGAGGTCGCGATTCCGCGCGCGCTGCTCGGAATCGAGTCCGGTCCGGTCGACATCGAATTCAAGTGGGCCGACAACATCCAGCGCGAAGACGACCCGCTCGAGTTCACCGTCAGCGGCGACGCCGCGCCTCCGGGCCGGTTCAACTATCGCTACTTCGAGGGCGAATAGCGGCTGACATGCGCCGGAGGAAGAGAGGAGACGTCGTGCTGCACCGCGCAGGCTTCGCATCCCTCGCGCTGGCCGTCATGCTGGCGGCGACGGCGGGGGCGCAATCCGCTGAGGCGGGGAGAGACGAGGCGATGTCGGAACCGAAGGCGGCGGCGATTGACCGCGACACGCTGGATCGCTGGGCGAGCAAGTTCCGCGGCTGGCATTACCACCCGGACCACGTGGTCCCGCCGAACCCTGACGACGGCCTCGGCTTCGAGATGGTCGACTGTCCGCTCGTGTTCCGCCACGGCGACGAATGGCGCATGTTCTACACGGGGTTCGACGGCAAAGGCTACCAGACGGCCCTGGCAGTGAGCCGCGACCTCATGCACTGGGCGCCGCGCGGTCTGGTGATGGGCTATGGCAAGCCCGGCGCCTACGACCATGGCGGCGTGACCTTCGGCGGGCTCCTCTTCGAATCGTACGACCTCGGCGCGCCGCGCACGCTCAAGCGCCGCGACGGCCGCTACTGGGCGCTCTACGGGTGCTACCCGTTGCAGGGCGGCTACGAGCTGCGTCCCGGCGCCGAGGGGGCGGCGTTCAGCGAAGACGGCGAGACCTGGCAGCGCGTGTCGGAAGAGCGGCCGATCCTGTCCATCGAAGGCGCGGCCGAATGGGAGCGGGACTGCATCTACCAGCCGTGGCTCGTCGAGCACGAAGGACTGTACTACAACTTCTACAACGCCGCCAACGGCTCGGTGGAGCAGCTCGGCTTGGCGACGTCGACGGATCTGATCCACTGGACCCGCCATCCCGACAACCCGGTCGTGCGCAACGGCGGACCGGGCGCCTATGACGAGCAGTTCTGCTCGGATGGGAAGGTCTTCCGCGACGGCGACCACTGGGTCATGATCTACTTCGGCGTCGGTCGCGGCGGCGCGCACATCATGGCGGCGTTCTCGCGCGACCTGGTGCACTGGACGCGCCATCCGGAGCCGCTATACAAGGCCGGCGGACACCCCCTCGGCCTCGATGAGACCTACGCCCACAAGGTATCGCTCGTGTACAATGACGCGAACGAGACGTTCTACATGTACTACTGCGCGGTCGGAAACAAGGGTCGGGGCATCGGGCTGCTGACCAGCCGCCCCCTGGAACACGACGCAACGACGCCGACAAAGGAGTAGCCGACATGGCCGCAGCAACCAACACGAATGAGGCGACGGGCAAGGAGCGCGCGAAGTCGCGCGGGCGGCGGCCCCTGGCGGGGCTGATCTGCTGTCTGCTCGCCGCAGTCATCTGCTACTGCGCCGAGAACGGAACCATCACCCGCGCCCGCAACGTCGACCAGGCGCGCTCCGTGATGCAGACGGTTCCGGCCGATGCCATCGACCCCGCCCATGACGGCGCGCTTGTCCACGTGACAGGCGAGGTCCGCGCGGCGCAACCGCTCATCGACCCGGACACAGGGGTATCCGTCGCCGCGGTCGCTCTGGTACGCGAGGTCGAGATGCTGCAATGGACCGAGGAGCAGAGCGAGCCGAGCGACGGCGACGCCTCCCCCTACGCCTACCGGCAGGTCTGGTCGTCCGACCTGATCGACGCATCCCGCTTCCACACGGCCGAAGGACATGAGAACCCGCCCGAAATGCCGCTCGCATCCAAGCGCTTCGCCGCGCAGCGCCTGCAGCTCGGTCAGTACGTGCTGCCCCGGGCCATGGCGACCCAGCTCGCCGCCGCGGAGCCCGTCGCGCTCGAGCCTGACCAAATCACGCCCACGACCGGCATCGTCGACGAGGGGTATGTCTATCTGGAACGCGGACCGGACGCCGCGCAAGTCGGCGACGTCCGCATCCGCTATCTGGTCGTACCCGGTCAGACCGTGACGGTGCTGGCCGAGCAAACCGGCAACTCATTCCGTCCCTACCGGACCCAGTCCGGCGCACTGCTCGAGGAGATCGCACTGGGCGAACATGACGCGGAGGCCCTGCTGGCCCGCGGCCTGCCCACGCTCGGCAAGCGCGTGTGGGCCGCCCGGGTTGTCGCGCCCGTGCTGATGGTCGTCGGCGGCATCCTACTGCTCGGCGCGATCGCGGGCCTGCTCAAGCACATCCCCTTCGTCCGCTACGTGGCGTCCGGCGATCTGCGCACTTCCATCGCCGTGGGCATCGCGGCTTACCTGGCGCTGTTCGGGTGCATCTGGATCGGCTACCGGGGCATCGTCGGCGCCGTCGCGCTGGCCGCCGCCGTGATCGCGCTGTTCTTCTTGCCCGTTGTGGGCGCCGTCAAGGCCCGACGCGAGAAAAGAGCCGCCAAAGCCGCTGCCCGAGCCGCCGCCGCCGAAGCGAAGGCCGCGGCCGAGCCGGAGCCGACGCCCGAACCCGAGTCCGCTGAGGAACCCGAGGCGACGCCCGAGCCCGAACCCGAGCCCGAGGCGATGGCGTCCGAGTCGCTGCGGGAGCCTGTCGAGGAAGCGCCGCCGGCCGACGAACCGGAACCCGACGAGACCGCAGCTCCGGATGAGGAGCCGAAGCAGCCGGATCCCACTGACCGTCCGGCGGACTAAAGCCGAGGCGCGGGGTGTTTCTCTCGTGGCGTATGACACGCCGCAACCACGGAGGAACCCCCTTATGCGCACCACGTTTTCCGTCCTGATTGGACTAACCCTCGCGGCGACGCCCGCCCTGGGCGACGACGTCGTCCGTCCGTCCGAGCCCGGCGTCCATGCGCTCGATCACAAGCTCAAGGACATCGACGGCAACGAAGTCGACCTCGCGGACTACCGCGGCAAGGTCGTGATGCTCGTCAACGTCGCGTCCAAGTGCGGGCTCACGCCGCAGTACGAGCAGCTCGTCGCCCTCTATCGTGAGTACAAGGACGAGGGCTTCGTCATCCTCGGCTTCCCGGCCAACAATTTCGGCAGCCAGGAGCCCGGCACGGAGGCGGAGATCAAGGAGTTCTGCAGCGTCAACTATGACGTGGATTTCCCCCTGTTCTCGAAGATCTCCGTCAAAGGCGACGACATCCACCCGCTCTACGCCGAGCTGACGTCTGAAGAGAAGAACCCCGGCTTTTCCGGCGAGATCGGCTGGAACTTCGCCAAGTTCCTGCTCAACCGCGAAGGCCGCGTGGTCGCGCGGTTCGATCCCCGCACCAAGCCCGACGCCGAGAACGTCGTCGCGGCGATCAAGGCCGAGCTCGCCAAGCCCGCTCCCGACGAAGAGTCCTGATCTAACCGAGGGGCGGGCCTTCAGTCTAGAAGACCCACCCCTCGCGTTCCATAAACCCCTCAAGATCCGTCCATTCGATGCCGAAATGCTCGCAGACGTTCGGGATCTTGCCCGCATTGGGCTTGTGCTTCTCGCCCGTGACGACGCAACCCTCCGTGCAACGCGCCCGCGCAATCACGAACGGATCGGCCACAGCTCCGCCGGCCAACTGACGTCTCTTGTCGATGAGTGTCCGGAAATGGGGGACCCGGAAGATCTCGGCCACAAATCCCAGTTCCTCGCCCGTCGGCACCGCAAAAACGCTCGCGTTCTGCTTGCACCATTGGGACAGTCTGTCGCCATGCCCTTCGAGTTCCCTGCGCACCTCCCGCGTCGAGATGATCCGGCCGCTCGCGACCATGTCGTCAAAACGCTCCCAGAGCGAGGGAAACCGCGCAGGGTAGAAATGCCGGAAGAGGTCGATGAGGGGACTGCTGTCGAAGACGTAAACCGTCACGCCGCGGAGCCCCGCTTGAGCAGCCACTCCTCGACTCCCGGGAGGTGCTCGACCTTGACACCCAGGTAGTCGGCCGCTTGGTCCGCCGTGATACCACGCCGACTGTAGCGCGAGATCACCTGCCCAATGTACCGTTGGCCGAGATAGGCCCCTGTCGTTTCGTAATAGTCGCCCCCGCCGGCGCCTTTCCTTGTCCGCGTCTGGTCTTTCCACTGGGCCGCCAACCGCTCGTACTCCTCCTGGGCGACGCGGTCCCGATCGCGCAGACGGCGCAGGATGACCTCTCGGCTGACGCTGTACAATCTCGCCAGTCCGTCGATGCCCTTTTCGTCAATCGGGACGTCGCGGATCTGGTGCGCAAAGTCAGCTCCTGGAACGAGAAACTCGGCGGCGAACGCATTGCACAGCGTCTCAACCCTTCTCGCATCGCCCTCCAAATCGGCGACGAAACGGTCGATCTCCGTGTCGATGCCTCCCGTCTTCATAAAGAGATGCGCAAGCTCATGGAACAACGTGAAGATCTGCCGCGTCTTGGGCAGGTTGTTGTTCACATAGATGAGCGGAAACTCGGCATCATACAGGCAGAAGCCGGAGTAGCGGTCCGAACCGTCCCGTCTCTTGCTGCGGGGACCGGGCGGGTTGAAGGAGTCCTTGAACACGAAGACGCCGTGCGCCTCGAGGGCGTCGCGCCATCGATGCAGGGCTGTGCCTGCGTCATGCCACGTCTGTTGTTCGGAAAGGTCGACCCCGAGATAGGCGCGGACCTCCTTGGCCATACGAACGGCAGAGACAGAGGGGGCGAATACCAAGTCGCGCAGCACATGCCTTGCGGCCGGATTGGCCCCGCCGAAGATCTCGTACAGGTTGGCCTGAAGTACGGCCGCCTTCCGCAGGAGGTACCGCACGCTTGGAGGTATCGCGTCGAGCTCCTCCTCCGGAAGCGTGCGGAATGACTGCCTGACCGGCGGTTCGTCCGGCGGCTCCGGAAAGAAGAAAAGCGCCACCGGTCTCTTGTAGATCTTGTAGGCGAGGGTCTCGAGCTGCACGTAGGTCGGAGCGGCCCGTCCCGCCTCCCATGCCTCCACGTCCGCAGGGCGCTTCTTGACCCGCTCCGCGACCTCCTCTAGCGACAGGCCGAGACACTCTCGCGCCCATCGCAGTACAGCAGGGTTCGCCGGAATCCGGTTCGTCACGTCCGATCTCCCCTTGTACAAAGCTCCGAGCGAGCGCGCCCGTCGGCGCGAGCCTCCTGCCAAGACTGTAACAGCCTGCTGTCCGCGACGACAAGCGTTCCGTCTCCCCTCCTACTCGTCGATCGGCTGACCGGTGACCGCGTCGTACAGCGTCTCCCCGGGGACGTCCTTGGCGCGGAGGGTGATCGAGCGGACACCGACGCCGAGGCGTCGCGTGTCCGAGCTGGCGGGATCGTGTTCGGCGGGGACCCAACCCGCGGTCCTGACGTGCAGGGTCAGCATGTCAGTCTCCTGCGCGGGGACGATCCCGCTGACGGTGTGCAGGCCCCGTTCGGTCAGAGGGGCGATGCATACGTCGCCGACGTAGATCCCGTCGCCGGGGGCGGCCGCATGCTCTGGAATGAACGCGTCGAGCGTAACCTCGTAGGCCGCGCCCGGCAGGACGGGGAACGACACGGTCGCGTCCGGCTGCGACCAGCGCCGCGTGCCGCCGTCGGGCCATTCGGGCGCGGGCTCGCCGCCCGCCCATCCCTTCAGGTAGCGTTCGCCGCCGGGATCGCCGACGTTAAGCCGGAACGCGGCGCGCATCTCGTCGGACCAGCCGGCGGGGTCGTCCTCGTTGTCCGCAATGATCGCGCGCCGGGCCTCATTCAACACGCGCACGCCCGCGATCCCGTTGTTCCCGCGGATGATGGCGTGGGTTACGTCCGGGCCCAGCGCGACGCTCGGCTGTCCGGTCGCGAAGGTCGAGCTCTGCACCTGGATGCGCCCTGACTTCGCCGCCACGAGCGGGGCGTCCGTCGCCTCCTCATTCCAGTTGCTGAAATAGCAGTCGCTGAACGAGACGAATCCCGTGCCTTCGATGACCGCGTTATGCCGTGACGGCCCCCAGAACGCGCAGTTCACGAACCGCACGCTGCCGGCCGAGGTCGGCGCGATGCGCACCTGCACCGGCTCGTCGCCCATGAACGACACGAACTGCCCGCCGGTGATCAGCAGGCCCATCGGCTGGATCTTGTCCACCTGCAGCGCCGTCTGGGTCGAATCCGCGCCGCAGCCGGTCATATGGCCGTTGGCCGCACCGAGCTCCCCCTCCACGAACCGCCAGCCGATCCGCGCCGGGAACACGAAGTTGTTCGTCATGTACTCCCAGTCGCTCCGCGCGAACGCGAACGCCTCGAGGTTCTCCCACATGTAGCGGTAGACGGGCTCCCAGTTCCCCTCGAACGCCGGGTCGCTCCACCAGTGGCAGTGGAACTGCACGTTCTCGACGCGCCCGATGTCCGTGCAGAAGTCCACGTAGATGCCGCGACGCAAGACGGCGCCGACCACGCCGCGGATGCTGTGCCGCACGTTGTTCTTCGGACCGGTGCGAATGCCGTTGTAGCTGTTGATCAGCGTCACATCTTCGATCGTGCAATCAAACCCCTCGAGCTGGAAGGTCCAGGGGTACGGCGTGATGTCGTCGCATTTCTGCTCGGGGTAGTAGATGGTCAGCCCGCGCACCGTCGTGGCGTGCGTCATGTGGATGAACGGCGGCGCATCCTCATCGCCGCGACCCGCCGTCGCGAGCAGAATCGTGCCTTTTCGCTGGCCGATGGAGGCCTGCGCCGCGTTGACGCCGAGCAACGCCACGCTCTCCTTGAGTTCGAGATTCCCGGCGACCAGATACTCGCCCGCGGGGAGACGCACGGCGCCCCCGGTCGTCGTCGCGGCATCGATCGCCGCCTGAATCGCCCCCGTGTCATCGGTGGCGCCGTCCGCCTTCGCGCCATAGTCCATCACGTTGTAGACGCCGTTCATGGCCATCGCTTCCTCGGGCATCGCTCCCGTCTCCGCCGCACCCGGCGCCGCCGCGGCCGCACACGCCGCCGCCAGCGCCGCTCCCCAACGCATCAGTCCCGCAACACGCACAACGAGTCTCCTTCCCTCAAGACGACGTGCGGAACAACAGACGCTCCGCAACTTGCGCTTAGCATGGCGGCTCGCCCGGACCGATGCAACCCCGGGTGTTATACTGCCTCCCGAACCGGTCGCCGAGGTATGGCCGGGGCCCTGGGAGGTATGCAAAAACCATGCGAACCGTGACAGCGATCATCGTGTGCACGGCGGCCGCCATCGCCGCCGGGGGAGGATTCGCAGAGACCATGGACGCCTATCCTGAAGAGATCCGGATGGTGTTGGACGTGACGCAGCCGCTGGAACACGACCGCGGGTCGCGGCTGCCGCTCTACCTCTGGCCCGCGCGCAACCCGGGCGCCCTGTCGGAGGCCGATGCCGAGGCGCTGGTCCGCGCGTTGGATGAACGCGGCATCGGGCTCTACTGCTCGTGGACCGGCGATGTCGAGGCCACGCTCGCGCAGGCGTTGCCCATCGCGCGTGCGCAACGCGAGCTCGGCCTACGCGTGAACGTCGACGCCACCGTGCCGATGCACGGGTTCTGCGACGGGACCGACGCGACCGCCCACCTCGACGCCGAGGGCCAGGCGTTCCACGACACGTCCTGCGCCGGGGCGAAACTCGGATGCCCGTACCGGCTCGACCACCGCATCCCCGTCATCCGCGAACGCATCGAGACGCTCGCAGCGGCCTATGCGGACGAGGGCCTGCCCATCGACTTCATCTTCGCCGACTGGGAGATCGACGGCCCGATCGAGTGGAACGACAGCCACGAGACGGCGAAACGCTGCGCGGTGTGCCGCGAACACGCGCCCGGCCTGGACGACTTCCTCACCTATCAACACGAAGTCCGGGCGATTCGCAGCCGGTTGCAGCGCGAGGCCTACGCCCTGCCCCTGCGACGCCTGTTCCCGGACGTGCTCGTCGGCAACTACGCCGTCTACCCGAACGACGGCTGGCGCTACTGGTACGACTACTTCGAACGCTACCTCGAAGGCCAGCCCGCGCGCGTCGACCAGCGCGCCCGCTACCGGCACTGGGCGAACGAGTTCACACCCACGGGCTACACGTTCGCGATGCCGGTGGTCTACCAGTGGTCCCCAATGTACGCCTGGTACGACTTCGCCTCGTCCGACTACCGCTGGTTCTATAACGGCCTGCTTGTCGCGAGCAACGCCGGCGCGCATACGCCGCCCGACACGCCCATCATCGCCTTCGTCCACTGGCACACCGTCGACCTGACGCAGGAGGGCGAAGAGAAGCCGCCGCAGTTCTCCGAAGAGAAGTACCAGGAGCTGCTCTGGCACATGCTCCTGCGCGGCATCGATGCCTTCTTCCTGTGGTCGCCCGTGGCAGAAGCGCGCAAGGAGGTCGAACTGCTGCACCCGGTCTACGCCGCGGCGCAGGCCTACGGCGCGTTCCTCGACGAGGGCGTCCCGATATCCTTCGACACGCCCAAGGCGCCGGGGCCCGTCGTGTCCGGACTGCGTCTCGGCGATCGCGTGCTCGTGCGCCGCACCGACTTCACCAACGACGCGGCGCCGGTGACCATCGCCCTGCCCCGCGGCGGGAGCATCACCGTGCCCCGCGCGGACGGCGCGTGCGCGGTGATCGAGGTGGAGTAGGCCGGGGCCGCAGGCGGCGGCGGCCTCGATCATTTTCCTCTTGACAGAATGAATGCGTTGGTATATTTTGACATCAATACAGACGTATTCAATCCAAGAGGAGAGCCGGCATGCCGAGACGCGACGCCAACCCCGACCAGCCCGCCAAAGCGGCCGCGCAGGACGACATCCCGGCGGCGGAGCTCGAGGTGCTGGCCAGCCTGTGGCGACGCGGGCGCGGCACCGTGCGCGAAGTCCGCGAGGACATCGCAGCATTCCGTCCCATGACCCATGGCGCCGCGATGGCGTTGTTCCGCCGTCTGGAGCGCAAGGGTCTCATCGAACGGACATCCGAGAAGGTCGGCAAGGCCCACGTCTACCGGCCCACGCGAGGTCCGGAACCCACCTATCGCCGCATCATGCGGGAAACCTGCCGCCGCGTGTTCGGCGGCAGCGGCGTGCGCATGGTGGCGTCGCTGCTGGAGTCGACGCCGCCCAGTCCATCGGAGATCGAAGAATTGCAGCGCCTGCTCGACGACGTACGACGTCGCCGACAGGGGGAGGGATGATCTATGGACACGCTCATCGCGTGGATGGATGCCGCGGCGCCCGTCTGGGCGGACCTGGTGGGACGCGCCGCGTGGCAGTCGGCGATCGTGGGCTTGCTGCTGCTCGCGCTGTCCGCCGCCGTCCGTCGGAAGTGTCCGGCCGTGCTGTGCTATGCCCTGTTGCTGGTGGCGCTGCTCAAGTTCGCCGTGCCGACCCTGATCTCGATCGAGATGACGCCGATGTGGGACGCGCCGCCCGCCTCCGACCAGCCTGTCGCCTTGGCTCCAATCCAGGAACCCGCGGCGCAGGCGGCGTCGGCCGTTGCCGTTGGGCCGAACAAGTCGTCCACGCCGACGCTTGCCGGCGTCGCGCCGACAGGTCCGGCTCCGGCGCCCGCGACACCACCGGGATCCCAGCGCACGTTGCTGCTCCGCGTCCTGTTCGCGGCGCACCTGATCGGCGCCGCGACGGTGCTGGCCTGGACCGCGTTCTCGGCATGGCGTCTCGCGCGGGAGGCCCGTCGGTTGATGCCCGTCTCCGATCCAACGATCCTGGCCGTGGTCGACCAGCTCCGTCAGCAACTGGGGCTCGCGCGCCCCGTGCGCGTCCTGGTCGGCGACGACGCGCCGCCCGCGGCGTTCGGCCTCTTCCGGCCGACCGTACGTCTGTCAACGCGGCTCGCGGACGAGATAGACACGCCGCAGGCCCAGGCGATCCTGGCCCATGAGCTGGCGCACCACCGCCGACGCGATCTATGGACGATCGCCCTTGAGAACGCGCTGCTGGCGGTGTGGTGGTTCCACCCCGTCTACTGGGCCGTCGTCTATCAGCTCCGTCGCGTGCGCGAGGACTGCTGCGACGACGTCGTTCTGGCGAGCCAGATCGCGGACGGCGAACGCTACTGCGAGGGGCTGTTGCAGGCAGCCGCGACGGCGGGGGCCGCTTCCAGGCTCCGTCTCACTCCGGGCCACGCCAACGCGCTGCACCCGCTCGGAGCCCGCATGCGACGTATTATGGACCAGACGCTCCGCCGCCGCGCGCGCCTGTCATTCGCAGGGGCGCTGACCGCGGCAATCCTCGCGGCCTGCTCCCTGCCCGGTTGGCGGCTCGTTGACGCGCAAGAGGAGGCAATGGACGCTCCCGTCCCCGCGGCCGAGGTCGTGTTCTCCGGCGCCTACAAGCATTTCAGTCGGGGCGGCGAGCTGCCCGAACCGGCGCCCGTGCGGGTCGAGCGAGGCGCGGACGGAACGCTGACGGTCTCCGGTGAACTGCGAGGCGCGCAATACGAGGCCGTGTCGCACGCAGGCCTGGCCACGGACACCTACAGCATCGTCCAGCCTGGAGCGGAAGGCGCCGAGGGCTACCGCACGCTGCTGGAGATGACGGACGGCGTCGTACGCGTCACGCGACGCGGCGTGCGCGAGGACCTCGACGCCAAGCCGCTGACCACGCCCGCCGGGGCCGTGTTCGACCCGAATACGCGCCCGGACCCGTATCTCGTCGCGCAGATCATGCTGCGTCGCCTCGACCTCAAGACCGGCGACGAGCGCACGCTTGAAGTCTACGACTGGGACAACAGCGGCGAGGCGCTGGCCGCGTATACGATCGCGTTCCGGCACTTGGGCAAGACATCAATCACCGTGCCCGCGGGAACGTTCGAAGCGAACCACATCATCCTCGAGCAGAAGACTTCGGCGGACACCTGGTTCAAGAAGCGCGCCGGCCATCTCACCGAGTTCTGGACGCTGGACGACGGCGTGATCGTCCGCATCCTGCGCCATCGCGAGCCGTATGACCTGCAGCTCCTGCGCATGGACGCGCCCGCGTCGGCCGATCCCGCAACCGCTCCCCCCGAACCCGAGGCCGACGCCTGACCCGCCGGGACCGCCTCGGATCACCGGTAAGAGCGGGCGTCATCGCGGGGGTCGTGTCGCTGCGCCCCCTCGCGATCCCGACGCCACTGGACGCGCTGCGCCTCGACCCCCTATACTCGCCTCCGTGAACGACGGTATGGCAAGGGGGCGAATGGATGCTGAGCCGATTCTTCACCCGCAAGGAGCAGTTGGTCTTACTATCGCTATCGGGGTCGATCGCACTCGGCGCCGTGGCGCTCATCATCGCGCAAGCGGGCGGAACGGAACCGGCGAAGGAGCTTCCGCTCGTGCCGTCCGCCGGGGCGCCGGGCGCGTCCATGCGTGCGAGCGCGCCCCCGGATGCGACGGTCGCGCCGCCGGTCCAACCGGATGTCGCTGAGGCCGATCAACGGGTTCCGGCGCCTCCTCCCCCTCCCATGCGCGAGACCGCGGCGGGCCAGGAAGAGGTCGTGGTGTCGGTGATGGGCGCGGTGCGGCGTCCGGGCGTTTACACGTTCACGTCGGATGATCGGGTCCGGGACGCCATCGACCAGGCGGGCGGCGCGGAGGACGGGGCGCTGCTGGCGGACATCAACCTGGCCGCGCGGCTGCTGGACGGCACGACGCTGTACGTCCCGCGAGGCGACCTGGATCCGCGCAGTCCGGACCGCCGCGCCTTCGCCGCGGAATGGACGCGCGCCGCGCAGAACCCCCCGCAGTACACCGTGTCGGGATGGCGACCGGAACAGGCGGCCGCGGGCGAGGAAGCGGAGGGCGGCGTCGGCGGCGCAACCGCCTCCACGACGAACGGACTGGTCAACATCAACACGGCCGACGCGGAGACGCTGGATACGCTGCCCGGCATCGGCCCCGCGCTGGCGGGACGGATCATCGCGTTCCGCTCCGCGCAGCCGTTCCGCACGATTGATGAGCTGGAACGCGTGAGCGGAATCGGGCCGAAAACGATGGTGAAACTGCGGCCCCTTATCACCGTCAGGTAGCCGACGCCTCGCCTTCGAACCACGCATACGTCGTGGTGTGTTCGGGAAAGCCCGTCTCGACGCGGTAGCCGGCGTCCCGCAGCATCGCTTCGAGGCGCGGCCATGTCTCCGCGCCGTCGACGATGTGGTACGACGCGATGGCGAGGCGCGGATGGCGCTGGGTCAGCGTCGCCTGGGCGCCCTCGACAAAAGCCAGTTCCGCCCCCTCGATATCGGCCTTGATGAAATCCACCGAGCCGATGTCCAGGCGGCGCAGCTCGCCGTCCAGATCCGTCACGGGAACGCCGCTGAGGCCGGTCGCGTCCGCGGCATTCGGGGCTTCCTCGTCATCGTCGGCCACCTTTGACCACATCCCGAGCGCCTCGTGGAAGCGCAACTCGCGTTCATCTCGCCACAGCCCCTTCTGCACGATCGAGACGTTCCGCAGATCGTTCCGCGCCAGATTGGCCGCGAGGCGCGCGGCGTTCTCCGGGTCCGGCTCGAACGCGATCACGCGACCCCGCTCGCCGACCATCCGCGCGGCAAGCAACGTGAACGCGCCTTCGCAGGCCCCCGCGTCGATCACCGTGTCGCCCGCGCGCAAGCCGCCCTTCTCGAAGTAGCCGGCGACGGTCGCCAGACCCTTATAGTACGGATTGCTGTCATAGGTGACCCGCGCATGGCGATATTGGACATCAAAGCCGTCTGCGCCGCGCTTGATCGACAACCCGTAGCGCCGCATCCGCCGGTTGTAGAACAGGCAGCGCAGCCTGTCCTTCATCCGCCCTTCCGGCAGAACCTGGAACGCCTTGATGACGCGCATCCGCCTTCTCCTCGAACTCGTGCGCGCGCCGACCGCGATGGGCGCGAGGCCCGGCCTATTCGTCGAACTCCATGCGGAACTTCTCGCCAAGGTAGAACCGCTTGGCGAGAGGATCCTCGGCGATCGCGCGCGAGGTTCCCGACACGAGCACGCGACCTTCGTTCAGGATGTACGCCCGATCGGTGATCTGGAGCGTCTCGCGCACGTTGTGGTCGGTCACGAGCACGCCGATGCCGCGTTCCTTCAGCGAGGCGACCATCCCCTGCAGGTCCGCCACGGCGATCGGGTCGATCCCGGCGAAGGGCTCATCCAGCAGGAAGGCCTTCGGCTGCGTGACAAGCGCGCGACAGATCTCCGTGCGCCGCCGCTCGCCGCCGGACAGGGCATAGGCCGGGCTGTCGGCGACGTGGGCGATGCCGAACTCCTCGAGCAGGGCGTCGCAGCGACGCTTTCGCTCGGCGGAACGCATGGGCATGTACTCCATCACGGCGATCAGGTTCTGGCGCACCGTGAGCTTGCGGAAGGCGGAGGGCTCCTGCGGCAGATAGGCCATGCCGGCCCGCGCCCGCCGATACATGGCCATGCGGGTGACGTCGCGACCGTCAAACCGAATGCGCCCGGCATCCGGCCGAAGCAGGCCCACGGCCATCCGAAACGTCGTCGTCTTTCCGGCGCCGTTCGGCCCGAGCAGGCCCACGATCTCCCCCGCGCTCAGCTCGATGGTCACGTCGTTCACGACGCGCCGTCGCCGAAACTGCTTCACCAGCCCCTGGGCCTGAAGAAGGGGAGCCTGTCCCTCGTCTACCGTTGCCATGCCGCCCCCTTGCGCTCAGCCCGCGCTGTCTTCATCGTTCGGCTGCTCCGCCGTCTCATCGTGGACCGCGATGATGCCGGGGAACGTGGCTTCGAACAGCCGCCGGTTCGCCCGCGCGACCTTGGTCGCGGAGGCGCCGTCGGAAGCGGCCGCGAGCGTGTCGGTCAGCTCAGGCGGTACGCCGACGCCGGCCCAAGTCTCAGCATCGTACAGGTCCGGACGGGCGAGCAACGCGTTGAGCTCGGCGAGGATGCTTCCCTGCGTGGACGGATTCGGCGCGCGGTCCGGAGAGATGCGTCCCAACGCCTGACGAACGGCGTCCGGCAACAACCCGGAGATGCGGGCCTCGGGCGAGGGGCGCGACGCGTCCGCGCCCGACCGCAGGCGACGGATAAGGGCGGGCCAGTCCGTCACGTCGTCCGCATCGAACAACCACGCCTTCTCTCCGTCACGCTGATCCGATTCGCGACGCACCTCTTCGATGCTCGCACGGTCGAGCGAGATGTTGCCCGCGGCGGGGTCATACACGAGGCGATCCGCCACCACGCCGCGCACCTGCGGCATGCTGCCCTGTACGGCGCCGGTGAACACCATGATACGGGTCGCCATCGACATTTCGGCTTGGTCGGACACGATCACGCCCTGTTCATGCTCCACCTCGACCCGCTGGTCGGGTCCGGCCCCGTCCAGACGAATCATGTCGTCCGCGTAGGTCAACGCCGCGGCGCTGAAACTGGAGATGTCCGGCGTGCTCCCCCGTACGCCCCCGCGGAACACGAACCGCTTGCTCTCCGGGTTCATCTCGGCGAAGTCGGAGGCGATCCGCGAGTCCATCCCCGCGATCGGTCCCACAACCTCGACATCGCCGGCCAGACGCACGGCGGTCGGCAACGATCCGCCGCCTTCGCCCGCGTAGTCGAACTGCGATTCGGACGCGGTCACCCGGAGCGGCTCCAACGTCGGGTCCGCGGGCGTGAGCCGAAAGGCCACGCCGCCGGTGATCCGCTGCACACGCCGCCCCGCGACCCGCACTTTGGGCGCCCGATCAATCGACATCGCCGAGAAGCTCATCTCCGGCGCGCCATCAGCCGGCGGCCCGGCCCCCGCGCCCCCAAGGTCGATGCGCTTCACTCGCAGGTTCGTCATGTCCGCGTCGCCCGAACCCAGGGCGTACTGGATGTAGTCCGCCGTGAAACCGCGAATCTCGGAGAGATCGCCCGAGACGCCGCCGCGTAAGGTCATCATGTCGCGGGCGTTGTCCAGCACCGCCTCCGCAGCGCGGATATCGCCTTCCGCGTTCGTCAGGTGCACCGCGCCGGAGAAGGTCATGATGTCCGCCTCGGCGTCAAGTCGACCTGACGCGGCGCGCACCGTGCCGTCGGCGTGCTTGACGTATACATCGCCCTCCAGCGTGATCAGGCCGGGCTCATAGGTCAGGAGCTGGGTCTCGAACTGCTCGATATCCGGGGTGCTTCCCTTTACATCCCCCTCGAACCGGAATCGCTTCTCTCCCAGATCCAAGCGGGCGACGCGTGATACCATCTCGCCAATCTGACCACTCAACTTTACATCACCCGTCAGAGTGATCTCGGCGGGGAGCATGTCGTCGTCGCGCAGATATGTAAAGTTCGCCTCACTCGCCGACATTGTCATCGGCGGCGTGTGCGGGTCGTCCGCCTGCAACGACAAAGCGACGCCCCCTGTGATCGTCTCGAACCGTTGCCGAACCATCCGGACGACCGGGGCGCTCTCGATGACCATGCGCTGGAACTCGGCTCCGGCGAGCGCGGCAGGGTCCGCCGTCAGGGCGGCGACGCCGTCCGGCGCGGCAGGCGGGGCAGACGGCGTCTCAGCGCTGACTTCGGAGGGCGCCTCGGCATCGCCGCCGGCGTCGGGCGACTCCTGAACCGGCTCGAGCAGCACTGTGCCCGTGACGCCCGTCAGGTTGATGATCTCGTCGACCGGGTAGTACTCGAAGGTAGCGGCCTCGATCCGGTTGGCGCCGTCGGCGATGCGGACGGGATGGTCGGAACGCGCCACGTGATCCGCGTCGGACCAGAGGATGTCGTCGAGCTCGACGCGGAGCGGTCCGCGTTCGAGCGTCACGCCTCCGGTGAGCGAAGCCGACTTGGCATCCGGGTCCAGCAGCCCCTCGCCGGCCGTGAGCACGGTGTCGGGCCCATCCGGCGAGAAGATGACGGCCTCCGCATCTCGAAACCTCGCCGTACCGATCTCGGCGTCCTCGCCCTCCCGGATCCACTCCATGTGCGGCGTACGCACACGGAAAGAGGGTTGTTCCGGGCCGTCGGCGCGGTCGAACCGCTCATCGTAGAGGTAGTACTCGACCGCTCCGGACGCGGCGAACCCGGGTGCATCCGGCTGCTCTGAGTCCGCGTCGGCGGGCGCCTCGGCCGAGGCCTCAGGCGGCGGCGTCGACGCAGTGGACGCATCGGCGGGCGTCGACGCATCCGAAGACGGGTCCGCGGGCCGGTCACACGCGCCCAGAACGAGCGCGACGAACAGCAGGGCCGCAACGGTATGCGCAGTTCGGGTCATTCCTCAACTCTCTGGTTTTTCTCGAACAGGAGCCGCAGTCCGCGCAGGGTCAGCAGGGGGTCGACATGGTCGATGCGCTGGGCGATTTCCGCGATGATCGCGGCGAGCCCGCCGGTCGCGACGACGGTCGGCCGCCCTCCCATCTCCTGGATCATCCGCGCGATCAGGCCGTCGACCAAGTCGGCATAGCCATAGGTGAGGCCGGAACGGATATTCGACACCGTGTCGCGCCCGATGACAGACGGCGGCCGGCTGATCTCGACCCGCGGCAGCTTGGCGCACCGTTCGAAGAGCGCATCCGCCGAGGCCTCTATCCCTGGAACAATCACGCCGCCGCGGTATTCGCCCCGATCGGACACGGCGTCGAAGGTGGTCGCCGTGCCGAAATCGACAAGGATCAACGGTCCCGGATACGTCGCGACGGCGCCGACGGCGTTCGCGATGCGGTCGGCCCCGACCTCTTTCGGGTTCTCGACCTGCAACACGATCCCGGTGCGGATGCCCGGGCCGACCATGACGGGCGCCGCGCCGAACATCCCACGGCAGACCTCATCGAGGCAGCGGTTGAGCGGGGGCACGACGCTGGATATGCAGCAGCCGCGGACCGCGCGCGGGTCGATGCCGCTCTGCTGAAGAAGCGCGCCGATGAACACGCGGATCTCGTCCGCGGTGCGGTGAACGGACGTGACAAGGCGCCAGTGCGCTCGCAGCTCCTCGCCCTCGAACAGGCCGAGCACCGTGTGGGAGTTTCCGACGTCTACGACAAGCAACATGGCTCGTTCGCTCCTCGGACTAGAACGCGTGCTGCTCGATGACGTCGCCCCAGGCCACCGTTCGCACGCCTTTCGGAGTCGAGAGGATGATCGCCCCGGTCCGGTCGAGCCGGATCGCGACGCCTTCCTCCTCCCCGGACCGAATACGCCGCCCCTCGATAGCACAGGCGGCCGCCCACTCGGTCCAGGCGCCCAGCGCGCCCTCCGCCTCGACGGTCGCGATGCGGCGGTCGAGATGCGTGATCAGCGCGCGCAGCAGTCTCCAGCGCGACAGCTCGCGACCGGCCGCCATATCGAGTGAGATCGCGCGATCGCGGAGCTCCTCCGGGAAATCGTCGCGCCGCTGGTGCACGTTGATCCCGATGCCCAACGCCGTCCGTCCGCCGCGCCGCTCGATGAGCATGCCGCAGGCCTTGCGGCCGTCCACCAGCACGTCGTTGGGCCACTTCAGCGACACGACGCAGCCGCACCCGCTGAGCGCGTCGCGAACAGTGTCGCGCACGGCCAACGCCGCGGCGAACAGCAGCCCGTCGATCGCGCGGTCAAGCCCGACGCTCATCCATAACCCCTGCCCGGGCGCGCTGTGCCACGACCGCCCATGGCGTCCGCGTCCAGCCGTCTGCGCTTCCGCCGCCGCCACCACCCCGTCGCCGTGCAGCGCCAGCACGCGCGAGTTGGTCGAGTCGACCGCGTCGTAGTGCAGGATGCGCCGACCGATGCGCAGGCCGTGGCCGCGTCCGAGCGCCGTGGCGCCCCGCTGTCGGGGATCAGGCATTCTTTATCACCAATGACAGGTCAAGCGCGTGGGCCGAGTGGGTGAGCGCGCCCACCGACACGAGGTGCACGCCGGTGGCGGCGATGTCGCGCACCCGGCTCAGGGTGACATTTCCGCTCGCCTCGGTAATGATCTTCGTTCCCTTCAGGCGCTCGACGGCCTGTCGCATGGTATCGAGATCCATGTTGTCGAGCAGCACCGCTTCGGCGCCGGCCTCCACCGCTTCGTCAAGCTCCTCGAGCGTAGTCACCTCGACGCCGATCTTCATGAGATGGTGGGTGCCTTCGGACGCCCGCGCCACGGCCTGCCGGATGCCGCCGGCGCCCACGATGTGGTTCTCTTTGATCAATACGCCGTCAAACAGGGCGTACCGGTGGTTCGATCCGCCGCCGTGGACCACCGCCTCCTTCTGCAGCTTCCGCATCAGAGGCGTGGTCTTGCGGGTATCGCAGATCTTGATACCATACCCCTCGACCGCCTTGATGTACTCGCCCGTCAGGGTGGCGACGCCCGAAAGGCGCTGGAGGAAGTTCAGCGCCACGCGCTCGCCCATCAGGATCGCGCGGGTGCGACCGGAGAACTCGATGAGTCGGCTCCCCTTCTTGAAGTGGGCCCCGTCTGGCAGCGCCTCCCAGTGCTCGATATCGGCGTTCAGGGTCTCGAACACCATCCGAAACGGCCGGACGCCGCTGAGGATCCCGTCCTGCTTGGCGATGATCCACGCGTGACACCGCGCCGCCTCGTCGATCGTCGCTCTCGTGGTCACGTCGCCCTGCCCGATATCCTCGGCCAGCGCCTCACTGACAAACGCCTTCAGCTCTTTCATCAACGTACTCCTATCGTCGCGAAAACGACGAATGATACCACGCCGCCGATTGTCGAGGCGACTTCGCGCAGCCCTCGAGGATGGGGCGCATTGCCCGGGCGCCCGCCCATGCACTACGATGCCGTCTCGCCGGGGCCATTTCGGCCCGCGATACGCTGTACAGGGGAGATCGCCCGTGTCGACGTCCAGCCCATCGCTGCGTCCGTTCCTGCGCATCGCGCTTCCGGTCTGCTTCCTCGTGCTGGGGACCGGCGTGATGTCCTGGATCGCCGCGGATGCCGCGGCTCGGATGCGGAACAGCCTGTTCCACGCCCAAGCGCCGGGCGAGACGACCTGGTTGCTGCCGGAAGCGGGCGCCTACACGCTGTATCTCGAGTATCCCAAGGAACAGCCGGGCGAGGCCCCGCAGGCCGTGGAACGGATCGAGATCGCGCTGCGCGCGGCGGCATCGGAGGAACGCATTCCCGTCTCTATCGAGTGGAGCGCGCAGCGATACACGATCGGCGACCGCGCGGGCGCGGCGATCGGCGCGTTCGACATCCCCGCGTCGGGCGCCTATGTGTTGTCCGCCCGCTACCCGGACGGCGAGGCAGGGGGACCCGAGTTGACGCTCGCCGCGGCGAAACGGCTGTTGGGCCGCATGATGAACCGGGTCTACATCGGACAAGGTGTGATGGCCGCTGGGATCATCTGCGCGGCGGCGTCGTTCGTCGCGCTCCGTCCGCAGCGGTAGCGGCCCGGCAAAGCGAGAGTGCGACGCCGCACAAAGATCGCTTGAACGCGCCGGGGTCCGGTCCTAGACTTGGGGGCATCGAACACGCGCTGCATCCTGGGGATTGCAGAGCGTGCGGAAGCCATCGCCGCAGAACGTTCGTGTCGACCGCTTCTCATCTGACGAAGCATGAGTCCCTGACCTATGGCGTATGGAACCCAAGCCGACCGCGCCTTGCGGCCGCTCGCAGCGGCCTGGGCGGCGATGCTTGTCGCAGCGATGCTCGCCGCGGCGGCGCTGCAGGGGATCGACGAGCGCTACCGCGTGCGCGCGGAGCAGGCATCCAGCGCACATGCCGGCACGCCGACCGGCGACGCGAGGGACCTCGGAGGTCGCCGGTTCGAATGGATCCTGACGGGGATAACGACGCTCGGGCTGCTCGGCGTCGGGGCCGCCCTCTATCGACGCGCCGCGCGCCGGATCCGCCGGGAGCTGGTCCGGCTCGAATCCGAGATCCAGACCCGCACGCAGACGGAGCATGCGCTGCGACGCTCGGAATCCCGGTTCCGCGACATCGCGGAAAGCGTGCCGGACTGGATCTGGGAGGTGGACACGGAAGGGCGCTACACCTACTGCTCCGCCCGGGCGCAAGAGGTCGTCGGATACGCCCCTGACGAGCTGGCGGGCCGGACCTTCTACGACCTGATCCTTCCCGAGAACGTCGACCGCGCGCGCGCCGCTTTTGAGAAGTGCGTGTCGGAACGCAGGCCCGTCAAGGATCTCGTGAACTGGCGCCGAAGGAAGGACGGCGGCACGGTGCGCCTCCTCACGAACGGCGTCCCGTTGTTAGGGAAGAGCGGCGAGGCGGTCGGGTTCCGCGGCGTGGACCGCGATGTCACGGATCGGCGTCGCGCTGAAGACGCGCTTCGACGGTCTGAAGAGAAGTTCCGGTTGATGTATGAGGAGTCGCCTCTCGGCCTGGTGCTAAGTGATGTACACGGGGGGTATCTCGAAGCCAATCCGGCCTATCTGCGCATCATCGGATACACCGCGGAGGATCTGTCGCGTCTGACGTTCTGGGACATCACGCCCCCGGAGTATCACGGGCGTGAATACGATAACCAGTTGATCCTGCGCTATACCGGGCGCTATGGGCCGTATGAGAAAGAGTACATCCGCAAAGACGGATCACGCGTCCCCGTGCTGCTGAACGGCGCACTGATTGAGAGCCCGGAGGGGCCGCGCGTCTGGTCGATCGTCGAAGACATCACCCGGCGCAAGCGGGCCGAGTCCGAGCTCGCGCGCGTGCAGCGCGCCGAGGCCGACCTGCGCTCGCGCATCCAGCAGCACTTGCTCATCGGGCGGACGCCGGAACGCCTGCCCGGCGCCGCGGCGGCCGCGCTGAGCGTCCCGTCGGAGCAGTTGGACGGAGACTTCTACGATGTGTGTCCGTTGCAGCCGGACTGCTTCGACGTCATCGTCGGCGACGTCATGGGGAAGGGCGCCACGGCGGCGCTGGTGAGCGCCGCGACCAAGAACGCGCTGTTGCGCACGCTGACGCAACTCATCGCTACGTCGACGTGCGGGTCTGAAACGGAGCGGCGCGAGCCGATCCTGCCGGACCCTGCGCGAGTCGTTCAGGACACGCACCGCGAGGTGACGCCGCAACTGATCGAGGTGGAACGGTTCGTCACGCTGATGTACGCACGGTTCCGGTTCGCTCCGCATCCGGTTGTGACCTACGTCAACGCGGGACACGCCCGGCCGCTTCATCTGCGACGCAGCACGGGCGTTTGCACGTTTCTTGAGGGCGGCAACGTGCCGTTGGGCTTCACTGAGCACGAACGGTACGAACAGCGGCATGCGCCATTCGAACCCGGCGATCTCTTCCTGTTCTACTCGGACGGCGTTACGGAGGCCCGCAACCCGTCGGGCGTCTTTTTCGGCGAGGATCGGCTGCGGGCCTATGTGGAAGCGAACCACTGGCGCACACCCCGCGGGATGCTGGAGGAGCTGCGCAGGGAGGTGGCCCGGTTCATCGGCGGCGAAGGCTTCCTTGACGACCTCACCTGCGTGGCGATCGAAACCGACGGCCCGCAGCGGCCGCGGACCGTGGAGCTGGCGGCCGCGTATCCCGAAATGGCGCACGTTCGGGAGTTCGCGAACCAGCTCTGCGACGACGCGCACACGGACGGCCGCACGCGAGACCGCGTGATCCTCGCCCTGCACGAGTGCGCGTCAAACGTCATCCGCCATGGGTACAACGGACGGGCGGACGGCGCATTCACACTCGAGGGACGGGTGCAACCGAACCGGATCGCCGTGCAGTTGACGCACCGCGGCGTCGCCTACGCCCCCGCTGCGGCGCGTACGCCGGCGCTGGATAGCACGCGCGAAGGCGGCTTCGGCCTGTACATCATCGACCAGACCACCGACGAGGTATGGTATGCGCCCGGCCGAAACGGCGAGCAGACCGTGAGTCTGGTCTGGCGCCTGGAGCCCGACGAACACAGGGAGGCTTTGCGAACGGATGAAGCTGCGAGTCGAACAAAGCGGTAACGTAACCGTCATCCACGTCGAGAGCAACCACTTGGACGCGGGCAACACGACGCAATTCCGCAACGCGATGTCGGAAGCGATCGCGGGCCGGCAAGCCGTGCTCATCGACCTCACCGACGTGCAGTTCGTCGACAGCTCAGGACTCGGCGCCCTGCTGTCGTGCCTGCGCCAGATCTCCGCCGACGGCGGGCGATTGCGCCTGTGCGGCATCAGCCGGACGGTGCGGTCGCTCTTCGAACTCGTGCGGATGCACCGGGTGTTCGAGATCCACGGCTCGCGCGAGGAAGCCCTCGCGGCCTTCGCGTCCGAGAGGAACGACGACGAGGGCGCCGCACCGCCCCCCGAGGAAGCGCCGTAGGGTCTCGCGGCGTTCGCGCCTTCCCGCGAGACGCGACGGTTCGTTGCACATAGCCCCGAAACACGCTATAAATACAATCCCCTTTCGACGAAGCTGAACCCCCACGGCGCGGTCGCCGAACCCCGGCACGAAGCAGAGGGCTCCACAGGTCGATCAATGAGACGAGTGCTTGTCACCGGCGCCGCCGGCTTCATTGGGTCATGGCTATGCGAACGGCTGCTCAGCCGGGGCGACGTCGTGCTCGGCGTGGACGCCATGGTCGACAACTACGACCCGGCCATCAAGCGCGGAAACCTGGCCGCGGCGCTCGCATCGGACCGCTTCCGGCTGGAAGAGGCGGACATCTGCGACGAAGCGCGGATCCGGTCGGCGTTCGAAGCGTTTCGACCGGACGTGGTCGTCCATCTCGCGGCGCGGGCGGGGGTACGCGCCTCGCTGCAAGACCCCAACATGTATCACCGTGTAAACGTGATCGGGTCGCAGCACATCCTCGACGCATGCCGCGATTTCGCGCCCAGTCATCTCGTTTTCGCATCCAGCTCATCGGTCTACGGGGGGTCGACGGCGGTCCCGTTCACGGAAGACGACCCGGTGGCGCGCCCGATCAGTCCGTATGCGGCGACGAAGCGGATGAATGAACTACAGGCGCACGTGTACCATCATGTGTACGGCGTACGGGTGACGCTGTTGCGGTTCTTCACGGTGTACGGCCCACGACAACGCCCCGATATGGCGATCCACAAGTTCGTCCGCCTGGTCTCGCAGGGGGAGCCCGTGCCCATGTTCGGCGACGGTTCGACCCGGCGCGACTACACGTACATAGACGATATCATCGACGGGGTGGTGCGCTGTGTGGACCGTCCCTTCGACTACGAGGTGATGAATCTGGGCGAACACCACACGACCAGCCTTGCGGAGCTGGTCGATCTGATCGCCCGGCAGGTGGGCAAGCCGGCCGTGATTGACCCGCGGCCCCTGCAACCGGGCGACGTCTCGATCACGTATGCGTCCGTCGAGAAGGCGCAACGGCTGATCGGCTACGCCCCGCGGACGTCGATGGAGGAGGGGATCGCCCGCTTCGTGCGCTGGTATCGGGACACCTGCGCCTGAGCGGAGCGCCCGCGGGCATGCGGCGAGGCGTCGAAGCGGAACCGGCGCATCGCGGCATGCGACGGAAACGAAGGCTGCTGTGAGACTACGTAGTATCTGGGAGAGGCCGGGCCTGATCCGCGCCCACAGGCGCGCCAGACGCCTCGTGCGGAAGGGCCGTTGGGAGGAGGCCGTTGCGCTGTTCGAACGCGTGACGGCGCACCGCCCCGCGGACCCCGTCGCGCGACGCGGCCTGGCGGACGCCTACAAGCGCCTGGGCCGAATGAACGAAGCGCTTGCCGCCTACGACGCCCTCCTGGGCCTGGTCCCTCGCGAAAGCCGCGCCGGGATCCAGGCGGAACGAGGCGAAGTCCTCGCCATACTGCAGCAGTTCGACGCAGCGCGCGAAGCCTTCCAGGAATGGGCCGATGGCGACCCTAAGTCGGCGCAGGCGCGGGTGCGGGTGGGCGACACGCTGGTCATGCTGGGACGTCGGGAGGAGGGCGAGGAGAAGTTCCGGGAGGCGCTTCGCGTTGATCCGAGCCACAGCGCCGCGCACTTCGCGCTGGGCAACCTGTCGTTCGACATGGGGCGCTACTCCCGTTCGGAGCTGGACTACAAGAGGGCGGTCGCGTCCGCGCCGGATTTCGCGGAAGCCTGGTACTGCCTGGCGCTCGCCCAGTGTCGAGGCCTCAAGCGAGACGCGGCCGTGGATTCCTGCAGGGAGGCCGTCCGATCGGACCCGAACTGCCTCACCTATCGGATGCTGCTGGGCAAGTGCCTGCTCGAGCTCGGCAGACTCCCGGAGGCCGTCGAGGCCTACACCCAGGCCGCGGAACTCGCCCCCGAGGACTGGCGTCCGCTGGCGGGCGTCGCCGCGGCGTACTACGAGATGGACGACCACGCCCAAGCGGTGCGCATCCTGCTTCGCTGCGTGCGGATGGGCGCCGACGATCCGATGGTCTACTACTACCTCGGGGTGATCTACAACGCCGCCGGCGACGAGCGCTCGGCGCTCGCGGCGCTCCGGCGACTCGAGATGCTTCGCAGCGAGGACGCGATCCGTATGGCGCGCCTGCTGCGCGAGCAGACCGCCCCGGCCCGCCTGCGGCGATCGGCGCGCCCGCGCCCCTCATCCACCCGCGCCGATTGAGGCCAACAGCGCGCAACGCCTCACTTCCTACTTCTTCCTCTGCGAACCGGAGTTCCCCGGCCGTATGGTCAGCACGGGGCACGATGCCCGGCGCACCACCTTCGCCGCGACGCTTCCGAACAGTGCGTGCCCCAACCCCGAGTGGCCATGGGTCGGCAGCACGATGAGGTCCACGTTCAGTCGCTCGACCGCGGCGCAGATCTCCCGATAGGGCACGCCGGGACTGACCTCGGTCTCAACCGGGATGCCGCTCCACGCCTCCTTCTGCCGTTCCAGCGACTCGTGGGCCAGGGCCTGCATGTCGGCGCCCACCGTCGCTGCGGAATCCGGCATGAACTCGGGCAACACGACGGGAAGCTCGGCGGCATGGAACAGGATCAACGAGGCGCCAAGCTCACGGCACAGTGAGGCGGCATACGGCAGCGCATGGTCCGCGGACTCGGAGAAGTCCGTCGGAAACAGGATCCGGGAGACGTTCAACTCGAGACTGCCGTCAGACACGAAGTCGTGCACAGCGTGCTTCACGCTCAAAACGGGCGCCTGGCTGCGTCGCACCACTTGCTCCGCCACGCTGCCGAACACGAGATGGTCAAACCCGGTGCGGCCGTGCGTCGCGATGACGACCATGTCGCACTCGAGCTCCTCGGATAACGCGATGATGCCTCGGGCGGGCTTGTCGAATGCGATGTGGGAATGGGCCTTGACGCCTTCCTCGGCAATCCGCTGGACCAAGTGCTCGAGACGCGTTTCCGCCTTGCTCCGCATGGTCTTCTCGAGCGACTCGGCATCGCTGCGGGTCAGCCACGCGCCATGGCTTCCCCCCACGTTGAACAGCGCGGGGTCGAGCACGTGCACGACGTGAACCTCCCCCTCGAACGCCTTCGCAATCGCAACAGCGTACTTCATCGCGTTCATCGCATAGTGGGAGAAATCGGTCGGAAACAGGATGTGGCTACTGCTGAACATGGCACGCCTCCCGGGGACTCCTCCCCTCTGTTCTCTACACAGGGATTATAGTCGGAACAAACGATGCCTGCCCAATCCTGTATCGGCGGTTCCGAGGCGCCCGAGCTCGCCTGCAGGGAATAGCCGCCCTGCCGTCGCGGCTCTTCCAAAGAAGGAGCGACACGCCTCCAGGTTGACGACGCGCCGTGATCGGTGACGGCGGCGCCTTGAACCGATCGGGGGTGTCCCCTAGAATGATCGCGGCAGGGGGTTTCTTCCGTCGGCGATCCGACAGACCGAAACCCGATGCTCTTGCGGTGACCAGGCGGTTTGCGGCGCGAACGCAACAATGCGCAGGACGGTACTCGATGTCGGACGAACGAGATAGCGGGCTTAGCCTGTACTTGGCCGAGATCTCGAAGATCCCGCTGCTCTCGGCATCGGAGGAGCTGCGTCTGGCGCGCGAAGCGCAACGCGGCGTCGGCGCCGCGCGGCGCAAGCTCATCGTGTCGAACCTGCGGCTCGTGGTGAGCATCGCGAAGAAGTACCTCTACTACGGGTTGCCCCTGCAGGATCTCATCGAGGAGGGAAACCTCGGTCTGATGAAGGCCGTGGAGCGGTTCGACCCGGAGCGAGGGTGCAAGTTCTCGACCTATGCCACATGGTGGATACGCCAGGCGATCACGCGCGGGCTGTCCAACTACGGGCGCACCGTACGCATCCCGGTCTACGTCACGGACAACATCGCACGCTACCGGAAGGCCGCGGAAGAGCTCTACAAGAAGTCGGGCAAGTATCCCGAAGTCGAGGAGGTCGCCAAAGCGCTCGGAATCAAGACGGCGGAGGCGCAGAAGATCCAGAACTTCGTGCACGAGATCGCTCCGTTGGACAACATGGACTCCGTGAGCGAGGACGACGGCCGAGGCATCCCGGAGAGCGTGCAGCCGACCCGCATCGACGAGGCGATCGTCCAGTTCGAGCGGGACCAGGAGCTCGAGGAGCTGATGGGGCGCCTGACCGAACGCGAAGCGAACATACTGCGCTACCGCTATGGCTTGACGGACTCCAGTGCGCACACCCTCGAGGAGACCGGCCGGCAGTTCGGTCTCACCCGCGAGCGGATTCGGCAGATTGAGAAGGACGCCATGCGACGCCTTCGCAGTATCGTCGACGAGAACAAAGAGCAGTTCCAGGGCTGAACACACTCGAGAGAAGCGCGGCCCCGGATTGGCGCTCCTCCCATCCCCTTTCGGAGACCTCGACCATGACTCAGCACACCGAAGTCCTTGATCTGGCCGCGATCGTGCGCAACGTGCCGGACTTTCCCAAGCCCGGCGTGCAGTTCAAGGACATCACCACCCTGCTGCAACACGGGTGCGCACTGCAACAGATCGTGGACGGCTGGCGCGAACGGTATGCGCCGCAGCGGGTCGACTCCATCCTGGGGGCGGACGCCCGCGGATTCATTTTCGGCGGCGCCCTCGCCTACGCGATGGGGCTGCCGTTCATCCCCGCGCGCAAGAAGGGGAAGCTGCCCGCCGAGACTATCGAACAGGAGTTCGACCTCGAATACGGCACGGGCGTCCTCGAGATCCATGCGGACGCCGTCAAGCCCGGCGACCGCGTACTGCTCGTGGATGATCTGTTGGCGACGGGCGGCACGATGCAGGCGGCCTGCCAACTGGTGGAACGCCTCGGCGGCGAGGTCGTCGAGCTGGCCTTCGTGATCGAGCTGCCCCCGTTGGGCGGCCGCAAGCGCCTGGCCCCGCGCCCGGTCCACAGCCTCATCGAGTTCAGTGCTGAGTAACACGCGCCGCAAGAACGGCGAGATCTGATCAGAACATGAGCGCATCGACTCCGCCGCCATCCGAGACGCCCCCGCCCGCGAGCGATGCAGACCGAAACGCCCCGCTGCGCACGGCTGTGCGCACGCTGACCGCGCTCTCCGCAGCGGCGGCGCTCCTTGCCTGCGCAGCGTTGTACTACGCGACGCGCGAGAGCCCCGCGCCCGCGCTGCTGCCCGTTCCCGACGCACCGCCGACGTCTCCCGCGGCCGAGGGTCCGGAGGAGTCGACGCCTCCCCCGCTCGATCCGACGCAGGTCGTCACTCGATCGGAGTGGGACCGCCGCCGGGCTGAGGTCGACGCGTTCCAATCGATGGTCGAGGCCGTGATGGGCGATGTCCTCCCGGTCGCCTCGGACGAGGATCGGAGGGACGGCGAAGACGCCGGCGAAGACGCCCCTGCACGCGACCGACTCGCGCCGGCATCCGAACTGGTCGTGCTCAGGGACGCGCTCGACGGACTCCGCGCCGACTTCAATCGACTGGAGCAACGCGTGCAGACCGAGACCGCCAACGCCCTGGCCCGACTCGAAGAGGAGAACGCGGCGCTGCGCGACGAGGTCCGGCGGCTGTATGCCCAGGGCGGCGACGCGGCGACGCCGATCGTCCCGCGACCGGGACGCGAGGTGCTTGAGGAACTGCGTCGCGCAGAGGAACCCGCCCCGCCCGCTGCTGATAGCGCGGAAGCGCCCGCGGGCCCCGCCGAGTCCGCCATATCCGCCTCCGGGTCGGAGGTCGTTCACTACGACGTCGTCAGCGAATGGGGCCGGTCGCCGGAGGTCGCGGCGCAACTCGGCGACGACGTCTCGTCACTCGCCGGGATGATCTGCGTCGTGGCGGAGGGCATCCCGCGCGATGCGCTCATCGCGCTGGGCCGGCATCTGCGCCGCGAATTCGACGCGTACGACAACATCGCCATCGATGTGTTCGACGACCGGGCCGCCGCCGAGGCGGCCTCCGCGGACACCACGGCCCCCAATGCACGGCGCGTGCTGTCGGTCTCGCGAAGCCGCGCGGCGGACCGCGACCTCATCATGGTCTACCGCGACGGATCGGCCGAGGTCCTGCAGCCGACGGCGATCTGATTCCTGCCGCACGCCCGCGCAGCGTGACAGGACCGCGACGCAAAGGAAATCCATGGAGCAGTTTGAGGCCATCGTAGAGGATGCGGACGCCGGTCTGCGACTCGACGTGTACCTGTCGGAGCAGATCGAGGACATCTCGCGGTCGTTCGTCAAACGGATGGTGAAGGATGGACTCGTCGAGGTGGCGGGACGCATCTGCACACGGCCCAGCCGGCTGCTGAACGCGGGCGAGCACGTGACCGCCGCGATCCCGCCCGCGCCCACGACCTCCCTGGCCCCTGAAGCCATCCCGCTCGACATTCTGCACGAAGATGAGGACGTGCTGGTCGTCGACAAGCCCTCCGGCCTCGTGATGCATCCCGCGCCGGGCCACTACTCGGGCACGCTCGTGAACGCCGTACTGCACCACTGCGGCGACCTCTCAGCGTTGGGGTGCGACCCCGATCGGCCGGGCATCGTGCATCGCCTTGACCGATGCACCTCGGGCATCGTGGTCGTCGCCAAGTCGCGCCCGGCCTTTCTGCACCTGTCGCAACAGGCGCGCGAGCACACCTTCGACCGGCGCTATGTCGCGCTCGTTCGGGGCGAGTTCCCGGAGGACACGGGCCGAATCGTGGCCGCCGTGGGCCGCAGCCTCGTTGATCCGAAACGCATGTCGGTGACGGGGATCCGCGGACGCGACGCGGCGACCCGGTTCCGGGTGCTCGAGCGCTTCGGCGCGGCGTCGCTGGTCGAGCTCGAGCTGGAGACAGGTCGGACGCATCAGATCCGCGTGCATCTGCGCTTCGCGGGACGTCCCGTGCTGGGCGACCCGGTCTACGGCGCAACCCGCTTCGAGGACTGGCCCGTGCCCTCCGCGGTGCGGACGCGACTCGAGGCGCTGGACGGCCAGGCCCTCCACGCGCGTTTGCTGGGGTTCACCCATCCGCGCACCGGCGAGCGCCTGTCGTTCACCAGCGATCCGCCGGAGGACTTCGCCGCTGCGCTTGACGCCCTGCGCAGCCTTGTCGCGCCGACGCCCGACAGCGAGCGGGAGGTTCGCGACTGATGCGCATCGGCGCCGTAGACGTGGGCCCTCCGAAGGGCCCCATCCTGGCCTTGGCGCCGATGGACGATGTCACGGATCTGCCGTTTCGTCGCATCTGCAAAGCCCAAGGGGCCGACCTCGTGTTCACGGAGTTCGTCCAGAGCGACCAGCTCGTGCATGGAGCGAAGCGCGCGGAGAAGCGGCTGGACATCGCCGACGACGAGCGACCGGTGGGCATCCAGCTCTACGGCAGCGCCGAACCACGCATGCAACAGGCGGCTCTGCGGGCCGCTGAAGCCGGGCCCGACCTCATCGACATCAACTGCGGATGCTGGGTGAAAAAGATCGCGGGCCGGGGCGACGGCGCCGGGTTGCTCCGCGACTTGGCCAAGTTCGAGTCGGTCGTGCGCGCAGTCGTCGAGGTCAGCCCCGTGCCGGTCACCATCAAGACGCGGCTCGGATGGGACGACGACAACGTCGTGATCCTCGAGGTCGCGCGGATGGTCGAGCAGTGCGGCGCCGCAGCGCTCACGGTCCACTGCCGCACCCGCAAGCAGGGCTACACCGGCGACGCGGACTGGTCGTGGCTCGCCCGGATTCGCGAGGCGACGTCCCTCCCGCTCATCGGCAATGGCGACGTGCGCACTGCCGAGGACGCCCAGCGGATGCTCGAATCGGGCTGCGACGGCGTGATGATCGGGCGCGGGGCCATCCACAACCCGTGGATCTTCGCCCAGACGCGACACCTGCTCGACGCGGGCGAGCGGCTTCCTCCTCCCGACGCAGCGACGCGCATCGGGATGTGCATCGCATTGCTGCGGGAGACCGCCGCGTACCGGGGCGAAGCCCGCGCCGTACGTGAGTTCCGAAAGCACTACCGCGGCTACCTCGGCGATCTGCCCGGGTTCGACGCGCTGCGTCCGGAGCTCATGACGATCGAGCACGAGGCGGAGGCGCGGGGTCGGCTGGCGGCCTATGCGGCGTCGCTCGGCGCGCCGGTCGACACGGTCAGTTCATACTCTGGCGGTAGTACCGCCCGTTGACGAACGCGGGGAATATGTACTGCACCAGCGGCGTGTCCAGTTCCTCGCCCGACGCATCCGGTTCGAGGTTCTCTTCGGCCACATAGCGTTCGTCGCCGTCCTCGTCAAGCACGTGGTACCAGGGCTGGTCGCGTCGCGGTCGCGTGCGGTCGCCGCGGCGCCACGCGTCCGAAGCGCGACACCCCGCGTCCATGGAAAGGACCACCGCGCGGTAGTCATACCGAACGTGTCGGACCACCTCGCCCACATCGAATCGGAACCTGTCCCGACTCCACTTGATCGTCATCCCAGTCGCCGTACCCCGGTCACCACTCTACCCATGCCCTCGATGCCGTCGACGGGCGCGTCCATCCGCCATTCGGGCCACCAGCCCACATGCTCGAAATCATCGCGCGCCCGCAGGAAGAGCAGAAACTCCTGCGGATAGATCGCCCGCTTCACGGACTCCTCCTCGAGCGTGAACCGACGGCCGTGATCATCGATCTCCAGCGTGAGCTGCTCGCGATAGGTCTGCTCCAATCGGCTGATGCTTCGCGACGTATAGGTCACCTGCACCGATACGCCGTTGGACTCCTCTTCCCATGTGTCGACGATGTCGACGCCGGGGGCGAAGTCCACGCACCAGTCCAGCACATACAGACCGCCCGGATGCAGCGCACGGGCCATGGCGTCGAAGTGGCTCGTCAACTCCGCCGTACTCGTCACATACAACGAACCAAGAAACACCACGGCAAGGTCCACCTGTTCCGGGAGCGCGAAATCCGCCAGCGATCCCTGGAGGAACCGCGCCGACCCGTTCAAGGCCGCGGCGCGTTCCCTGGCGTAGGCCAGCATCGGTTCGCTGATATCGAGGCCCCAATAGCGATAGCCCTTGCGCAGCAGCGCGGGCAGATGCGGCGCCGATCCGCATGCGACCTCGAATACGGAGCGCACCGGACCGTCGACATAGCGTTCCGCGATCGCCGCGAGCGCGTCCACTTCGCCGTCGATGTCGCGGAACGAGAACGCCAGCTCGTAGTAGGCCGGCTCCTGGTAGACCGTCGTCACTCAGAACTTCTCCTGCTTTGCGGCGCAGCGCGCCAAGAGCTCTTGCAGATAGGGCGCGGGAACCCGGTGGCCGGCGTCCCACGCGTTCAGCTCCCGCAACATCACGTAGGCTTGCCGGTGCACCTTCCGGAAATGCACCTCGAACATGTCGCGCAGAAACCCTCGCACGACGTACCCGGAGGCCGACATCAGCGCGACGGAGAGCGGCGTCGGCAGGTGTCGCGTCAACGCGGCGGCGCCGACCAGCGGTTCCCCGGATTCCGCCAGGATCGCCAGACACTCCTTCTGGGCCCCGGCGGCCAATTCCATCGCCGCACGGTCGCGCGTCGCGGCGCGGTAGTTGTAGTCGTGCAGCGACAGCGCCAGGAGGAATGGCAGCGCGACCGCGAGCTGCACCTGGAACTTGTCGAGCAGGTTCGGCGTCAGACAGCCGCGAAGTCCAGCCATGGAAAGCACGACGCAGAGCCGCGTCGCCGCGGAGGTCTTCGTGCCGAACAACGGCGCGACATGGGTGGTTCCGAGCCGGTGCTTCACCTCCTCGCCGCTGTAGAACCCGCTCACGCCCGGCAAAGCGTAGTGCAGCTCGCCGAACCGTCCGGCCAACGGCGCGAGCGTGGCGCGCCACGCCGGATAGCAGATCACGGCTCGCATGCTGCGCGTGTCCCATTCGGAGGCCAGCGCCGCGAACTCGGCGTGCTGGTCGCCTCGAAAGCACACGAAGCAGTAGTCGTACCGTTCGGCCGGGTCGACGTGATCGACGAACGTGACGCCGCGAACCACACTGCTCAAGAGGCCGCGGGGACGTGCGAGCCGGATGCCTCGAACGCGCAGCGTCTCAACACGATCGGGTCGGGTCAGGACGGTGACGTGGTGGCCGCCGCGGTGCAACTGCGCCGCAAACACGCGACCGATGACCCCGGCCCCCAGAATCAGGATGCGCAGCGGTCTTCTCTCCATGAGCCGATACTCCTTGCGTTCGGTTCAGTGTAGCACGAGGGTCCCGCACATCGCGGCCGGACCGCGGGCATCACAACGCAGGGACGAAGAGCAGCAGGTTCCACGCGACGTGCAGACAGATCGGAACGGACAGCGACCGCGATGCGTGCCGGACGAGCCCGAGGTAGGCCCCGAAGCAGAGCATGTAGAACTGCTGGAGCGGCGGGTAGCCGATGTGCGACGCGGCGAAGAGGGCCGATGTGAGCAGCACCGCCGGCAACGCGGAACCGAACACCCGCAAAAGCGCGCCCTGCACAAGCCCGCGCCAGAAGAACTCCTCGTACATCGGACCGACGACGCCGATCGCGAACAGGGGCAGGAGAACCGTCGGCGCGGTGTCGAGCAGTCGCGCGATCATGGGATCCTCGGCGGCGCCGGTGACCGCGCGCCGCACGGCCCACACGCCGACTTGGTACGCAACGATCAACGGCAGGTGGACCGCCGCCGACCAGCGCCGCGGGCCTTTCGCCGGGGCGGCGTCGCTCGAGTAGATCGCGCGAATCGCCGGTCGCCGGGCCGCCGCCGCAACGAGCAGCGCGCCGCCGATGCACCCCGCGATCAGCACGAACACGGACCGGTACAGCCCGTCGTCCGGACGCCCGGAGGCGTCGCCAAGCAGTCGGGGGACAACCGCCGCGGCAATCAGGTAGGCTGCCCCGTAGATCAGCAGCGCCGAAGCGACGCCTTCCCACGCCGCGGCCGGATCGCGCGTCTCGCGCTGCGGGCCTGATCCCGTCATGCGCGCCGCCTCCAGGCCCGCCCCCGGGTCAGGCCTTGCTCTCGCCCTTGCCCTTGCTCTTCTGCTTGTACAGGTGCGTGCTCTGACCGAAGATAGTCTCGGCCGTTTCCATGACGGTCTCAGACAGGGTCGGGTGCGGGTGAATGGTCAACTGCACGTCATCGACGGTCGCGCCCATCTCTATCGCGAGCGTTCCCTGCGTGATCAGCTCGCCCGCGCCGCTGCCGACGATGCCTACGCCCAGGACGCGTCCCGTGCCGGGCTCGCTCAGGATCTTCGTGAGGCCATCCGTCCGGTGCAGCGTCGACGCACGGCCCGATGCGGTCCAGGGGAACTTCCCGATCTCGACCTCGATGCCCTTGGCCTCCGCTTCCGTCTCGGTGATCCCGGTCCAGGCCAGCTCAGGATCGGTGAACACGACCGCCGGAATTGCGTTGGGCTCAAACGCGACCTTGCGGCCCGCGATGGCCTCCACGGCCACACGCCCTTCGTGCGAGGCCTTATGCGCCAGCATGGGATCCCCTACGAGGTCGCCGATCGCGTAGATCTTCGGCTCCGCGGTGCGTCGCTGCGCATCCACAACCACGAACCCCTTGTCGTTCACTTCCACGTCGGTGGCCTGCAGGTTCAGTCCGCTCGAGTTAGGTCGGCGACCGATGCTGACCAGCACCTTGTCAAACACGCGGTCTTCGACCGCGCCGTCGCTTCCTTCGAGCTCCACGGCGATGCCTGCCTTGGTCTCCTTCATCGAGCGCACTCTGGTTCCCAGGAGGATCTCGTGCATGAGGACTTCGATGCGGCGCGCCAGCACCTCAACGAGGTCCTCGTCGGCCCCCGCCAGGAGCCGCGGCGCCATCTCGACGACGGTAACCTTGGACTGCAGCGCGGCGTAGACCGAGCCCAGCTCGAGGCCGATGTACCCGCCGCCGACGACCAGCAACGACTCGGGGATGTCCTGCAGCCGCAGCGCGCCCGTGGAGCTCATGACGCGTTCAGAGTCGATGTACATGTTCGGAATGGTGCTGGGACGGGACCCCGTAGCCAGGATCACGTGATCAAAAGCCAGGTACTGCTCCGCGCCGTCCTCGGCCGTGATGCGCAACGTCTCCCTGTCCTCGAAACTCGCCCGACCCTGGATGAACTTGATCTTCCGCGCCCGGGTGAGTTGGCCGAGCCCGCTGGTCATCTGCGCGACGATCTCGTCCTTGCTCGCTCGCAACCTGTCATAGTCGATCTCAGGTTCGGCGAACTGAATCCCCCAGTGCGCGGCCTCCTTGGCGTCGGTCAACACCTTGGCCACATGGAGCAGCGCCTTGGAGGGAATGCAGCCGCGGTACAGGCAGACTCCGCCGGGGTTGCGCTCGGTGTCGATCAGGGCGACTTCCATCCCCAAGTCAGCGGCGCGAAACGCAGCGGCGTATCCGCCGGGACCCGCGCCTACGACGGCAAGCTGCGTCTTCGTCTTCTCGGCCATGAACGTACTATCTCCTCGCCCCGCGGGCGCACTGTGCATACCGCGCGTCACCGCGCGCAATTCAATGGGCCATGCGATGGGTCATCGCGCCGGCGCTAGGCGTCCAGCAGCGCTCCGAACGCGTCAATGTACGCGGCCAGATCCCCGAAGTCCTGCGCTTCGATGGGCGTGGTCTCAATGGTGAACTCCTCGCCGATCTCGTTGAGCGAACGGCCTTCGGCAAGCATCCACGCGGTGAGCGCCGCGCCGAACGACGTGCCTTCCTTCACGTTCGTGAGCACGAACTCCTGATCCGGACACAACGTCGCCAGCAGTTCGCAATAGGGTCGATTGTTGGCGAATCCGCCCTCGATGAAGACCGTCGTTCCGGGTTGCACGTCGCACCACTGAAGCATCTTCCGTGTCGCGATCGCCAGACTCAGGTTCAGCGCGCCGAAGTACTCCTGACCGAGATCCGCCAGCGCCCCGGAACCGCTCGCCTTCAGCTCCGTGAGCGGATGCACCGCGTCGCCCGCGACCACCCGCGGCGTCGCGCCGGGGAACGCCGTGGCGTCGGGCATCACGCCCGGAATGACGAACAGGCTGCGTTCCGCCGCCACGCGCCGCACCGTGTCGGCGTCGCTCTCGTCCTTCCCGGCGCCGAACGCACGGAACGTGTCATACTCCATGCCGGCGGGGAAGATGAGCGTACGCACCGGCCTGCCGAAGGCGTCGAGGTTGAAAAACACCTTCGCCTCGATCTCCGCATCCGACAGCTCCGGCGAATCGGCGGGACGCATCAGCACGCACCAGGTGCCGGTCGAGTTGAGAAGGAAGTTCTCGTAGCCCTGGGCCAGATAAGGCAGCAGGTTCGCGTTTGAGTCGTGGATGCCGAGCGTCACCTGGCAGTCGGCGGGCAGCCCGCACGCGGACGCGATCTCGGGCTTCACCGGTCCGAGCGCATCCCACGGGTTCTTGAACGCCTCCGGGAACAGGCGATCAGCGCCAAGATCCTTGCCGACGGCGCTCCACGTCTTAGCCGAGTAATCCCACAGATAGGAGTGGTTTCCAAGATAGGTAGGCTCCATGCCGCGCACACCGGTCAACTCATAGCCGAGATAGGCGGGATAGAACAGCGCGTGGACCACGCGCTCCCACGTCTCGGGCAGGCGCGTCTTGGTGAAATACAGCACCTTCGCCATGTTCGCGAAACCCACGTCCGGCGTACTCGTCGCCCGATGCAGCGCGGCCCGGTCGCCGTACTTCGCGTAGAACTCCTCCTGCACTTCCGCGCCGCGTTCCGCGGTGTAGCTGATCACGGGGTGCGCCGCGCGCCCCTCGGCATCCAGGAAGGCCACGGTGGCGCCGTGCGTGGTGATCGCGATGGCGCGGATCTCGTGGTCGGCGGACAGCTTCTTCAGCGCCTGCTTGAACCAGGTCAGCAGCCCTTCGGTATCCTCCACCTCAAGGCCGTTGTCGAGGATCTTCGGATCGAACGTGGCGCGCTCTTCGGCGAGCACGTTGTACGAGCGGTCGTAGAGACGCGCCTTCTTGTTCGTCTTCCCCACGTCGAGCACGACGATAGCTTTGGACTTCATCGGTCCCCTCCCCCGGCGCACAGCCGGGTATCCGCCGCGCGAGCGCGGCTGCACTGCTTCTGACACCGTCCACGCGCCGAGCCGGTGGGCCCGGTGCGCGGGACGATCACGTCAAACGCCTTCCAACATCAGCAAGAACGGCTGCTCGATGGCCTGGCATACCCACCGCAGGAACCGCGCCCCGTCGGCGCCGTCGATCACACGGTGGTCGTACGACAACGAGAGCGGCAGCATGGTGCGCGGAACGAACTGCCCGTCGCGCCATACGGGTTCGGTCTGCGACCGGGCGACGCCCAGAATCGCGACCTCGGGCCAGTTCACGATCGGCGTGAACCCTGTTCCGCCGATGCCGCCGAGGTTGCTGATCGTGAATGACCCGCCCTGCATCTCATCAAGGGTCACTTTGCGGTTCCGCGCACGTTCTGCGAGGTCCGTCAGCTCCGCGCTAATCTCGACGATGCTCTTCTTGTCGCAGTCGCGGATCACGGGAACCAGCAGACCGCGGTCCGTGTCCACCGCAACGCCGATGTGGCAGTACTTTTTGTAGATCAGCTCGTTGTTGGCCGCATCCAGCGAGGCGTTGAACCGCGGGAACTTCCGCAACGCCCCGGGCAGCACCTTGAGCAGGATCGCGGTCATGGTCAGCTTGCCGCCGGCCGCCTCGACCTGCTTCGCGTACTGCTTGCGCAATCGATCCACATCCGTGCAGTCGGCCTTGTCGAACTGCGTCACCTGCGGCACGGTCTGCCAGGCGTGGCGCATGTTCTCCGCCGTGCGGCGACGCACGCCGGTCAGTTCGGACCGCTCGATCTGACCCCAACGCGAGAAGTCCGGCAGCGGCTGGGCGCCGCCCGACGGCCCTGTCGCCGATGCGATGGGGGCGCTGCGCGCGGCGTCCGTGTTGAGCTGCCGCGCATAGACCTTGACGTCCTCTTCCGTGATCCGGCCGCCCTGGCCCGTTCCGGTCACCTGGTGCACATCGACGCCGATCTCACGCGCCAGCCGCCGCACGCTCGGCGATGCGGGAACCGGTCCCACGCCCTGGGTCGAGCCGGGTCGCGCTGCGGCTGGCGGCGCTTCCTCCGGTCTCGCCTGTTCCGCATCATCGGCGGATTCGGCGGACTCGCCAGCGCCCGCCTTCTCCTTGGCCTCAGACGACGCTTCGGCCGTCTCCTCCGTCTCCTCCGGCTCCTGCTTCACCTCAGACTTCGGCGCGGCTTCGGCCGTCGCCTTGGCCTTCTCCTCCTCCGCCTCAGGCTTGGCGGCCGCCTTCGCCTCGTCCGCGGGCTTCTCCTTTGCGGAACCGTCAGCGCCCGACTCGACGACCAGCACCACCTCGCCGACGCTGAGCGGCTTGCCCTCCTGCGCGCGCACCTCCGCGACGCGTCCCGCGACCGATGACGGCACTTCCAGCGACGCCTTGTCCGTCTCGATCTCCAACACCGGCTGTTCGACCTCGATGGTGTCGCCGACGGAAACCATGACGCGGACGACGTTGCCGCGCTCTATGTTCTCACCCAACTCAGGCAGCTTGAACTCTGTGGCCATGTACGATTCCCTTGGTTGACTGGGGCCCGAACTCAGGCCGTCATGGGGTTGAGTTTCTTGGGGTCAATCTCGAGCTTCTTGATCGCTCGCTTCACGACTTCCGCTTTGATCTGGCCGTCACGTCGCAGATCGTTGAGCGCAGCCAGCGCAATGTAGCGCGCGTCGACTTCGAAGAAGTCGCGCAGCGCCTCGCGCGACTCGCTGCGCCCGAAGCCGTCGGTTCCCAACGAGGTCATCGGACGCGGCGCCCACCGCGTCACCAGGTCCGGCAGCGCTTTCATGTAGTCCGACGCGGCCACGATAGCACCGGGTTCGTCCTTGAGACATTGCGTGAAGTACGGCACGGCAGGCTGCCGCCCGGGTTCGAGCAAGTTCCGCCGGTCGCATTCCAGTCCGTCGCGACGCAACTCTGGGTAGCTCGTCACGCTCCACACGTCGGCCGCCACGCCGAACTCATCCGCCAACAACTGCTGCGCCTTGACGGCTTCGTTCAGGATCGCGCCGCTCCCGAGGAGCTGCGCCCGCAGTTTGGCATCCGGCTTGTCCGTCGGGCGGCATTTGTACATGCCTTTGAGGATGCCTTCCTCGCACCCCTCCGGCATCGCGGGCATGGCGTAGTTCTCGTTCTCGACGGTGAGGTAGTAGAAGATGCTCTCTCGGTTGACGTACATCCTGCGGATGCCGTCGCGGATGATCACGGCCAGCTCGTACGCGTATGCGGGATCGTAGCAGACTACGTTCGGAACGACCTGGAACAGCAGGTGGCTGTGCCCGTCCTGATGCTGCAGGCCCTCGCCGTTCAGGGTCGTTCTGCCGGCGGTGCCCCCGACAAGGAAGCCTTTGCAGCGCATATCGCCCGCCGCCCAGACCAAGTCGCCGATGCGTTGGAACCCGAACATGGAGTAGTAGATGAAAAACGGGATCATCGGGATGCCGCGCGTGGAGTACGCCGTGCCTGCCGCTATGAAGGAGGCCATCGATCCCGCTTCCGTGATGCCTTCCTCGAGGATCTGTCCGTCTTGCGCTTCTTTGTAGTACAGCAGGCTATCGGAATCCACCGGCTCGTAGAGCTGCCCCTGATGCGAGTAGATCCCCACCTGCCGGAACAAGCTCTCCATACCGAAGGTCCGGGCCTCGTCGGGCACGATGGGCACGATGTACTTGCCCAGGGCCTTGTCGCGCAGCAGGATCGTCAGCGCCCGCACGAACGCCATCGTCGTCGACACGGCGCGGCCGCCCGTTCCGGCCAGCAACTCCTTGAAAGCGTCCTTGTCGGGCAGCTCGATCTCGGGGAACTCCGAACGCCTGGCGGGGACATATCCACCGAGCGCCTTGCGCCGCTCGTGCAGGTAGCGCATCTCGGGCGTGTCGTCCGCGGGTCGATAGAAGGGCGCCTTGGCGACATCCTCGTCCGAGATGGGAATGCCGAACCGGGTGCGGAACTCCCGCAGCTCGTCTTCGTTCAGCTTCTTCTGCTGATGGGTGATGTTCTTGCCTTCGCCGCTCTCGCCAAGTCCATAGCCCTTGACGGTCTTGGCCAGAATCACAGTCGGCCGGCCTTTGTGCGTCACCGCGGCCTGGTATGCGGCATGGACCTTCTGCGGATCGTGTCCGCCGCGACTCAGCTTGCGCAGTTGCTCGTCCGTATAGCGCCGTACCATGTCGCGCAAGCGCGGGTCTCGCCCGAAGAAATGCTCACGGATATACTCGCCGGATTCGACGCTGTACTTCTGGTACTCCCCGTCGACCGCGTCGCCCATGCGCTCCACGAGGAGACCGCCGCGGTCTTGCTGCAGCAGGGGATCCCAGTCGCTGCCCCAGACGACCTTGATGACGTTCCAGCCGGCGCCGCGGAAGATCGCCTCGAGCTCCTGGATGACCTTGCCGTTTCCGCGAACGGGGCCGTCCAAGCGTTGCAGGTTGCAGTTGATCACGAAAATCAGGTTGTCGAGCTTCTCGCGCGACGCCAGGGTGATGGCCCCCAACGTCTCCGGTTCGTCGCACTCGCCGTCGCCTAGAAACGCCCAGACCTTCGCATCGGACTCAGGCGCGAGGCCGCGGTCCTCCAGATACCGGTTGAAACGCGCCTGATAGATCGCCTGGATCGGGCCCAGGCCCATCGAAACGGTGGGGAATTGCCAGAAATCCGGCATCAACCATGGGTGCGGATAGGAGGAGAGCCCGCCGCCCTCCCGCAATTCACGCCGGAAACCGATCAACTGCTCATCCGTCAGCCGCCCTTCCAGATAGGCGCGCGCATAGATGCCGGGCGCCGCGTGACCCTGGAAGTAGATCAGATCGCCGCCGCCTTCCGCGTCCGGACCGCGGAAGAAATGGTTGAAGCCCACTTCGTACAACGTCGCCGCGGAAGCATACGTGGAGATGTGACCGCCGATGCCCTCCGCCGACCGGTTGGCGCGAACGACCATCGCCATCGCGTTCCAGCGGATGATGCTCTTGATCCGGCGCTCGTACTCGCGACGCCCGGGGTAGACCGGCTGCTCGTCTACGGGAATGGTATTGATATACGGCGTATTGGCGGTGAATGGAAGCCGAACGCCCGCCTCCTCCGCGCGAATCTGCAGATGACGGAGGATGTGGCGGACCTGATCGGGCCCCCGTTTCTCTATCACGTAGTTGAGCGACTCGATCCACTCGCTGATCTCGACATGGTCGGGAACAGCCTCGTTCTGTGGTTCCACCGTCATGGCCTTTCTATGCAGGGCGACCGCCTGAAAACGGGGCCCGCCCCTGTGTACGCGGCGTCGTCTTGTGCGGGGCGCGCTCAGCCGACTCGGCGACAGGCCCGGAGTCGGCGGGCTTGGGAGATGGCCCCGACGGATCTACTTGGGCGTGCGCTTCGCGGCGCGCTTCCGCTTGGTCGCGGCTGAGCTCTTCCGGGTCTTCGGCGCGGCGGACGCAGGCGCCGCCTCGGGCGCATCAACGGCGCCGCCCTCCGCCTCGGCCATGCTGAGTCGGCGCATCGCTTCCCGCTTGCCTAGGCTGCGCACCTCTACCACCGCGGCTCGGGTGCGTCCGCGCAACTGGAGCGGCCCGTTCTTCCGTTCCCACTGGTACACGGTCTGGGCGCTCACGCCGAGTAGCGTCGCCAGCGCGGCCTGCGTCAAATCAAGACGCTCGCGCATGCGCTTGATCATCTTAGAGTTGATCCGCGCGCCCAGCGCCGACTCATCCACGGACGCGTTCGGGCCGTCATCGATCGAAGGAGCGGCAACCGCGCTGCGTCTGGATGCGGAAGCCGGCCCCCCGGTCTTCTCGAGCGCTGCCACACGACGACGCAACTCGGCGATCGTTTTGCGCAGCTCACGGTTCTCACGCTGCAGACCGGCCAGGGCGTCGCGCACTTCCTTGCGCGCGAGACGCTGGATTTCCTCTCTCAGTACCTGCCTGATATCAGGCATTGCCTCACCTCCCGCGTTACTGCGATAGCCTCTATGGCAAGTCAGATCTCTCATCCGCCAGAACACACGCGAAAGAGAACGGCTCGTGCGCACGGGTACGGACATGCGCATCTAAGTATCGTTAGTGTAACGCACAAAGTCAACCAGACCTTCCCCTCAGCGCTTCGTCATACAGCAACTTAGATGGCCATGCATGGCCGGAGACCGCGCCCCGCACAGAAAACGACCCCCGGCCGACCTGAGCGGTCGACCGAGGGTCGCGTGCGAGCCAAGCTCACCGAGACGCCGCGCGTCCGTTCACCGAACGTGCGTCATCATCACGGCTGCCACTGGAAATACGGATAGGTGACGCCCTCGTCGATGGCCCACACCGCGGCGAAATCCCATCCCGCGAAGGTCGCTTGGGCGGTCATCTCCGCCGTGGACTTCGCGACGCCCCCGTCCGAAACGGTCGTGCCGCTCGTGTCCTTGTCCCAGTAGGAGTCCGTCACCAGGCCATCCGTGGGATCCTGGTAGCCGACGAGACCGCCGTTCCTGCCGGTCCCTGTCGGAACCCCGACGGAGTAGCACTCGTCGATCTCGCCCCAGCAGCCGCCGGCCAGACCGCCGACTGACGCCTCGGTTGCGGCGTTCGCTGTCGCGTCGCCCAGCGCGTAGCACTGCTGAACCAAGCCGTGGAAGTTGTTGCCTACCAAGCCGCCGACGAACTGCTCGCCTTCGGCGTCGCCGGTCGCGTAGCTGCGGAGACACGCGCTGAACTCCCAGTTGACGCCGATCAGACCGCCGACCTGGTACAGACCGCCGACGCCGCCGGTCGCGAAGCACTCCTCCACGGACCCGCTATTCGCGCCGACGAGACCGCCGATGTTGTTTCCGGTAGGCGACGACACCGGTCCATTCGCACTCGAACGCGTGACCGTTCCGCCGTCGTTCAGGCCCACCAGACCGCCCGCGTCATTGCCCTCGGCGAGTACGGCGGCTTCGGTCCAGCAGTCCTGGAGATCACCCCAGGGGCCGCCGCCGCCGGACGGGCCGTTCCAGTTCACGCCGACCAGCCCGCCGCAGGTGTTGTCGGCCGATACGATGCCCGTTGCGGAGCAACCGAGCATCGTCGCCACGTTCGCGCCGACAAGTCCGCCGACGTAGATCTCGCCGAGTACGGCCGCACTGCTGTGGCAGTCCTCAATGGTGGAGAGCGGGCCGGAGGAACCGACGAGCGCGCCGACGTACCAGCGACCCGAGATGGTGGAGCCGCCCTCGACGACGACGCCCTTGAGAACGGCCGCGTTGCCGATGTACGCGAAGATGCCTACGGCGTCCTCCAAGGGGCGTGCGATGGACAGCTCGTTGATGTAGTAGTTCTGTCCGTCGTACGTCCCGATGAACGGCACGAGTTCCGAGCCGAGCGGCGCGAAGCCGGCGCCGTCGTTCCACGTGTCCGTGGCGGACGCATCGATGTCCTGGATCTGAATGTAATCGCCGTCGATTGGGTACGCAGGATCGTTGCCGATCAACTGCAGCTCTTCGATCGTGCTGATCGGTATCGCGCCGGACGGCAACGCGCCCTTCGACACATGGATCGTCACGCCGGAGCCCGGCAGGACCAAGGCGCCCGCCAACGGATGCTGCGCCGCAACGACGCCTTCGGCCACCGTATCGCTGTAGACCTCGACCACGCGCGCCACAACAAGACCGGCCGCGATGATCGTCGCCTCGGCTTCGGCCTGCGCCATGCCGACCACGTCGGGCACCTCAACCTGCTCGACGCCCTTGGACACGACCAGGTTCACCGCCGAGCCAAGCGCGGCCATCGTGCCGCCGACCGGGTCCTGGCTGATCACAACGCCTTCCGGAACCGTGTCGCTGTACTCCTCCGTGACTGTCCCGACGACCAACCCGACACCCGTGATCGCCGTCTCCGCCGCCGCCTGCTCCAACCCCACGACATCCGGGGTCTCAACAAGCGGCGCGACGCCCTTGGACACAACCAAGTCGACCGAGGATCCCGGCGCGACCAACGCGCCGCCGACCGGGTCCTGGCTGATCACGTCACCCTCGGGAACCGTGTCGCTGTACTCCTCCGTAATCGTCCCGACCGTCAGGCCCGCGTCCGTGATCGCCGTCTCTGCGTCGGCCTGCGCCATGCCGACCACATTCGGCACTTCCACCGGCTCGGGGCCCTTGGACACGACGAGATCAACCGCGGAACCTGGATCCACCAACGTGCCGCCAACAGGATCCTGGCTGATCACAACGCCTTCAGGAACCGTGTCGCTGTACTCCTCCGTGACTGTCCCAACGACCAACCCGACATCCGTGATCGCCGTCTCCGCCGCCGCCTGCGCCATGCCGACCACATTCGGCACTTCAACCGGCTCGGGGCCCTTGGAAACGACGAGATCAACCGCGGAACCCGGATCCACCAACGTGCCGCCAACAGGATCCTGGCTAATCACAACGCCTTCGGCGACGGTATCGCTGTACGCTTCCGTAATCGTCCCGACCGTCAGGCCCGCATCCGTGATCGCCGTCTCCGCCTCGGCCTGCGCCATGCCGACCACGTGCGGCACTTCTACCGGCTCAACGCCCTTGGAAACAACGAGGTCAACCGCGGAACCCGGCGCGACGAGCGTGCCGCCTGTCGGATCCTGGCTGATCACGACGCCTTCAGGAACCGTGTCGCTGTACGCTTCCGNNCGACATCCGGCACTTCCACCGGCTCCACGCCCTTGGACACGACGAGATCAACCGCGGACCCCGGAGCGACCATCGTGCCGCCGACCGGGTTCTGGCTGATCACAACGCCCTCGGGAACCGTGTCGCTGTACGCTTCCGTAACCGTCCCGACCGTCAGGCCCGCAT
>DIWA01000062.1 GCA_002422525.1 Candidatus Hydrogenedentes bacterium UBA6118
CCGGCGCCCTCGCCGGTCATTCCTCTCCTCTTGTGTGGCCCCCCCCCGACCCGCTTCCAGCGGAATGGGCGTTGTGCTATTCTTGACTCGCCGGGAGGCGATCACTATCATCGCCCATGCTGCGACCTTCGTTGTTTGTCGGGGCCGGAGGCTGACCTACATGAGACGAGCCGGTCTATGCTGCGCCGCGGTTCTCCTGCTCGCCTCGAGCGCCGTCGCGCAGCACGCGCCCCATCGCGTGATCGGAGGCGACTACAACGCCGCCGACCCCGCGGTCTCGCCCGACGGGGACCGACTCGCCTTCGCCGGCGACCGGTCCGGCGCATTCCGCATCCTCGTCTACGACCTCAAGCGAGGCGGCGTGCGCCAGCTCACCGACGGGCCCGGCGAGGATCGCCGACCCTGCTGGTCGTCAGACGGCGAGCGTATCCTCTTCGCCTCAACGAGCGGGGGCGAAGAAGCGCTGTTCGAGATCGCGTGCGACGGAACCTCCCGCCCTCGTCGCGTAACCGACGGGCGGGGTCGCGCCATCTTCGGCGCCTACGGCCCCAGGGATCGCGCGCTGCTTCTCGTCCGCCTGACGAAGCGAGACCCCGCGCGGGATCGCACCGAGATCGTCGTGCAGCGCCTGGCGAACTCCGGCGCGGTCGCCGATCGCGTGCTAGGTCTCGGCGAAACGGCCCGGTTCTCCCCGGACGGACGCGACATCGTCTTCGTCTCGCGCTCGGGACGCACCGGCGACATCGGCATCATGCGCGCCGACGGCGAACGCAGACGGACGCTCGCCGCCGGTCCGGGCGACCAGGCCGACCCATGCTTCTCTCCGGACGGCGGACGCATCGCGTTCGCCTCCGACCGAACGGGGAACTTCGAGATATACGTGATGGATAGAGACGCGAGCCGCATCCGTCAGCTCACGTCGCACCCGGCCGCGGATACCCAACCCTGCTGGAGCGCGGACGGGCGCATATACTTCACGCGACGTCCCGAGGGGGAGAAAGCCGAGATCTATCGGGTCGACGCGCCGCGGGACTGATCGGCGCCGCATCGACCGCAACATGGCGGCCGACCGACGCGGATCGCCGCCCGCAGACCACATGATGTGGGCATGGATGACTATTGACACACCATGGCTGGTTTCCTACACTATGCACTGGCATACAGATTGTGGGGATGCCGCTGCCCGAGATTCAGTGTAGACCGGGGGCGCCCTGGTCCAAACGAGGTGTGATTCGTGCAGATACCAACCCGTATGGCGAAACGCTGCGTCGCGCTGGGGTGCGCCATCGGCATCGCCGCGACCGGCTGCAACACCACCAAGTCCGGCGAAGTCGCCCGGTTTGACCCCGTCCCGACTCCGAGCATCGTCGCCCGCGAGCTCGAGCCCGTGCGCCCCAAGTCCGCCACGGACCTCCTCCGACAAGCCGACGCCGCCTTCCGCGAAGCCAACAAGGCCCAGGAACGCGGCGACGCCGAGACCGCCCTGCGCCATTACGGCAGGATGCTCGAACTCCTCATCGATGCCGACCTCGATCCCGTGATCTTCTACAACCTCCGCAACGAGTTCGACCGCATCCTGGACGGCTCCACGCAGCAGGCCTACCTGTTCGAACGCGGCAAACCCCAAGGCTTCAGTGACCTCGCCATGATCGACACCGGCGTCGTCGGCGATCTCCCCATCCCCTTCCCCCTGCCGGAAGAGGTCCTCAAGGAGATCGAAGAGATCCAGGAGGTCTACCCGAAGAGCTTCCAGATCGGCCTCAACCGCAGCTTCAAGTACGCCCCCTTCATACGACAGGAGCTCGCCAGGGCGGGCCTCCCGCAAGACCTGGTCTGGCTGGCGATGGTCGAAACCCAATACCGGCCCGCCGCCAAGTCGCCCGCCGGGGCCACGGGCATGTGGCAGTTCATGTCGTCCACGGGCAAGCGCCGCGGCCTCCGCATCGACCGCTACGTCGACGAACGGAAAAACTGGGAGCGCTGCACGCAGGCCGCCGTCGCGCACCTCAAAGACCTCCACGCCATGTTCGGCGAGTGGCCCCTTGCCATCTCCGCCTACAACATGGGAGAGGGCGGCCTCGATCGCACGATCGCCGCCGCCGGAGGCGAGCGCGACCTCTGGCGCATCCTCGCCAGCCCGGCCGGTCGACGCCACATGCAGATGGAGACGCGCAAGTTCTATCCCCGCCTCCTCGCGACCATCATCGTCGCCAGCAGCCCCGAGCGCTACGGCTTCACCCTCAACCCCGAACCCCCGATAAACACCGTGCGCGTCCCCGTCAACGGAATGTACTCGCTCGCCAAGCTCAACCGCGCCACCGGCCTCCCCGAAGGCGTGCTCGAGGAACTCAACCAGGACCTCCTGCTCGGCGTCACGCCGCCCGCCGAAACCTACATGGTCGCCGTGCCGTTCGAAGCGAACGCGCGCTTCATCGCGGCCCTCAGCGAGGTCGGCGAAGAACGGTCAAGCTCGTTCCAGGTCGCGTCCGCGCCCAAGGAGCCCGCTGCCTCCTCCTCCTCCACAGCCAAGGCGACCCACGCCGCCCCCAAACCCTCCCCGGCCGCGACCTACACCGTCCGGCGCGGCGACACCATCAGCGGCATCGCCGCCCGCTACAACGTCAGCTCGCGCGAGCTGATGCGGGCCAACGATATCCGCTCCGCCCACGCCCTTAGAGTCGGAAAACGCCTCACCATTCCCGGCGTCGACTCCGCCGCGGTCGTAACGACCAGCGCGTCCGCGGACGCACCCTCCGGCGGTACCCATCGGGTCCAGCGCGGCGAAACCCTCTCCGGGATCGCAAGCCGCTACAAGGTCAGCGTGGCCGACATCCGAAAGTGGAACGGGCTCACCGGCGCTCGCATCCGCGCGGGACAGGAGCTCCGCATCTCCGGCGACCAGGCGCCGGCCGACGAAGCCCCCAAGGCCGTCGCCGCGCAGACGCCCAGCGGAACCCCCACGACGCACCGCGTCGCCAAAGGCGAGTTCCCCGCGAAGATCGCCGCGCGCTACGGCGTCCCGCTTGACGACCTGCTCGCATGGAACAACCTCTCCAAGGACGCCGTCATCGTCGAGAACCAGGAGCTCGTGGTCTACGCCGCGACCCCCCCCGATGACGCGCCGACCGCCGTCGCTTCAGCCGCGCCGGCCGCCTCGAACGCCCCCCCGAAGACCCACAAGGCCGCCAGGGGAGACACCGCGGGCAAGATCGCCCAGGCCCATGGCATCAAGCTGGCCGACTTCCTCGCGTGGAACGACATGGACGCCAAGTCCTACGTGATCGCCGGTAGAGAGTACGTCGTCTCCCAGCCCGGCGGCGCAGTGCAGACTGCGTCCCGCGCCGCCGCCGCGTCGGAAGAAGCCCCTGCCGGAACGACCCACAAGGTTAAGCCGGGACAGAGCGCCTCGACCATCGCCAAAGCCCACGGCGTCTCCACGGCGGACGTCCTCCGCTGGAACAACTGGACCGCGAAAACCGTGCTCCGGGTCGGGCAAGAGTACGTCATCCGCGCGGACGGCGCCGCCGTCACCGCGCGGGCCGACGCCCCCGAGAAGAAGACCATCCACAAAGTCGCCCCGGGCCAGAACCCCACCACCATCGCCCGCCGCTACAAGGTGGCCGTCGACGACCTCTTCAAGTGGAACAACTGGCCCAAAGGCCATGTCCTGCAGGTGGGCGAGGAAGTGGTCGTCTTCGACGAGTAGGCTCCCCCTGAAAGACGCCCCGCGCCGGCGCGCCATCCTCCGTCTCCGGCGCGACGCGATGCACGGCGAGCGCTGCACCCTCCGGTGCGGCGCTCCTTTTTTTGATCCCGCCGTGCGGCGCGGCCTATAGTGACGCGGGTCCCGGGGGCTTGGAGGACATTACGCATTCGTCACGCATCTAGCGCTTTACTATGCCGCAGTCACTGTCTTGAGGCAATCCTGCTCGCTGAGCGTAGGAGGGAGCATGGCAGAACACATCCTCGGCATGGGCACGAAGAAGAGCGTGCGCGAGATCGTCGCCTTGGCGGAACAACACATCGGGCGCCTCGAGGGCATTCCCTGCAAACTGATCGCCCGGACCCCCGGCCTCACCGTCGAAGCGTCCCGCCCCGACCAGACAGGCGCCTTCGACGCCTTCCTCATCCGCATCCGCAAGGACCAGCCTTGCCTTAACGCCGTTCGCGAAGCGGTGGCGGATCTCCACGACGTCTGCACCGTCTCCGAGACCGACGAATGGGTCGCCTTCGACTGTCGGGCGCACGAGGGAGACGACGAAGACCGCCAGGTGTTGGCCGCCGTCGAGAAGATCTCAACCTCCTGCGTCCTCCCCGAAGTCTGGCGCGCCCACGGCGAAGGATTCCGCACCGACCCCATCAGCGTCGAGCTCCTCTTCCTCGCCATGCTGCGCTACAAAGCCAGCGACGTCCACCTGTCCCCCGGCGTCGCCCCCTACTTCCGCGTCGACAACGACATGCGTCCGTCCGAGCTGATCGGCAAGATGTCCTCCGTGCAGATCGAAGCCCTGATCCAAAGCATCTGCACCGATGAGGAGTGGCAAGCCTTCAAGGACGACTACCAAACCAGCTTCAACTACCATCAGGTCGGGCTCGGATACTCGCGCGTCTCCGCCTTCTACAAGGCCGGCGCGCCCCATGTCACCTTCCGTTTCCTGCCCGAGAACATCCCCTCCTTCGAAGACCTGAACATCCCCCGTGCCTCGATGGAGCAACTCGCCGCCCTCCACCACGGCCTCATCCTCGTCACCGGCATGACCGGGAGCGGCAAGTCCACCACCGTCGCCGCGTTGGTCGACTGGATCAACACCAACAAATCCGTCCACATCCTCACCATCGAGAACCCGGTCGAATACGTCCATCGGAACAAGCGGGCGATCGTCTCGCAGCGCAACACGGGCAAGGACGTCCGCACGTTCGACGACGCCGTCACCGGCGCCCTCCGGCACGACCCCGACGTCATCGTGATCGGCGAGATGCGCGACCCCGACACCATCCGCTCGGCCATCAACGCCGCCGCCACCGGCCACCTTGTTATCAGCACCCTCCACGCAAACACGGCTTCCGAGGTCGTCAACCGGATCGTCAGCTTCTTCGACCCCGTCGAGCGCGACCTCGTCAAACTCCAGCTTCGCGACTGCGTGCGCTGCGTCATCTGCCAGCGCCTCGTCCCCCGCGTCGGCGGCGGCCGCGTACCCGCCCTCGAGTTCATGTTCAACGACATCAAGCCCATCAGCGACGGCATCGTCGCCGGCGACACCGACGCCATCCGAATCGGCATCCAGCAATCCGTCTCCCACTCCTTCCTCTTCGAGGAATACCTCAACCGCCTCCAGCGAGCAGGGACCATCACGCTCGAGAACGCCCGGGCCTACTCGACCCAAGAGAGTACTCTCAACCAGATGATCATGGGCACCTACTCGATCCCTCGACTGGACTCCATCAAGACGGCGCGCGAAGGGGGGGCGCACTGACGAACCGACTTTTCCTCCCATTGAGCACAACGTTTCCACAAGTTATCCACAGGCCATCCGCCCCGCTTCTCCACTGGTGCGGGGCTTCTCATCGCGTCGCCCGGAACCGCGCCCGCACCATAAGTGATGACTCCCTCGTGACTTACGCGTTCTCAACCACCAAACGCCATCCGCGCCGGCCGAACCCCGGCCGCTCCGCCCCCATCATCTCCACAATCTTCCGCACGTTATCCACCGCTTCCTCCACCAAAGCCAGGGAGTTCCACATCACAACGCCCCCCTATGGTGTAGACCGCTGCATGGCGGCCCAACCCGTGGGGGTTTTCGGACCATGCGCGTGATCGCCGGCACGGCCCGCGGCCTGCCCATCAAAGCCCCCGCCGGTCGCGACGTCCGCCCCACACTCGACCGCGTCCGCGAGGCCGTCTTCAACATCCTCGCCCCCCGAGTCTCCGCCGCCCGCTTCCTCGACCTCTACGCGGGCAGCGGCGCCATCGGCATCGAAGCCCTCAGCCGCGGCGCCGCCCATGCCACATTCGTCGAGGCCGACCCGGCCAACGTCCGGATCATCGCCGAGAACCTCGCCAAGACCCGTCTCGCCGACCGCGCCGCCTGCATCACAGCGCCCCTCCCAAGCGCCCTGCGACGCGTGCGCGGGCCGATCGACCTCGTCTATGCCGACGCCCCATTCGACCGCTTCGACCCCATCGCCCTCCTCCAAGCCCTCACCCGCGCAACCATACTCGCGCCCGATGCCTGGACCCTGCTCGAGCATCCCGCCCACAGCCAGCCGCCTCAGACCATCGAACGCCTTACCCGCTTCGATCTGCGGCGATACGGACAGGTTGCGATATCGTTTTACGCTTGACTACATCTGGTAGGTTCTGATACGGTCTACATACAATATATTGGTGTGCGGCCGTTCCAGGTGATGGGTGGTGAGTGACAGGGGGCGGCGCCGGCAGCAGGGAGCGGTGAACCGACATGCGATGCCCATTCTGCGGCCACCTCGAAAGCAAGGTGGTCGACTCGCGGTCCTCGAAAGAAGGCGACTCCATCCGCAGGCGACGCGAATGCCTCAAGTGCGGGCGCCGCTACACGACCTACGAGCGCATCGAAGAAGTCACGCAGATGGTGATCAAGAAGGACGGCCGTCGCGAACCCTTCGACCGCTGGAAGATCAAAAGCGGCATCATCAAGGCATGCGAGAAACGCCCCGTCAGCCTCGAACAGGTCGAATCCCTGATCGACGGCGTCGAGCGAACCCTCTTCAACTCCACTGAGCACGAAGTGTCCACCGAGGTCATCGGTCAGGCCGTCATGGAACGCCTCAAGCAGCTCGACGAAGTCGCGTATGTCCGGTTCGCTTCCGTATACCGCCAGTTCCGCGACCTGAACGAGTTCATGAGCGAGCTGAAGAACATGCTCGCCCCGACCGACCGCCCGAACAATACCTGAGGCCCAAATCGGAGACCGTCCGCCCCGCTCCGACCCCTCGGGCAATACCCGCCGACAATGGAAAACGCGCCGACCAAGATCATCTCGATCGGCGCGCTTGCATTGCCGTTTCGTCTGACGCCCGGCTCAGTTCCCGCCGCCGGCGCCTCCCGGACCAGGCATCCCGCCTCCGCCCGGCGGCATCATCGGCATCATCGGCGGCATCATCGGCATCCCCTGAGGGCCCGAAGGCGCGGCCGGCGCAGCCGGAGCGGCTTGCCCGGCGCCGCCGCCGGCCTGACCTTGCGCGCTCTGCTGTTCCGCCGCCTCACGCCGCTGACGCTGCTCTTCCTCCCAACGACGCCGCGCGCGGTCAGCCTCATCGATCAGCTCCTTCGCGCGCGTAATCAGCTCCGCCTTCTGCTCCGCGTGGAGACTGTCCTCGTCTCCGATCACCGTCAGCATCCCCTCAACGCCGCCCAGCTTCAGCTTCGCTTCCTCAAACAGGTTCTCATCGATCATCCGCTGCCCGTCGTCGATGGCGTCCTGCGCATCCTCAAGCACCTGGTCAAGCGTCCGACTCACCAGCGCCTCGGCGTCAGCCGCGATCTCCCGCGCCTGCGCCGCAATCTTCGTGAACCGCCCGGAGACCGACTCCGCCAGCGTCGCGGCGCGCTGCGCGCTCGTGATCGCCTCCTCGTAGATCCGCTCGTTGAACGCATTGTTCGCCTGCTCGAGCAGCGTCTCGGACGACGCCACCAAGTCGAGGTTCGTCGCCATCTCCTGGCGCATCTCCTTGCGAACCTCCTGCGCATGCGCCAACAGATCGCCCGCCTCGCGGCTCGTACGGTCCACCGACAACGCGTCCGTGAACGCCCGCACCGCTGCATCCACATAGCGCTCCGGATCCCCGGGCCGGTCCGCAAGCGCCAGGTTCTCGCGCCCGACTTCCACGTAATACCCCGCCAGCTTACGGATGATCCGCTTGCGCTCCGGACCCGAGAACGTCGACGCCACACGCCACTCCTGCACCCCGCGTTCACGGTCGCCCGACTCGTAGAAGTAGTCGCCCACGCGCTCGTACGCAGGGATGATCCCGGGGTTCACGCTCGTGAAGCGCTGGTACGCCTTCTCCGCCTGCTCCGGATCATCCTTCACAAGCAGCAGATAGCGAATCTCGTCCACGAAATACCACGTCGCCGCTTCACGCGAAGGCTCCTGATCGTACGCGTCGCTCGCATCCCGCAGCACCGTGTGGAACGTGTCGGCCACCGCCAACACCGCCCGCGAAAAATGAGCGCTCGCCCCGTTCTTCAGATATCCGTCGAAGCCGCTTCTGCCCGTGTAATCGGAGGAGACGATGAACACGACGTCCGGGCTGAAACGGTTCGCCTGATCAAAGTAGTCCTTGGGCGAACGGATGTAGTTCAGCCCCGGACGTCCGCCCTGATAACGGAGCGTCGCGAGGTGCTCGTCGATGTCATCCTGAATGCGCCGTCGAATCTCCCGCGTCTGCGGCGACTGATCCTCGGTGATCGCCAACGGCAAATACAGATCCGCGACCAGCGAACCCAGAACGCCCATCCGGTACCCGAAGTAGTCGCCCACCCCGTACGTCCGAACATAGCGCATGAGCCGAATCTGACTGTGGACCGCGTTGATCGCGTCCTCCGGATCCCGCAACTCGAGACCCAGGGCGCTGGACCAACCGTCCTGCGCCCCCTGCACGAGATCCGTCTCGAACGCAAACTCGCCTTCGCGGTAGTACTGCTGCGAGTACTCCCGGCGCACCAGTTGCAGCGCAGTCTGCATGATGGACCGTTGAGCCTGCGGCCCCCAGGCGGAAGCGTCCGCCGCCGCCATGCTCACGGCCAACAGAACCGCCAGTCCTCGCCAGATACGTGCGCTCGTCATTGTGAACCTCGTCTAGTTTGTCGGCCACCTGCCGGCCGCTTCCCACCCCTGCCACGCCCAACCGCATCCTCCCCGAGGACGGGTAACCACCGCGGGACGTTCGAACGGCGCTGCGCATCACGCCTCGAAATGCGGGCATGCTGCGACCCGCCGCCATCACATCCGCCGCACGCCCCGACTCCGCGCCAACCGCGTCGCCCGCATACAGCGGCTTCATGGCCCCTGCTTCCAAGGGCGAATACTCGTATCCCAGTCTAAGCCCTATCCAGGCATGATGATCCTGTCGCTGACGATATCATTCGCCCCTGCAACGTGTCAACTGACTTCCGCGCCCAAACGCCCCCTCCCGCGCCATTCGCCTCCGCTCCGCCCCGCCGAGTACAATCCCCAAAAACAACCCCAACCCGCAACCCCGAAAGGACCTCGATATGAACCTCTGGCTGACCGCCTGCGCCGCCGCCGGCATCGCCCTCACCGCATCGGCCTATGCCTCCGCACAGGAAAACCCGCCCGCCGACCCGATCCCCCTCTGGCCCGGAACGCCGCCCCATGACCACAAGGACGGCTTCATCCCAACGCTCACCCCATATCTGCTCGACGGCGACGCCCCCCGAGGCGCCGTCATCGTCGCCCCCGGCGGCGGCTACGAAGGCCGCGCGCCCCACGAAGGCCGCCCCGTCGCCGAACGCTTCAACCAGGCCGGCTTCCATGCCTTCGTCCTCGATTACCGCGTCAGCCCCAACCGTCATCCCGCGCCCCTCTCCGACGCCGCCCGCAGCCTCCGCCTCGTTCGATCCCGCGCCGCCCAATGGCGCGTCCGCCCCGACAAGATCGCCCTCCTCGGCTTCTCCGCCGGCGGCCACCTCACCGCCTCCCTCGGCGTCTTCTTCGATCCCGGCGAACCCGACGCTGACGACCCCGTCGCGCGCGAATCCTCCCGCCCCGACGCCATCGTCCTCTGCTACCCCGTCATCTCCGCCGACGAATACGGCCACGGCGGCAGCTTCGCCAACCTCCTCGGACCCGACGCCTCCGAAGAACAGCGCCAGGCCCTCTCCCTCGAGAAACACGTCCGCCCGGACACGCCCCCCGCGTTCCTCTGGAGCACCGCCGACGATCAGGCCGTGCCCGTGCAGAACAGCCTCGCCTTCGCCTTGGCCCTGCGCCAACAAGGCGTCCCCTTCGAGATGCACATCTACCCCCACGGCCCCCACGGCCTCGGACTCTCCCCCGACGACCCCCATATCGCCACATGGTCCGAGCTCTGCGCCGACTGGCTCCGCGGCATGGGCTGGTAGATCGCAACAAGGCGGCGTCCCGCATCATCCCGCCGGACGCCGCCTCCCATTTCGGCAGATCCGCTATTTCTCTATTACAAACGTATCGCGCAGATCTCCGTCTACGTCATACGCACGGTACACCAGCCGATCTCCGCTCACCTGGATGTCCAACACCTGGTACGTCGACGTGTTCGCCATCCCGTGCTCCGTGTAGTCGAAGTCGCCCATCTCGTAGTACTTCGTGCCCGACACCGATACCACGTAGATCGTACCTTCCGCCGGCGACGCGACCCGTTCGCCCGCCTTCATCGGATACGTTCGCAGATACGCGTGGTCGTGCCCCTGCAACGCCATATCCACGTGGTACTTGTCGAACAGCGCCCCCCACTTCTCCCGAACCTCCGGGTTGTCGCGCGTCGGCGACGACGAGTACGCCGGATGGTGGTAGACCACGAACTTCCACGTCGCGTCCGTCGTCGACAACTGCTCCTCGATCCACCCCGTCTGACTGTCCGCGGGCTGGTTCGAGTCCAACACCAGAAACAGCGCGTTCGAGTACCGCAGCGCGTACGCCTTCTCCGGCTCCAGCGTCGACGGCCCATTCGTCGGCAGCGTGAACATCCGCAGATACATGCTCGGGTCGCCGTTCTGATACTCGTGGTTCCCCAGCGCCGGCACCACCGGACGCCGGTCGTACACGCCCTCCGCCATATCGAAGAACAGGTCCCAGTCGTCCCGCTCGCCGCCCCGGTTCACCAGATCCCCCGCCATCACGTAGAACGCCGCATCCGGACGCCGCCGATGCGCGCCCTGGATCACCGAGCCCCACCGCTGCAACCCGTTCTGCGCATCCCCCATATAAACGAACGAAAACGGCTTCGTCTCCGCCGGCGCCGTCGTGAACTCCGCCGGTTCCGTCCAGTCGCCGTCCGGTCCCGCCTGGATCGAATAGACATACGTCGTATCCGGCGCCAACCCGGTCAACGTCACTCTGTGCCGGTTCACCGCGGGGTCATTCACAACGTCCGGCGTCTCCATCCGCTCCGTCGTCGCGGCCGCCTCCGTCGGCGGCTTCGGCGCGAAGGCGCGGTAGTCCGCCTTCCTCTGGTACGCAAGCGCGCCCGACATCACATCCGCACACGTTCGCCACTGAATCGTCTGCGTCGTCCGCGGGTCGTCGCTCCACGTCAACACAACATGGTCCGGCTGGTCCCCCGCCGGCCGCAGCGTCGTCCGGAACAGACTCGTCAGTTGCGCCTCCCGACGCCGGCTGTTCGTCCCCAGAATCCCGATCTGCCCGTCGATCGACGCCGGCAGCGCATCGATCGTCTCCGACTCGTCGAAATGGCCCCGGGCCCCCTGCCGCAACACCCCCGTCTCGTGGTATCCCGGGTACACATCCGTCACTTCCACCCGCACCCCCGCCTCCTGCGGGCGCACCGCCGCGAAATAGTGGTCGCCCCCGCCGCTCAACGAGTTCACCCCCAACCCGATCTCCCCCGCGTCGAACGCCTTCTCCCACGTGTCGAAAACCCGCGACCCCACGCGCACCTCCTCGCCCGTCGGTGCGAACCCCCGCTCACGCAGCCAGAACGGCTCATCGCCCAACCGCGCGTCCCGGATCACCGTCACGATCACCGGCGCATTCACCGTGAACAGCAGATACTCCGCCCCCAGGATCCGCTTCTCCTCCGCCGTCAGAAACGCCGCCGCCTTCTCCGGCGTGATCGCCAGCAGCTCCTCATGCGACAGCGTCGTCCGCATACGTTCCGCCACGCCCGCCACCGTGTCGTGGATCGACGGATGATCCCCCACATGCGCATGCGCCGCCATCGCCGCCGCCAGAACCGCCAACGCCAGACCAAGAACCCGATTCCATCGTCTCGTCATGAGATGTCCTTTCCGTTCCAGGGCGCCCGCGCCCTCTTGCTACACACAACACCAACCCCAACCGATCCCATCCTACCTCGCCATTGTGAGCACACCATTAGCCCCCGCCGGTCATTCCGCCCCCCTCGTGTGGGACCGG
>DIWA01000013.1 GCA_002422525.1 Candidatus Hydrogenedentes bacterium UBA6118
GCGGCTCCAGGCGCGCGACGCTCACAATGGTGTTCAAGCTGGCGACTCAGGCCCAGAAGAACTGGCGGCGCCTGAACGGCTACCAGCTCATCACCCAGGTCATCCAGAACGTCACCTTCAAGGATGGCGTGCTCGAAAATGCGGCATAGCTACTGTACTACTTATGGGATGCGCAGAAACCGCCGTACACAAGATTTGACAATATCTCCCCCGCGTCGCCCTATCCTCCGAGCGGGCAAGCGAGAGCAGAGAAACCAAGTTACGGAAATGCAAGAAAGAGCGGTCGACAAACGGTTCGCTACCGGGTACGCTGCAGTAGCCGGGGCGCGGAGGCCATCGGCAGTTTCAACAACCAATGGGACGTCCCGGCGCCTATTCTGGCGGGTGTTTGCGCTTTGTGGCAACGTGCGGCAAGGAAATTGACTGGTGGGCCTGGTAGGGTTCGAACCTACGACCAAGTGATTATGAGTCACCTGCTCTAACCGCTGAGCTACAGGCCCATGGGGGAGAGGTATGTTACTCTCCCGTGAGGCTCCAGTCCATGAAGGGCTTAAGCTCGCGCGCGCGGGTGGGGTGGCGCATTTTGCGCAGGGCCTTGGCCTCGATCTGGCGCACGCGTTCGCGCGTGACGTTGAATACGCTGCCGACTTCTTCGAGCGTGCGGGGGTAGCCGTCGCCGAGGCCGAACCGCAGACGCAGCACTTTCTCTTCGCGTTCGGTCAGGGAACCGAGCACCTCGTCCAGGTGCTCCTGGAACACGCTGAAGGCGGTGGCGTTGGCGGGCGATTCGGCGCCTTTGTCCTCGATGAAATCGCCGAAGGAGCTGTCGCCGTCGTCGCCGACGGGCGTCTCGAGGCTGATGGCCTCTTGCGCGATCTTGAGGATGCTGCGCACCTTGTCGGCGGACATCTGCATCTCTTCGGCGATCTCTTCAGCGGTGGGCTCGCGGCCGTACTCCTGCACCAGCCGGCGGCTCGTGCGCACGAGTTTGTTGATCGATTCGATCATGTGCACGGGGATGCGGATGGTGNNCGCAGCAGCCCCAGGTTGCCCTCCTGGATCAGGTCGAGGAAGGACATGCCGCGGTTGGTGTATTTCTTGCCGATGCTGACCACGAGCCGCAGGTTGGCCTCGACGAGCTCCATTTTGGCCTTGTAGATCCGCTCTTCGTGGTTCCGGATGGTGTCGATCAGCACGGTGATCTGGTCGGAGTCGAGGTGGGCGTCGGTCTCGATCTGCTCGATCTTGCGCTCCGCCAGGCTGAGCCGGCGTTCTGCATCCAGAATGGTGTCTGGATCGAGTCCGATCTTCTGGGCGGATGCGGCGTTGCGGCGGAGCTGGTTGGCCGCCTCGTGGATCTCGGCCGCTTCGAGGCCGACTTCGCGCTCGACGCGGTCGATCTCGTCGCGCCCGGTGGAGATCCGGCGCTTGAGGCTCTTGATCTTGCGGGCGATCTTCATGATCTCTTTGTTCTTGAGCCGAAACGCCCGCACGATATCGGCCTGATTCCCACGCAACTCGTCTATCCGGGATTGGATGTTGCCGAGGCTCTTCTCGGAGAGGTTGGCGCGGCGACTGCGCTTTTCCTGCTGCTCGATCTGTTCGTCGAACTCGCCCATCTGCTTCATCAGATCAGGCAGCGACCCGATGAACTCCTCTTGTTCCTTGGGTTCTTCGATGTCGCTGACTTGGGCAAGGCTCAGCCGGCCGGCGAGGATCCGCGCGGCGAGCATGCTGATTTCTTTGAAGGTGTAGGGCGTGCTGAGGAGCAGGTTGGTCAGTTCCAGCTCGGCGGCCTCGATACGCTTGGCGATGGCCACTTCCTGGTCTTTGGTGAGCAGCGGCACCCGCCCCATCTCGCGCAAGTACATGCGTACGGGGTCGTCGGCGCGTTCGAGGCGGGTCTGCGCGGCTTCGCGGCGCGCTTCGGCCTTTTTCGCCTGCTTCTCCTTCTGCTGTTGCACCTGCTGGGTCTCGGCGTCGACGCGCAGTTCATCGACGATCTCGATGTCCATGCCTCCGAGCATGACCATCAACTCGTCCATATCCTCCGGGGTGGCGTCGTCGGGGAGGAGCTCGTTCAGCTCATCGAGCGTGAGCGATCCCTTTTCCTTCGCCATCTCAATGGCTTTCTGGGCGCCGTCTTTGGTCAGTTTGCGCGTCTTGTTTGAGGTCGTTGGCATGCTGATTCCTCACGTTTACCCCAATGGGCCTATAGACCAATGCGTATGGATCTCGCTATCTTCAACCATATCAGAAGTCTAGCACGCCCCCAGCCGCTCGAGTCGCCGCCGGATCTCGATCTGTCTGACGAGCAGCGGCGTCGTGTCCTGATCTCGCGCTTCAGCGGCGCGGACCTGCTCGATCAGATCGGCCGCTTCCCGCTGGAGCGCCGCGCGCAGGATACCGGAGATTCGCTTCTTCACCAGCGCTTCGGCGCGGCTGATCGACATCTCTCCGCCCGCCGCCGCTGCGTAGTACAGCGCTCGCGCCGACGCCTGCTCAAGGGCCTCGGGCAACGCAGCCTCGCCCGATGCGTTGAGCGCGGTCAGGATCTCGCCCAGCGGCGTCGAGGCGTCTGCCGCCGCGATAACGGCATCGTCCAGCAGCGCGCGGAGCGAGGCATGCTGGAGCAGGGCCGCGACGACATCCTGATCGTCCTGCCCCGGGGGCGGCGTCCGCGGTTCTTCCTCTTCCCGCGAGGCGACGCGTCGAACCGTTCGGCTCGACTCGCCCCGGGCCAGCCGGTCGAACTCGCGCCGGACCGTCCACTCATCCACGCGCAAAAGCCGCCCGACCTCCTTGATATACTCCTCGCGACGGAGCAGGTCGTCCATATTGAGGAAGACCGCGAGCAGCTCGCGCGCCACATCGGTCCGGCCCTCGATCGATCTCACGCGATCGGCGTTCATCGCGACGTAGAACGACACGAGCTCGTCCGCCAGGTCGATGCGCTCCCGCAGCGCCGCGCCGCCGTGTGCGCCGACGAAGTCGTCCGGGTCCTGACCATCGGGCAGCAGCAGCGCTCGCACATGCAGTCCCGCCGCTACGATCACCGACACGCCGCGCAACGCCGCCCGCACGCCCGCGGCGTCGCCGTCGAACAGCACGACGACTTCGTTCGCGTAGCGGCGCAGCAGCCCGGCCTGTTCCGACGTTAGTGCGGTGCCGCAGGGCGCGACCACATTGTCGATCCCATGCAGCATGCAACGCATGACGTCGAAATATCCTTCCACCAGCACGGCCTGACGTCGCTTGCGCAGCGCGTCCCGCGCGTCGTGAAGGCCGTAGAGCAGCTCGCTCTTCCGGTAGATGGCGTTCTCTTGCGTGTTGATATACTTCGGCGTCTGCGGGTCGCCGCTCAGATCGCGCCCGCCGAACCCAACTATGCGTCCGGCCGCGTCCCGAATGGGGGCCATGATGCGGTTCCGGAAGAAGGCATAGTGCCCGTCGCCGGTCGATCGCGCGCGGATCATGCCCGCTTCGACGAGATCCGCGTCGTGAAAGCCCTTGCGTCGCAAGGCCTCGTGCAGTGCGCTCCAACTGTCGGGCGCAAAGCCCAAGCCGAAACGAGAGGCCGCCGCGGCGTCCATGCCCCGCTTCTCGAGGTACGCGCGCGCCGCGTCGCCTCGCTGCGGGTCGGCCAGACAGCTCGTGAAGAAGTCCTGTGCGGCGGCGCAGATGCCGAGCAGCAGTTCCTTGCGGTCCTTCTGGGCCCCGCCGCCGACGTGGAAAGACGTCTCGGGGAGGGATACGCCCACGCGCTCGGCCAATTGCCTGAGGGCCTCCATGAACGAAAGGCCCTCGTACTCGCGCAGAAACGCAATCGCGTCGCCGCCCTTGCCGCAACCGAAGCAGTAGAAGATCTGGCGTTCTCGGTTTACGGAGAAGGAGGGCGTCTTCTCCTGATGGAAAGGACAGCGACCCACTGCGCGGCCCGACCCCGAGGGCTTCAAGTCGACATATCCGCCGATCAGCTCGACGATGTCGATCTGAGAGAGGACCTGATCGACCAGTTCTCGACCGATTTGGCTCACTTCGTAGGGGGAACCCCTTTTTCACGCTATAGCGGTATGCGGGGCGTTGTGTCCCCGAATTCCTGCGCTATGTTCGAAAAGCGCGGGCGAAAAGCACGTCCCCGGGCCCAACAAGGCATACCCGTCCACAATTCCGTCAATACTGTCGAAATCCTACCATGGGCCCGGGCTGCTGTCAAGTCGATTTCCCGACTGAGGCCTGCGCGTTGCCCTCCCGTTCCCGCCAAACTCCGGCCGTAGGCCGAGCAGATCCGTCACGGCGCCGCGGCGGGAGGCGCGGGAGTGCGGAGGGGGGTGCGCATCGTTATAGTATATTGATAGGGTCTCTCAGACCCACGCAATCCCGTGAACCTCCGCCGCCGTCGGCTGCGTCGGGCGCTCGCGTTCCGCGCGGCGCGAGCGACGAGCTTCCACCATAGGGCGCCCCGAATGCCTCTGTCAGACGACCAGAAACTGCGCTATCAGCGGAACATCCTGATCCCCGGGTTCGGCGAGGAGGCGCAAGCCAAGCTGGCCGCCGCGCGGGTCGCTATCGTGGGCTTGGGCGGCTTGGGCAGCCCGGCGGCGTTCTACCTCGCAGCGGCCGGGGTGGGCGAGCTGGGTCTGTTCGACCCGGACATCGTCGAGCTGAGCAACCTCCAACGGCAGGTGCTCCATGCCACGCCGGATCTGGGCCGTCCCAAAGCGGTCTCAGCCGCGGAGACGATCGCACGACTGAACCCGGAAGTGCGCACGACGACGGCGCAGTTGCGCTTGGCGGAGGCCAACGCGCGCGAGGCGCTGGACGGCTATGACGTGGTCGTGGAGGCGACCGACAATTTCGCTGCGAAGTTCCTGCTGAACGACGTGTGCCTGGACCTTGGAAAGCCGCTGGCCGTTGCTGGTATCCTGTCCCTTTCAGGCCAGGCGCAATTCATCGTCCCCGGAGCCGTTCCCTGCCTGCGCTGCGCCGTCGCCGACGTTCCCGAAGGTGTGCCAACGACCTCCGAAGAGGGGGTGTTGGGCGCCGTTCCAGGCATCTTGGGCAGCATCGAGGCGCTCGAGGTGATCCGCTGGATCGTCGGTCTCTGGCGACCGCGCGCGGATGGAACCGGAGCTTTGCACAGCGTGGACGGGGAGACGATGCGCCTTAACACCCTGCGGGTGCGACGTCGGCCGACGTGCCGGTGCGCCCGCCTATGGAGCACGCCATGAATTCCGAGTCCGAGCAGGACAGACTGGTCATCGCGGGCCGCGGTTTTCGATCCCGCCTGATGGTGGGCACGGGCAAGTTCCCTTCGGCGGAATCGTTGCGCGCCGTGCTCGATGGCTCCGACGCCGAGATCGTCACGGTGGCATTGCGACGCGCCGACCTGGCCAACCCCGAGGCCGACTCCGTGCTGTCCGTGCTCGACCCGTCCCGGCATCTGATCCTGCCCAACACCTCCGGCGCGCGCGATGCGGACGAGGCGGTGCGGCTGGCGCGTATGGCGCGGGCCGCGGGCTGCGAACCGTGGGTCAAACTCGAACTGACCCCGGAACCGAAGTACCTGCTGCCCGACCCGATCGAGACGCTGAAGGCCGCGGAGGCGTTGGTGAAGGACGGTTTCGTGGTGTTGCCTTACATCCAGGCCGACCCGATTCTGGCGAAACGGCTCGAGGAGGTCGGCACGGCGACGGTGATGCCGTTGGCGGCACCGATCGGCAGCAACAAAGGCATGCGCACGCGCGAAATGGTTCGCATCATCATCGAGCAGGCCCAAGTCCCCGTGGTCGTGGACGCAGGGCTGGGGTCGCCCGCCCATGCGGCCGAGGCGATGGAGATGGGCGCGGACGCTGTGTTGGTCAACACCGCGCTGGCCGACGCCGCCGACCACTGCGCGATGGGACGCGCGTTCGCGCTGGCCGTCGAGGCGGGGCGTATGGGGTATCGCGCGGGGTTTGGCCCGAAGCGTGAGACGGCCGAAGCGTCGTCGCCGTTGACGGGTTTTCTGGACAGTCTTGGCTGAACGACACGCATCGTGTTGTGACAAATAGGTGAATGCTATGGGTTTTCTGGAGGAATTGCGAGCATATCCCGAGGAGCGGGTGCGGGAATGGGTTGACCGCTCGACGGAGGCCGACGTCCTGCGCGCGCTCGAGCGGATCGAGGATCGCGAGCCGCGCGATTTCGCGGCGCTTCTGTCGCCGGCGGCCGTGCCGCATCTCGAAGCGATGGCGCAGCAGGCGCATCGCCTCACGCGCTGGCATTTCGGGCGGACCATCGGCCTCTATGCGCCGATCTACATCTCCAACATCTGCGGCGCCGACTGCACCTACTGCGGTTACGCGGTGCGATCGGGCAACCGGGAGCGGCGGCGCACCCTGACTGACGCCGAGCTGCGCGTCGAGTGCGAGGCGCTCGCGAGCCGAGGCTTCCAGAGCGTGCTGCTCCTCACGGGCGAGGCCCCGCGCGCCGTGTCGCCCGCGCAGATCGCGCACGCGGTGTCGATCGCGTACGAGCACTTCCCCAGCGTGTCCGTCGAGGTCTACGCCCTCGACCAGGACGAGTACGCGATGCTCGAGGAACACGGGGTGGACGGCGTCACCCTGTACATGGAGACGTACCACCCCGAGACGTATCAGCGCGTGCACCTGAAGGGGAAGAAGAAGGAGTACGGCTACCGGCTGGACGCGCTCGAACGGGCGGGCCGCGCCGGAGCGCGCCGTCTGGGCGTGGGCGCGTTGCTCGGTCTGTTCGACTGGCGGATCGACGGGTTCTGGACCATCCTGCACGCGCGCTACCTGCAGCGCGTCTGCTGGCAGAGCGCCGTGTCGATGTCGTTCCCTCGCCTGCTGCACGTGCCGGAGCGGTTCCACGTGCCGCATCTGCTCACGGACAAAGAGCTGGTGCAACTGATCCTCGCCGCGCGCCTGTGCCTGCCCGAGGCCGGGTTTTACCTGTCCACCCGCGAGCGCGCGGCGTTCCGCGATCGCCTGATTCCGCTCGGGGTCACGATGATGAGCGCGGGCTCGTCCACGCGGCCCGGCGGGTACGCGATCTACGGCGAGGAGACGCTGGAGCAGTTCGAGATCGAGGACGACCGCAGTCCCGAGGTCGTCGCCGAAGTGATCCGACGCGCCGGATACGATCCCGTCTGGAAGGATTTCGACCGCGCTTTCCAGGGCATCCAGGCGTCCGTCGCCGAATAGCACGGAGGATCACCCGATGAAGGTTGTCATCAACAGCGAAGAACGCGACGTGCAAGACGGACTTACCGTCCAGACCCTGCTCGAATCGCTGAAGCTGCGGCCCGAAGCGACGGTGGTCGAGCGTAACCAGGCCATCGTCGATCGCGCCGACTATCCGACCACCCGACTGACGGACGGCGACACGCTTGAGTTGGTGCGGTTCGTCGGAGGCGGGTGATGTCGCATCGCGATCGCATGGCCCGCTTCGAGGAGGCCGATCTCTACGTGGTCATCACCGAGGCGTTCTGCGGCGGACGATCGCCGCTGGACGTGCTGCGCGCCGTGCTGGCCGCGGGCGTGCGCCTGGTGCAGTGTCGCGAGAAGGACCTGCACGACATCGAGTACTTCCGCCGTGCCGAGCGGTTTCGCGAACTGACGGCCGCGGCCGACGCCCTGCTGATCGTCGACGACCGCGTGGACATTGCGTTGGCTGTGGGCGCGGACGGCGCACATCTGGGCGAGTTCGACCTGCCTATCGATGCCGCGCGGCGTGTCGCGCCTGAGCTGATCCTCGGCGCTTCCGCGCATTCGGAGGACGAAGCCCTCGCCGCACAGCGCGCCGGCGCGAGCTACGTCAACATCGGGCCCGTCTTCCCGACGCAGACCAAGGCGGTCGCGACGGCAGCGGTCGGCCTCGACATGATCGACCGCGTGGCGCCGCGGCTCACGGTTCCCTGGACGACGATGGGCGGCATCAAGGCCCACAACATCGGGGAGGTCGTGGCGCGCGGCGCACGGCGCGTCGCAGTGGTCACGGCGGTCACGGAGGCGGACGACGTCGAAGCCGCGGCGCGGACGCTGCGACAGGCCATTCTGGCCGGCCAGGGCTGACCCGGGGGAGCGGCGCCGCCCGCTGCCCGCCTATGCCGCCGCGACGGCGGATCCCGTCGCGAGACGCATGACCCCTTCCTGCGTGGCCTCGGCGCGCGAGAGCTCGCCCGCGATACGTCCCTCGTGCATGACCAGGATGCGGTCGCACATGCCCAGCACCTCGGGCAGCTCGCTCGAGATCATGAGCACCGCCACGCCTTTGCGCACGAGATCGTTCATCAACCGGTAGATCTCCACCTTGGCGCCCACGTCGACCCCGCGCGTCGGTTCGTCGAAGATCAGCACGCGCGACTGCGTGAACAGCCACTTCGCGAGCACGACCTTCTGCTGGTTCCCGCCGCTGAGATTCTGCGCCGTCTGCTCGGTCGAAGGCGTGCGGATCTGCAGCTCGCGGATGTAGCTATCCGTCACCGCCCGTTCGCGCGACCGGCTCACGAAGATGCCGCGCACGACCTCCTGCAGATTCGCCAGCGTCGTGTTCTCCCGCACGGACATAGGCAGGATCAGCCCCTGGCTCTTCCGGTCTTCCGTGAGGAGACCGATGCCCTGTCGGATAGCGTCTTGCGGCGAGCGCACGAGGACAGGCGCCCCTTCGAGCAGGATCTGTCCGCCGTCGATGCGATCGGCCCCGAAGATCGCGCGGGCCACCTCGGTGCGACCCGCCCCGACCAGGCCCGTCAGACCGACGATCTCGCCCTCGTGCAGCGAGAAACTCACGTCCCTGAATGCGCCTTTGCGCGTCAGGCCCTCGACGCGCAGCCGTTCGGGTCCCCGAGCGAACTCCTCCTTCGGGTACTCGCTGGTCAGTTCCCGGCCGACCATGTGGCGGATCAGGTCCTCCCGCGTCACCTCTGACACGGGCTGCGTGATCACGTATTCGCCGTCGCGCATTACGGTCACCCGATCGCCCAGCGCGAAGATCTCGTCCAGTCGGTGGGAGATGTAGATGATGCCGATGCCCTCCGCGCGGAGATCGCGGATCAGCGCGAACAGCGCCTCGAGTTCGTGGTCGGTCAGCGTCGCCGAGGGTTCGTCCATCACGATGATCCGTGCGTTGACCGACAGCGCCTTGGCGATCTCGACCATCTGCTGCTGCGCCACGCTGCACGCACTCACCGGTTTGCGGACGTCGATCTGCACGCCCATGCGGTCGAAGATCGCCTGCGTTTCGCGGTACAGGCGTCGCCAGTCAACTAACGGCGTGCGGGGAATGCGGGGCTCGCGCCCGAGAAAGACGTTCTCCGCCACGCTCATGTGCGCGCAGAGGTTGAACTCCTGGTAGATCATGCTCACGCCGAGCTGCTGCGCGTGGTGCGGGGACTGGATCGCCACCGGCTCGCCGCTGATCGCGATGCTGCCCTCGTCCATACTGATGGCCCCGGCGAGGATCTTCATCATCGTCGACTTGCCCGCGCCGTTCTCGCCGACCAGGCAGTGCACCTCGTTCGGGCGCAGCTCGAGCCGGCCGCCGTTCACCGCGAGCACCCCGGGGTAGCGTTTGACGATGCCCTGCATCTCGAGAACGTACTCACTCACGCTTCCATCTCCATCTCTCGGGTGGATCCCAGCATCCTGCCTTGCCGCCCGGCGCGGCGCCCGTCACGGCGCGAGCGTGAGCCGCAGCTCCGCAGGCGCCTCGAACCGTACCCGAAACACCGGGATCTGCTGCCGCGCGCCGTTCTCGCGGTTCGTCGGGTCGGCGTAGAGCTCATCCAGCGAGGGCGGGGCGTCGACCTCAACGCGCGCCTCGGACCGCACGGCCGCGATGTCTGCGCTGCGCACATCGATGAGCAGCAACTCCGACGGGCCGGCGATTCCCGGACCGGTCGTCAGCCGCAGCGCGCCCGGGCTGCCGTCATGCGGACCCCCCACGAACAGGTGACGCCCCGTCATCGCGTCGATTCCGGCATACCCCAGCGCGGGACCGCGATGCGCCGGCTGGCCATCCTCTTCCTGGATGCGCAGCGCGAACGGCACGCCCAGCCGTTCAGCCAAGGCGCGGAGCAGCGCGGGAACGCCCTCGCTGTAGCCCGCATCCGGCTCGGTGGGCACGGGGCCCGCGAACTGGATGACCCGGCCTGCGCCGATCGCCAGGAGAGCCGCGCCGACGCGTCCCTCGTCGTCGGTCAGCAGCGGCGTCCATTGCGCGGGCAAGGCGCTCGCCCAGCGCGGCAGCGCGATCGGGCCGGTCCACGTCCCCGCGAGCAGGGTTTCGCCCGCGGGGGTCGGGCGCATGGGAACGCGCGCGGTTGCGTCAACCCGCGGCAGATCCCAACGAGGATCGCGTTCGAGTCGTGGCATCGCGCCCGGTTCGCCGAGATACCAGCCCATGCCGTCGTTGCCGAAGCAGATGAGGGTACCGCCGGAGGCGACCCAGTCCAGCATCGCGGCCGCGGCGCTACCTCCGAGCACGGTGATATCCGTGTTGGGGACGATGAGCATCCGCCGTCCGGCCAAGTCGCCGTCCACCGCCTGCGGCTCGCCGATCACGTCCGGATACGCCAGCACGCGCGCCCAGTTGAACAGCCGCACATCCTCACCTGCGCCGTTGGCCAGTGCGGCGTCATACGCCTGCGACACGTCGCGGTTCGTATAGCGCGGCGCGCGCACCCAGTTGGTTGTATGGCTGTGGAGAAACGCGACCTCGTGCCGCGGCGGCGACGGGCGATGCCGCGCCAACAGGTCCGCCGCGCGCCCCAGCGCATAGCTGTTGTCCGTCGGCATCGAACCGAGGTTGAGCAGGTGCACATGGTGAGCGAAGTTGAACTCGTCCACGCCCGACAACAGCGCCGTCAAGACGATCCGCGCCAGTTCCGTTCGACTGTAGCGGTTCCCGTCGTTCTCGGTCGTCCAGGTCGCGGCGCCGTAGCTGCGCACGAGCCCCGCGCAGTACTTCAGATCCGAGATGCTGTGGCCGTTGGTCATGTGCAAGACGATGTTTGGCAGATCGGCGCATCGCCGGGCCAGGTCGGCCGCGTGGGTCCCCTGGTGCGCATCGAACTCGCCCACGGAGAACTTGAACCCGATCTCCTGGGGGCACGCCTCCGCCAACGCGCGGATCTGGTCTTCCAAGCGATCGTTCAGATACTGCGTGCGCCACGTCATGAGGTCGAGCCAGGGCGTCTCCAGGTGTCGGGAGGGCTGCGGATCGGTTCGTGCAACCGGCGGCGCGAAGTCCTCGAAGCGTGCGCCTTCCGTCCGCCATGCCGCCGCGACGGCCTCGGGCGTGCCGTAGCGCGCTTGCAGCCAGACCGCGAACCGCGCCCGTGCCAGAGGACCGTAGCAGAGCCATCGCGGCGTGGCCCAATTGTCGCCCATGTAGTATTCGGTCTCGCCGAAATAGGAGGGAGGCGCGACGTAGATCCTGCGGATCCGCCCGTCCTGCGCGAAGGCCGCCCCGAATTCGCGATGCAGGCGCGTCCATTCAGACAGGAAGGCGCTGTCGAAGATGTTCTGTCGGTCGCTCCATTCCCGCCCGGCCTCATCCGTCTCCGGCAGCCACGGCACGGTCCGCACGTGCGGCGTCACCGTGACAAGGACGTTCTCGATCCCTGCCGCCTGCAGTGCGTCCAGGTTGTTCGCGGTGTCCTGGAATCCAAACGGGATGTCGCGACCCGAGGCGGCGCCGTTGGCGAGGATCTCGACGGCGTCGATGCCCAGACTGGTCACCGCGAGGAGTTGGTTTCGCGGCGTGGCGGCCGGCGGCGACGCGACGATCACGCTCACCCGGCCCGGAGGCGTCTGTGCGAGTATGGCCAGGGCGGTCGCTACCGCCAGCAGCGATCCGCTCATGCCGCGTTCCCCGTCTCATAGACGCATTTGCGTCCTTCGTCCGCGAACGCCGCGACCAGCTCGGGGTCGGCGTCGAAGAAGTGGTCGGACGGACAGAGGATGAACCCGCCGCCATGTCCGGCCGCCTCGAAGCAACGGCGCACCTCGGCGCGCGTCTCCTCGGGCGTGCAATCCCAGAAGAAGCGGCCCTGGTTGAAGCCCCCGATCATGCAGACTTGATCGCCGATGCGCCGCTTCGCCTCCGCAAGATCCACGTCGCCGCCCATCCCGCGCGGCGTGAAGGTCTCCATGGCGTTCGGGTGCATCGAGGCGATCCGTTCGAGGAACGGCATCATGCCGCCGCAGGTGTGGTACACGATCCGTTGCCCGCGCGCCTGCGCGGCCTCGATGATTGGGCCGTCGTACGGCAGCACGAATTCCTCGAGGATGGCGGGAGAGATGACGGTTGAGGAGGCGTCGCCGCCGCCCAGCTCGAGCAGGTCGTAGGGCGCGCCCTCAAGCGACTCGACGAACGCCAGTTTCCGACGCTGCAGGATCTTGAGGAGTTCATGAACCCACTCGGGATCCTCAAAAGTCTCCATGATGAGCCGTTGGACGCCGACCATGCATGCTGCGTCCTGCCATGTGCCCGGCTGGCCGAAGAACTCGAACCCCGGGATGTGGCCGCGGACCAGGCCCCGTTCACCGTAGCTCTCCGCTTCGGCGCGCACCGCGTCGACGTCGCAGAGGGGGGCGGTGAAGAACTCCCCCAGGAGATCGATGTCGCGCTTTTCCTTGATGGGATGCTCGAGCTGCCAGGAAGTCTGGTCATTCGTCTCGACCACCGCGGTCAGGTCGCCTTTCGGGGTGTGGACGGTGTAGCGCACGCCCCTTCTGTTGGGGTCCGGGAGGGGGTCAGCGCGAATCTCGAAGTCGTCCGAGATGATGAACCCGGCGCTTGCGCCTTCGCCGAACCGCTCGCCCCGCGCCGTGTTCGGACGCATCGGAACGAGCCAGTGAATGGGATCCATGCCCATGCGCTCGAAGAACGTATCGTTGTCGATGCCGCCCATGTACTCCTTCAGGAAGTACGGCATGATATGGTGCGTGGTCACGGGCAGACGATCGGGGATGCCCCGCTCGAGCGCGGTGATGAAACGCTGCTTCGGTGTCATGAGCCAGTCTCCAGGTTGCCCAGCGGAGCCCCCATCCTACCTGATCCGCCGGTGTGAATTGCAGCGCGGCTACGACGTCTCGTCGCCGAGGTCTGCGTCGGCTTCCGGCTCTTCGTCCTGAACGCCGTCGCGTCTGAGGGGACCTCGACGCAGCCCGCCGGAACGTTTGCGTCGGATGCGTTCCAACCGTGTGCGCAACGCTTCGAGCGACGTCGTCTCGCCGCGGAGCGCCCGGTCCAGCGGCGCGCGGCGTTCAAGGGCCGCCAACGCCTCGGCGCAGACCTCCTCCGCGCGGGCCAGGTCCCGCAGGCGATGCTCGTAGTGCTTGGCGAGTTCAATCCGCGCCTCGATGTCGCCGGGCTGCACGTCGAGCACCCCCTGCCAGGCGTCGACCATCTCCTCCCAGGCCCCCGTGCGCTTCGCCGCGAAGGCCATCATCCGCAGGCACGCGACCAGCAGGAACGCATCGGGGTTTTGCTCGAGGAGTCGCCGTCCGTGCGCCAACACCTCGGCGTACCGCTTCTGCAGATAGCAGACGCGGATGAGCGAAAGCTGGTCCTCGTTGTGCTCGAGCGCCGTCGTCTCCGCCGCCCCCACGGTCTGCGAAAGCCGCGCGGTCAGCGTGATGAGGGAGAGGATATCCATGCGATGGTGGTAGAAGACGCGGTCGAGGCGTCGCGCATCCCGCGTTCGCACGTAATCGAGCCAGATCTGCGGGATCTCCGCGCTGGGAATGTCGCCTTGCCGCGTGATGCCCAGCACGGATCGCTCGACCTGCGTCAGCGTGCAATCGGTCAACCGCAACCGCCAGAACCGGCGCGCGGCATGCACCAGGTCGAGGTGGGCCATCGCGTCCACGCTCGGGCGCATGCGGTTCTGGATGAAGCGCGTGCGCAGCAGCGGCGCGTCGAAGCTCTTCCCGTTGTACGTCACCAGCGTCCGCGAGCCTCGAAAGATCTCGTCGAGGTAGGCCAGCATCGGCTCCTCCTCGTCGAAATCCCGCATGAAACACTGGTCCAGGATGACCCGGTCGCCCTCGATCCGGGCCGCCCCCACGAGGAACGCGACCGTCCCCGCACCCCCCATCAGCCCCGTCGTCTCCGCGTCCACAAACACCGCGGTGCGCGCATCGAAATCGCTGAGCCCGTCGTCGCGGGCGGAGAACGCGATGTGCCCGCCCGTCACGTTCAGCACGGCGCGCAGCGCCGCATGACCGTGTTGCGCGTCAAGGGGCAATTCGGTGCGCACGCGGTAGAAAGAGACTTCGTCGTCGCCGATCGGTTCGCCCGGAACCACCTTGTCGATCTCGAACGCGCCTTCCTGCCGTTGCCGTTCCGTCGCGTCGACGCGCCGTTGCCACTCGCGACCCGTCATGATCGCGTCTCCGGTGAGCAGCGCCTTCAGCTTGTCCGGCAGGTCAGCCATGCGCCGCCCTCTCCGACGCATCGCCCGGCTCTGGTGCGGCGTCAGGCTCCGGGAAGCGCAGGTGCAGGGCGAGCCGCGCGAGCTGGACGGCCCCGCGTTTGCCATGCCGGCCGATCTCGCCGCCGGGCCCCACGCAGCTCGGGCAGCCTTCCGGGCAGGCGCATCCGGATATCAGCGAGATGGCCGCCCCCAACAGCGGCTCGACCTGCGTCATCAGCTTGTCGCTGAAGCCCACGCCGCCCGGGTAGGTCTCGTACAGGCAGACGGTCGGCTTCTGCGTATAGGGGGCCCGCAGCATGGCCATCGCGCGGATATCGCTCGGGTCGCACATAACCTGCACGGGCGCGACCTGGCGCAACGTGTTCGCCAGCGCCTGCAGCGCCTCGCCAAGCTGGCTGCGGGTCATCCCCAGCGCGTCGCCCACGGTCTCGGGGAACTCGAGCCAGAAGGCCGACGTGTGCATCGTGGACTCCGGCAGATGGATCTCGCCCCAGCCGACGTTCTCATGCGTTCCGAACTTGATCTTCTTGTAGATCGACGGCAGCCACGTGACGCTGACCTCACCGGAGCAGCGCCGCAGGCCGTCGTGCTCCTCCTCGCGGAACACGTCCAGCACCTTGATGTCGACCTTCAGCTCGGCCTCGGTGTAGTAGTCCACCTCGACGGGCCGGGCGTAGGCCTTGCGGTCGTCGAGGTCGAGCGCGTCGATGGTGTACTGCACGCCCTGATGGATGTAGACCGCGTTCTCGTACACCTCGACGGGCGCCGCGAAGACGTCCAGCTCGCCGATCACCCGGCCGTTGTCCGTCGTGTCCAGGATCACCACGTTGCCCGGCGAGGCGGTGCGCAGGCTGATGTCTTCGGCCGGGTAAGTGTCGCTGCTCCAGTACCACTTGCCGCGGGTATACCGAAGGATGCGCTGTTCCGTCAGGTAATTGAGCATCTCTCGCGTCGAAGTCGCGTCCGTTCCGAACGCCTCGCCCTCGACGAAGGGCAACTCGAACGCCGCGCACTTCATGTGGCTGGCCATGATGATCAGGTTGTTCGGGTCGACGGTGGCGTTCTCCGGGTTCTGCTCGAAGAAGTACTCGGGGTGGCTGATGATGTACTGGTCGAGCGGGGCGCTCGACGCGACGAGGATTACGAGCGACACGCTGGAGCGCCGTCCGGCCCGGCCCGCCTGCTGCCACGTGCTCGCCACGCTCCCCGAGTAGCCCGTCATGATGCACACGTCGAGCGAGCCGATGTCGATGCCCAGTTCGAGCGCGTTCGTGCTCACGACGGTCATGATCTCGCCCCGGCGCAGGCCCTGCTCGATCGCGCGGCGCTCGGACGGCAGGTAACCGCCGCGATAGCCCCGCACCAGATTGTGGTCCTTGTGCTGTTTGCGCAGCGCCTCTTTCAGGTAGGTCGTGAGCACCTCGACCCGCAGCCGACTGCGCGCGAACACGATCGTCTGTACATCCCGCTGGAGCATCTGCTGGGCGACCCGGCTCGCCACCTTCACGCTGGACTGCCGGATCCCGAGCTCGGAGTTGACCACCGGCGGGTTGAAGAACACGAAATGGCGCTCGCCGCGCGGCGCCCCGTTGTCGTCAACCAAACGAAACGGTTTCTCAACGATGCGCTCCGCCATCTCTTTCGGGTTGTTGATCGTCGCGCTGCAGCAGATGTACTGCGGGTCCGAGCCGTAGAACGCGCAGATGCGGCGCAGACGGCGCAGGACGTTGGCCAGATGGCTCCCGAATACGCCCCGGTAGTGGTGCAGCTCATCGATCACGACGTAGCGCAGGTTCTCGAACAGCCGCATCCAGATCGTGTGGTGGGGCAGCATCCCCGTGTGCAGCATGTCCGGGTTGGTCACGACGATGTGGCCCGCATTGCGCACCGCCTTGCGCGCCGAAGCCGGCGTATCGCCGTCGAACGTGTATGTGCCGATCGTTACGCCGAGGCCGTCGATCGTCGACTTCAGCTCGTTCATCTGGTCTTGGGAAAGCGCTTTGGTGGGAAACAGATAGAGGGCGCGCGCATCGGGGTCTTTCAGGATCGCGTTCAACACCGGCGCGTTGAAGCACAGGGTCTTGCCGGACGCCGTGGGCGTCACCACGCACACGTTCTCGCCCGCGAGTACGGCCGCGATCGCCTGCGCCTGATGCGTGTATGGCGCCGCGATGCCCCGGGCCTTGAATCCTTCGACCAACCGCGGATCCAGGCCGTCGGGGAACGGCGCGCAGCGCGCCGCCTGCGGCGCAAGCGTCTGCCACGCGGTGAGGTTTCGCCGGAACGCCTCGTCGTTGCGCAGTTGGTCGATGATCTGGGCGACATTCATACGGTCGGCGCCTCGTGTTGCAGAATATCTGAATATAACATCAGTAGTCCCGCTCCCGCAACTCCGCCTACGCGACCGGCCACATGCGTCGCGCCATCGCGATCGCGTCCTCCCGGGTCCGGATGCGGCCTTCGAGCTGGGCATCTTCGATTGCGGAAAGGATCTCGGTGAACCGCGGTCCAGGGGCATAGCCCAGGGCGATCAGGTCGCGTCCCGTGATCAGGCGTTCCGGGCGGCGCTGCTCCTCGGGAACCTCCTCGATGTACGTCGCGATCCAGTCTATCAGGTCAAGGCGGCCGTGGCTCGCGCGGATGTCCAGTGTACACAACGTCACGAGTTCGGCAAACCCCGGTTCCCGCGCGAAACGGCGCCGCTTGCTCTCCCGCATCCGCGGCATATGGGCCAGGCGCATATGGTTGCGCACCAGCCAGACGACCCGGTCAGTCGTGCTCCGCGGCAGCCGCAGCCGCTCGCAGATCGCGCGCGTCATATCCGCCCCCAGCGTGTCGTGGTCATTGAAGCGGATGCGATCGTCGTGCGTCTGCGTGTCCGGCTTGCCGATGTCGTGGAGCAGCGCGGCCAGCGCAAGCGTAGGCGAACAGCCCGGGGGGAGCTGCTCGAGCAGCAGCAGCGTGTGCACCCACACGTCGCCCTCGGGGTGGAACTCGGGCGGTTGGGCCACGCCATGCAAGCGGTCGATCTCTGGAAGCAGCCGCGCAAGCATGCCGGTCTTGTCGAGCAGCTCGAAGGCCTGGCGCGCCCGTCCCTCGGTCAACATCAGAAGCAGTTCGTCCCGGATCCGCTCCGCGCTGGTCTGGCCGCACAAGGGCGCGAGGCGCGTCAGCGCGGACCAGGTGGCCGGTTCGATCTCGAACCCGAGTCGCGCGGCGAACCGGAGCGCCCGAAGCTGTCGCAGATGATCCTCCCGGAACCGTCGCTCCGGGTCGCCCACGGCGCGCAGAATGCCCGCCCGCAGATCCGCTTCGCCGCCGACATAGTCCAACAGCCGATCCGACTCCGGGTCGTAGAACATGGCGTTGATGGTGAAGTCGCGGCGGTTGGCGTCACGTTCCGCGTCGGAGAAGGTCACGCGATCCGGATGTCGCCCGTCGGCGTAGGGCCCGTCTTCGCGAAACGTGGCCGTCTCCACGAAGCAGTCGCCGATGCGCACGCGGATGACTCCGAAAGCGCGGCCGACAGCCACAGTGTGTTCGAACAGCGCGATGACGTCGTCGGGTCGGGCGCTCGTTGCCACGTCGAAGTCCTTCGGCGCGACGCCCAGCAGCATATCGCGAACGCAGCCGCCGGCGAAGAGGGCCTCGAACCCCGCGGCGCGCAGTCGTCGGACCGCCATCAACGCCGCCGCATGCTTGCCTGCCGTGGTCATTCTGTCGTGCGGACCGCCGCTACCCGCGCACATCGGCGTGCGGCTGTTGGGCGCGGCGCCGCACGAACCGCCAAGCCAGGGCCAGCGCGGCGCCGAGCGCAAGCAGCATCGCCAACACGCGCAGCGGCATCGGCAGGGCGTTGAGATCATAGAGCGCGACCCGGATGGCGATCATCGCGACCACGAACCCCGTCGCCCAGTAGTACCGCGTCTCCGCGAAGAGGAACCCGAGGGCCGCGCCGACGAGCCCGTGCAGCCCCCACCAGACAAGCGCCCAGGGGCTCTGGGACCACATGTGCAGCACCAGGAGGCCGAGGGTCCCCGCCGTGGCGACCAAGGCGGTGCGGTAGAGGTCGTCCAGTCCGTATCGGCTGATGCGGCGGTGCGAGAACGCGTACAGCAGCCGCTCTGCTACCGAGAATGGGCCCAGCGCCAGGAGGAGATAGCCGATGATCCCCACGCTCTCCGGAAGAAACCCGGGATTCCGGTCAAGCGCCAGCGCCAGCGCGTAGGCGGCGTAGCCGAACGCCGGGACCGACGCCACGATGGCGCCGACGCTGCGCAGGGCGAAGCCTGTCGCCACGAGCGCCGCGCCGAAGATCGCCAGCGCAACCGGGGCGTAGCCTTCGGTGAACCAGAACCCGGCCAGACGGATGCCCAGGGCCGCCACGATCAGCCACGGCAGCGCGGCCATGGCGTGGTGGTCCAGCGGTCGCTTCTCGTCGGCGGCGTTGAGGCGTCGTTCCCACAGGAGCGCGGCGAAGCCTGTCGCGATCCCCAGCAATGCGGAGTACATGCTGAAGCCTTCAAGGCGAGTGAAGCCGGACGGGTCGATGCTCAGGAAGTGATGCCAGGTGACGTGTGCGCCGGTCAGGATTGCGAACGCGCAGAGCTCGATCGCCGGCGTCAGCGTGACCAGTCCGATGCCCGCCATGGCGATGCCCGCGAAAGCCAGCACAAACGGCAGTATCGGGTCCTCGCCGATGTCGAACACGATGATCGTCAGCGTCAGCAGGGCGGCCGCGCCGGCCATCGCGAATGCCGAGCGCGGCGACCCGCACCACGCCGCGAGGCGTGCGCCTCGCCAAGGCGTTGCGAATCGCGGCTCGGGCAGGTGCGTCACGAACCACGCGCCGACGCACAACAACGACGCGACGCCCAGGGCGCTGAACCATTTCGCCGGGATCGTAAGGCCCCACAGGGCAATCCGGCCGGGCATGGTCACTTCCGGGATCGCCATGACGAAAACGGCCGCGGTTCCGATTAGCCCGAGAACGCACAGGACAGGCATCCGAGTGAGTCCGCCGATGATCACGACGGCCAGCGTGAGGGCTGCGAAGGCAGGGAGGGTCTTCGCCGGGCTCAGCGCGCCGAACAGCGCGAATGTCAGGAGGACCGTCGCGGATGCGGCGTAGACCTGCGTCAGCGAGGCGCGGCGCGGTCGACTTTGGCCCATCTCCCCGGCGATGGCGAACAATACAAGTGCGGACGCGACCCCCGCGAGCAACGGCCAGGTCGGCGCATACGGCGCGAGGGCGCCGAGCATCCAGTACGTGTACAGGCAAACGTTCGCCAGCCCCGCGATCGCCAGGGTGCGTGCGATCGGCCCGTCGCGGCGCGTCTCGGCGACACAGGCCAGCGCGAAGGCCGTGAAGCAGATCGTCATCGCGACGGACGCGCCCCATCGGTACGCCTCCGGCGTCCAGTCCAGTTCGGCCGGTTGCGATCGGAACGCGTAGAGGAAGATGCCGTAGGTCGCCGCGATCGCCAGCCACGTGTGGCCCCGCCACCCATGGGCCGCATGGAACAACGCGATCACCGCGGCCAACGCCGTGCAGACCACTAAGGCGTATGCGAACCCGTCGTGGCTGCGCATCGTCGCCGCGTGCGCCGCCGTGCAGTACACCGCGACCAGCCCGATGCCTGCCGCCCCTTTGGCCGCGCGCAAGTGGACCGCGCCGAGCAGCAGCGCCAGAGCACCCATCAACACCGGCCACCGCAACCGCGGGTCCGCCAAGGGTCCGAGCTGTTCCGTGAGACACGCGGCATACGTCGCGACGTAGAATGCGGCGAGCCCTGCGCCGAGCAGCAAGTGCGCCACCGGGTGCCCGCGTTCGCGAGAGAACCAGCCCAAGGTGACGCAGCCCAGCGCGACCGCGTAGCCGACCGCGACGCCGTGCCACGGCTCCGGTCCGCCGCCCCGGTTCGAGAACGCCAGCACGCAGCCGATCGCCATGACGGTCATCAGGAAGACCACGGTTCCGCGGCTGAACCCGGTCCCCGGAACCGCCTCCGCGACGGGACGCGTCTCTGCTTCGGGGGGACGAGGGGCCGCCGGACGGGCGGGGGGGCGTTGCTGTTGCGGCTGCCGCGGTTGTTGCCGCCGCGACTGCGGACCCGGAGCGGAAGTCGCGCCACGCGTCTGCGCCAGCGCTCGACGCAGGCGGGCAACCTCCTGTTCGAGGTCTTGTATCCGGCGTTCCTCGGTCATGCAGCCCATTCTACTGCCGGTCCTGTCGGGATCCAACCGACGAATGCCGGTTGACCTCGTCGGAGGGGCGTTCCATAATGCGGCTGGAAGGCGTCCAGATAAGGGGAGAGCCATGCAAGAGCACGCTGCCAAGCCGACCGAGTTCTTCACGCTGAACCTGATCGCGCCGGGCCTTGAGGGGTTTACGCCGCCGGATCCCACCGCCCCGCCGGGGGAGACGTGGCGGCATCGCTACGGCATCTATACCCTCGCCGGGGCGTGCAACCGGATCGGCACGTTGACGCTCGTACGGGAGCCCATCGGCGCCGACCGCTTCCGGCTGCGCGTGCGGACCGAGGCGGCGCAGGCGGCGGGCGCACGCCACGTCGTCGAGGGCGCGTACGAATGCCGAGCGGATGCGTGCGCCACCCCGGAGTCATGGACGTACGCTTGCCAGAGCTTCGGGCGCGACGGCGAACCGATCGCGGACCTCCGGGTCGAGGGCGCGGGCCGTCTGCTCGAAGGGGCGTTCGAGGCCGGCGCGGGCCCGGCCCGCCGTCGCACGCTCACATCCGACCGCGTCGCGGCGAACTGGGCGCTCTTCGACGTCGTCCAGCGGCTCCCGCGCGGTCCGTTCCCTCCGCTGACCTTCGACTTGATCGACCATTTCGACCAGCACAAGCCTGGCCACACGCTGAGCTATGCCGGGGCGTATGCGGTGCTGCTCGGCGGACGCCGGGTGGGACGGCAGTCCGGGCGCGTGCTGGAACGCGGACAGATTCTCTCGACGCGATGGGAGGAGGTCGGCGCTACCGAGGCCCGTCTGCACCGCTTCGACCAACACGGATCCGGGGTCGTTCCCTGGGTGTACTGGACGGATGACGGCGGGCGGCTGCTGTTCGTCGTGTCCGGCATCGAAGCGTACATCTGGGACGCCGCGGAGGAGGGAGAGGACTGATGTCTGAGATGCAAGGCAGGGGCCGGCGTGGCGCCATGGCGGCCACCACGCGCAGACAGTTTCTCGGAACGGCCGCGCTCGGCGCCGGCGCGATGCTGACCGCTGCCTCTTCGCATGCGCAGGCCGCGGCGCCGAAGGCCGCCCGCCCGAATATCCTGTTCATCCTTTGCGATCAGCTCGGACTCGACGCGATCTCGGCGCACGGATGCCCGGACGTCCACACGCCCAACATCGACCGCCTCGTCGCGCGCGGCATGACCTTTATCGAGTCGCACAGCACGAGCCCGGTGTGTTCGCCCGCGCGCAGCTCGCTGCTCACGGGGCGGATGCCGACGGAGACCGGCGTCATCACGAACGATCGCCCCATCCACGACAGCGTGCCCGATCTCGGCCAGTGGCTGCGTCAGGCGGACTACGACACGGCGTACTGCGGCAAATGGCATCTGCCCCACGGCTATCCCGCCGAGCTGGCGGGGTTCCGCGTACTGCCGGTCGGCGCGGCGCAGGGTGATCTGGTCGACGAGGTGGTCGCGCGGTCCTGCCAAGCCTACTTGCGCAACCGCGATCGAAGTCGACCGTTCATGCTTGTCGCGTCGTACATGCATCCGCACGACATCTGTTACTGGGCGATCAAGGGCCGAGACATCGTGCCGGAGGAACTGGCGTTCCCGCTGTTGGAGGGCCGCCTGCCCGAGTTGCCGCCCAACCACCGTTCGCGCCCCGCCGCGCCCGCGCATCTCGATAAGATGGCGTATAAGCAGTTCTCCGACGCGCAGTGGCGCTACTACCTCTACGTGTACTACCGGCAGGTCGAGATGCTCGACGCGGACGTCGGCCGGCTCCTCGACGCCCTCGAGGACTCCGGCGAAGCCGACAACACGATCGTGGCTTTCACGGCCGATCACGGCGACGGGCGGGGACGCCACCAGCATGTGCAGAAGTGGTACCCGTACGAGGAGGCCGTCAAGACGCCGTTGGTTTTCTCGTGGCCGGGGGAGATCGCGGAGGGGGTGCGCGACGCGGGGCGCCTGGTGTCCGGCGTGGACATGATGGGAACGCTGTGCGACTACGCCGGCGTCGATCCGCCGCGGACCACCGTGGGCCGGAACCTGCGCCCGATCCTGGAGCAACGGGATGCGCCGTGGCGGGACTACCTGGTGTTCGACACGCATGTCATCGGCCGGACGGTGCGCACGGCCCAGTATAAGTACGTTCGCTATGAGGGCGACCCGGTTGAGCAGCTTTTCGACATGGTCGCCGATCCTTGGGAGACCGTCAACCTCTATCAGGAGGCCCGCTATGCAGATGTGGTCGCGGATCACCGCAAGATGCTTGAGGAGTGGACGGAGCGGCTTGAGCCGGTCGAGCCGACGTCGTCGGCCGTCTAGCCTCCGCACGGCGACGGCGGTCTGCGCGGCGCTCCTGACCTGCTGCCTCGCCGCCGCGGCGCCGCGGGTCGTGAACGGCGGTTTCGAGGAAGACCGGTACCTCGAGTGGCCGGGCTACGCGGGCGCGAACGGCGGCATCCGCGGGTGGGAGTGGACGAACAACGTCGGCATCAACCCCGTGTGGGTGGACGCGGAGAACAACGGCCGCGCCCGCCACGCCTTCACCGACAACGGGACGATCCCGGAGGGACGACAGGCCGCGTTGATCCAGAATGTCGGGCGGCTGTACCAGCGTGTAGACGGGTTCGAAGCGGGGAAGCGCTATCGCGTCCGGTATCGCGAGAATGCGCGACACAACCACACTCCGGACCGTCTGCCCACGCTGCGCGTGACGTTGGGTGATGAGATCGTCGTATCCGAGCACCCCGTTTCCCCGGTTGAGGACTTCGATGCGCGCAGCCTGCCGTACCACGTCGTTGAGAGCGCGGACTTCGTCCCGCCGGCGGACGGGGCCTACGAGCTCGCGTTCGAGACGACGACGGACAACGCCGTGACCGTACTGATCGACAACGTGGAGATCGTGGAGGCCGGAGAGGTGGAGCCTGTGATCCTGGAGCATCTGGTCGCCGTGCGCGGCGTCTGCGCGTGGCCTGTGTTGGTTGGCCTGGAGGATGGGGCCATTGCGGCCTTCCTGCACAACGTCGCCAGCCACACCCAGCTCCCCGGCGATGTCGACTGCTACGTCAGCCGGGACGGCGGCATGTCCTGGCGGTTCGCCGCCACGGCCGCGCCGCGGACGCTTGCCGACTCGAACCGCGTGCATATCTGCGCGGGCCTGGACGCGGACGGCGACCTGGTGCTGCTGTCGACCGGTTGGCATCGACCCGCCGAGGGCGAGCACAGCCTGCTCGAAGCGTTGGTCTGTCGGTCCGCCGACGCGGGCCGCACGTGGGAAGTGAGCGAAGGGTTCCCGTCGGGTCCGGACGGCGAGGTGCTCGTGCCGTTCGGTCGCGTGGCGCGCGCCGCCGACGGCAGCCTGCGCGCGACGGCGTACCGTGATGCTTGTTTCATGGTGCGGAGCGACGATGAAGGCGCGACGTGGACCCGGCCGGTCAAGATCGACGACGGCATCAACGAAGGCGCGATCTTGCATCTGGGCGGCGGACGCTGGCTGGCCGCGATTCGCAGCGCAGGGCCGGAGGTGTTGCGTTCCTATCGCTCTGATGACGACGGCGCGACCTGGACCCGCGGAGCGGACGTGTCGGAGCAGGGGCAGATCCCCGGAGACCTGATTCGCCTCCAGGACGGGCGCATCCTTCTCGTCTACGGAGACCGGCGGCAGGACCATTTCGGCGTCGAGGGCCGCATCAGCGCGGACGAGGGGCAGTCGTGGTCAACGCCGTTCCGTCTGGTCAACCTGCCCGGACCCACCGATTGCGGCTACCCGAGCAGCGTGCAGCGCGCCGACGGGACGATCGTTACCGCGTACTATGCGGGCAAGTCGGACCTCATCAACGAGTACCACATGGGCGTCGTGATCTGGCGTGCACCGTGACACGACGCCGGTGAAATGCCCCGGCAGCGGGGCGTGTTCCTCTTGAAGCGGGTGCGCCCGCGGGCTGCAAGCGTTGCATCCCGCCCGTGGTGCGCCCGAACTCCACGGCGTTGCGAAAGGCGCAAGCATCTGCGCGAGGGCCGTGCTATGGAAGGAGTTTTCGCGATGCACAGACTGAACCTCGTTGAAACCGACAAGGCCGAGCCGGAGGCGAAGGCCCTGCTCGACGCCGTACAGCGTAAGATGGGATTGACGCCGAACATGATGCGGGTCATGGCCAACTCGCCAGCAGTGTTGCGGGCGTACGGCGAGTTCTCGGGCGCGTTGGCGGAGGGGCTGTTGCCGGCCCGCTTGCGCGAACAGTCGCCCTGCAGGTGGCGGAGCTCAACAATTGCGGCTACTGCCTCGCGGCGCACTCCGTGATGGCGAAGCAGGCCGGCCTCTCGCAGGCCGAGATCGTGGCCAGTCGCAGAGGGAAGGGAACGGGGCCTCGGGAGGATGCGGCGCTCCAGTTTGTGCACACGCTGGTCGAGAAGAAGGGCGATGTGACCGACGCGGATGTCGAGGCGCTTCGCGAGGCGGGGTTCTCGGACGGTGAAATCGCCGAGATCACGGCGAACGTGGCCCTGAACATCCTGACCAACTACACCAACCACGTGGCCAAGACCCCGATTGACTTCCCCCGAGCCGACCCGTTGCCGTAACGCCTGCTTGGCGGGATGATCGGAAGCAAGATGGAAAGGGCGGCGCCCGAGCGTCCGGTGCGCCGCCTTTCGCTATGTTTTTCGCTTCCGCTCCCTGTTTGGTCCGTCGGCGTCGTCCGACTTCACGTCGTCGCGACGGGCGCTGCGCAGTTGGCGGAGGAAGCGGCGGGACACCAGGACCAGCGCCATCCCCGCCAGGAACAGCAGGAACGCGCTTGCGCCCGGCACGAAGGACAACCCATACGGCTGAAAGCGCGCCGGATCCTCGGGCGAATACCGCACCCAGATTGGGCCGGTCTCATCCGCGATCCGCTGCACGCCCAGCCCGTCTACGGGACCGCGCGCGTAGATCGCTCCGGAAGGGTGGGTGTACCGGATGCGGTACTTGCCGTCGGCCTCGCGCGACGCTTCGCCCTCCGCCGTGACCCCGTTGACGTCGAGCGGCAGGCTTCGCGAGAGCTCCATCTGATCGCCGACGAATGCGGCGAGAAACACGAGGGCGACCCCGCTGACCAGGCTAAGCATGAACCCCTTGCGCGCGCGGCGGCGGGTGTCTGCGGATCTCTCACTCAACGGCGGCGATGCACTCCCGCATGTGCCGGATATCGGCTTCCAGCACGGCGATGCGCTCCTCCGGCCCGGCGCACTTGCTCAGCGATTCGTCCTCGAGGCACAGGGCGCCGTCATAGCCCGCCTTGGCCAGGATGCGCACGACCCGAGCGTGGTCGATGTCGCCCTCGGCCAACGGACTCACGTACTCGCCGTACTTCCAGCCGCCCTCGCGCGACTGCTCCCGCACCTTCTCCGGGTACCGGATGTTCTTCAGATGCGTGTGCTTGGCATACGGGGCGAGGATGCGCAGGATGCCGTACACCTCCGTGAGAGGGTAGCCGCGCCAGTAGAAGTTCCCCGTGTCCATCGTCGCGCCGACGCGCCCTTCGGCCGGCGACGCGCCCGGCGGGTTGGCGTCCATGTAGACGTTCAACTGAAACGCCAGGTTGTTCCCCTGGAACCCATGGTTCTCGATGCCCAACGCCACCGGCAGCCCCTGGGTCCGCTCGACCGCGCCGCGCAGCCCGTCCGCGAACAGGCGCACCCGTTCTTCGAACGACAGCTCTTGTTCGCGCCGCATCGCGGAGTCGATGCGGACCGCCGGCATGCCCAGCAGGTGCGCGAGCTCGATCGAGCGCGCGATCCACGCCACGTTCTCCTCCGGGTCGCCCGCGCTAAAGTCGCATGCGGTCAGGAACGCACACGGACGGATCCCGTTGTCCCGCAGCGTCTGCGCATACGCCGATGCGTCCGCGTCGGACTGCAACTCGACGCGCTCGTGCGAGGTCATGGCCGACACGCTGAAATCGCGCTGCAACTGAATCTCGACCGTGTCAACGCCCAGATGGCGCATGCCTTCAATGGGAGACCTGAACTCCTTCTCCGTCACCATGCAATCACGAATCGCTATATGCATTCCCGCGCTCCTCTCAAGTTACGCGTCAGGCCCGGTCATCGCGGCTCGCGCTTGCGCCCCTGCGTGGTCAACGCGCCCAACCGGGCAAACTCGGACCTTGCCTATATGCCCAGTATCCGCAGGCCCACATGGAGCAACGCATCGAACAGGCCCGATCCGGCGCCATAGGCGAGCCCCAGGAAAAGCAAGATGAACGTCAACACGGCTCCACACCTCCCGATCTCATACACCCCACAACTCAACGCTCGTCGCGTTCCTCAGGTCGAAGCGACCTTGCGCCGCCCGTCATCACAGCTCGGGCGAGAGCACGCCATAGTCTAGGCTAATCGACGTCCCCGCGTCGACATAGCGGGCGAGCATGAACAGCAAGTCGCTCTGGCGGTTCAGGTAGACCAGCAGCTCCGGCGCGGAGAACCCGGGCGTTTCCCCGGCCAGGCGGACTACGGTGCGCTCCAGCCGCCGCGCCGCCGTGCACGCCAGATCGATATGCGCGCTCGCCGGCGTCGAGGCGGACACCACGAACGCGCGGGGGAGAGGGGCCAGCGCCTCGATGCGGGCCTGGTTCTCCTCAAGCCGCCGCACGTGCTCCGGCCCGACGGACACCTTGTGGCGCTCCGGCTTCTTCAGAAGGGGATCGCTGCACCCCGCGCCGACCGCGAAGCACATGTGCATCAGCCAGAACAGCAGTCCCGCGGCGTCGAACTCGGTCGGTCGCTTCGGCATATCGAGCACGTGCAGCCGGGCCAGCGCCAACTGCGCTCGCAACTCGTCCACGCAGCCGACGCATTCGACGATCACGTGCCCTTTCGACAGATCCTCCCCGCTCAGCGCCGTGGTTCTTCCCGCGTCACCCCGTCCCGTCGTCACCTGCGAGCCCATGGCGTTCGCTCCCGGTCTACCGCAGCTCGATAGAGATCGGACAGTGGTCCGAACCCATCACCGAGGCGTGGATCTGGCTCTTTTTCACCCGCGGCATCAGTTCCGCGTCCACCACATGGTAATCGAGCCGCCAGCCCACGTTCCGCGCACGTGCGCCGCCGCGATACGACCACCACGTGTAATGGCCCGGCTCATCCGGGTGGAACGTGCGAAACGCGTCAACGAGCGTTCCATTCAGGAACGCGTCCATCGCCTCGCACTCTTCCGGGTAGAAGCCGGGGTTGTCGCGGTTCTGTTTGGGTCGGGCGAGGTCGATCTCCTTGTGAGACACGTTGAAGTCGCCGCACACCACCACGTGCTTCCCCGCCGCGAGCAGATCGGCGACATGCGCGCGCACCGCCTCCATGAAACGCAGCTTGTAGTCGAGGCGCTTGCGCTCGGGCTGGCTGTTCGGGAAGTAGGCGTTGATCAACGTGAAGTCCGGGTACGTGAGAACCTGCCCGCGGCCCTCGTCGTCAAACTCCGGGATCCCCAGCGCCGACACGTCCGCCGGCGCTTGCCGCTTCTTGAAGTAGGCCGCCGTTCCGGAGTAGCCCGGGCGTCTGGCTGAATGCCACACGCTCCCGTACCCCTTGATCTCCTGCAGTTCCGGCTCGATCTGCTCCGGGCGGGCCTTGACTTCCTGAAGACAGAGCACGTCCGGCTTGGTCTTCTCGATCCAGTTCAGCAGGCCGTTCCGCCCAGCGGCGCGAATGCCGTTCACGTTCCATGCGTAGAGTCTCATCTGAGCCGTCTTCTCCCATGCGGACGCCGATACCGGCCCCTGGCTGAGGATACGTTCGGCGCTTCGGGAATGCAACCGGCGTGGAGCTGGAATATCGGTGTTCCCAGGGCCTGTTTTCCTGCCACGGGCGCGTCGCCGCGGTCCGATCGCGACGCCGAGGTTCCACGGAAACGCACTGCACAGGAGAACGCCCCCATGGCGACGCCCAGATCGGAACTCACCCCCGAGGAGACCGCATTCTATCATCGCGAGGGCTACCTCGTTGTGGAGTGCATCACGACGCCCGAAGAGATCGCTCTCGTTCGCGAGATCTACGACCGCTTATTCGCGGCGCGCGCCGGACGCGCCGAGGGGAACCAGTTCGACCTCGCCGGACCGGACGACGAAGACGACGCCGCATCCTTGCCCCAGATCCTCGGGCCCAGCCGATACGCCCCTGAACTGCTCGACACGATGTTCCGCCGCAACGCAACCGCCATTGCGCGCCAGCTCCTTGGTCCCGACGCGAACGCCCAGGGCGACCACGCAATCCTCAAGCCGGCGCATCACGGGGCCTCGACGCCCTGGCATCAGGACGAGGCGTACTGGAGCCCCGACCTCGACTACAACTCACTGAGCGTGTGGATACCCTTGCAGGAGGCGACGCTCGAGAACGGGTGTATGCAGTTCATCCCCGGCAGCCACAAGATGGAGGTGCAGCCGCATCACTCCATCAACAACGATCCGCGTGTCCACGGCCTCGAGATCGACCATGTCGACGCGTCGACAGCGGTGGCCTGCCCATTGCCGCCCGGCGGCGCAACGTTCCACCATTCGCGTACGCTGCACTACGCGGGGCCGAACCGGTCCGCGATGCCGCGACGCGCGTACATCCTCGGGTGCGGGACCTTGCCCACAAAGCGCACGCAGCCCCGTCGGTTCCCCTGGATGGAGAAAAAGCGCACGGCCAGGCAGGCGCGGGCGGACGCGTGGCAACAGGCGACCGGAGCGTCTGGAGACCGCGCATAGCCTCCGCGCCGAACGTGCACCGCGTGGTCGGTTCGCGATGCGGTATACTCCACACAGCAGGCGACAGTTGCAGGCGAGCGGCGGTCGTGCTCGTCGCTGGCGCCTGTGTGACCGCAAGGATGGACTATGTTTCTCCCCGTTTTTCCCCTCCAGCTTGTCGTTTTTCCGCGAGAGAAGCTGAAACTGCACATCTTCGAGCCTCGGTACAAGCAGCTCATCGAGGAATGTCGTGAGCACGAGATCACGTTCGGTATCCCGCCATTCGTCGAGGATTCGCTTGCGACCTTCGGCACGGAGGTGTCGTTGGTCAGCGTGCTCAAGGTGTACGACGACGGCGAGATGGATATCGTGACCGAGGGCCGGCGCGTGTTTGAGCTCAAGCGGTTCGTGCGTGAAGCGCCGAACCGGCTCTACCCGGGGGCCGAGGTCGCGTTTGTTGCGAACGATCCCGACCCGTCCGGCGCGGATATCGCGGGACTGCGCGCCGCGTACGACCGCTTTCACCAGTTGCTGAACACGGGGTACACGCGCGACGATTTCGACCGCTCGAATCTCTCCTTCGAACTCGCCCAGGAGGTTGGGTTGACGCTCCGCCAGAAAGTCGAGCTGCTGGCGCTGCCTCGCGAGGCCGATCGCCTCGAGTATCTGTTGGAGCATCTCCACACGGTGATCCCGTTGGCCGAGGGAATGGAGGAAACCCGACGCAGCGTGACCGGAAACGGCCACGTGAAGCGACCCGCGAAGCTCGACTTCTGATGCTTCATGCGCCGAGGCGCGCGCGCAAGGGTTTTGACGGTCCGGAACGGCGATGGTAGACTTGTGCTGACGCCAGCGAGACGTCCCGCCGCACGCGGCGAGAGGGCTGCAGCATGACTTCGCAAGCAGTACGCGCTCCGGTCGTCGCCGGGCAGTTCTATCCCGGCGACGCGCCCACTCTGAACCAGGAGGTCGGTCGGTACCTGGCCGACGCGGACGTCGATCCCGCTCCGGATCGCACGACCGCGATCGTCGTGCCCCACGCCGGCTACATCTACTCCGGCCCGACCGCGGCGCGCGGCTACGCGCGCGTTCGGGGCAAGCGGCCGCAGCGCGTACTGCTGCTTGGCTGCTCCCACCGCGTCCTGGTGCCGACGGCATCCGTCTACCGTTCCGGCGCCTTCGCCTGTCCGACGGGTCTGTTTCCCATCGATGCGCCCTTCGCCGACCGGCTCGCGGAACGTGTGCGGTCCGTGGACGCGCGCAGCCACGTCTTCGAGCATTCGCTCGAGGTTCAGCTTCCCTTTCTCGCGGCGGTCTTCGGATCGGTTCCGATCGTGCCGATCCTCTTCGGCTCGCCGCCCGCAAACTGGCACATCGATGTCGGCCGCGTGCTCGCAGAGATGGCCGGCCCGGACGACCTTGTCGTCGCTTCGACGGATCTCTCGCACTATGCGCGAGAGGAGGAAGCGAACCGCCTCGATCGGCAGACGATCCAGCACGTCCGGGAAATGAACCCGGAACGTCTGTGCGCATCGGTTGACGCGGGGGAGAGCGCGATGTGCGGCGCATCGGCCGTGGTCGCCGCGATGGGCTTCGCGTTGGCGCAAGGCGCGACCGAGGCTGTGTTGCTCGACTACCGCACGTCCGCCGCCGCTTCCGGCGACTATACGCGGGTGGTCGGCTATGCCGCGGTGTCCATGGAGCGTCCGGCATGAAGCGCCCTCATCCCGCGCCGTCGCCCTGGCGCGTCCAGGACGTCAGCCGGGCAGTCGAAGAGCTTGCCCCCGTTTCGCTCGCCTATTCCTGGGACAGGTCAGGTCTGGCCGTCGGCTCTCCGTCGGCGGAAGTGTCGAGCGTTCTTTTCGCCCTGACGTTGACGGATGAGGTCGTGGACGCCGCCGGGCGCGCGGGTGCGGAGATGGTCGTCCTGCACCACCCGCCGATCTGGGAGCTCCTGCGGTCAATCCGCTACGATGACCCGATCACGAGGCCGCTGCTTGATCTTGTTCGTCTCAAGATGGCGTGCTACAGCGCCCACACGAATCTGGATCTGGCCGAGGGCGGGGTCAACGACGCCCTCGCCGACAGGCTTGGGCTCGCCGTGCGCGGTCCGCTCATCTCCGCACCGCAGGCCGGACTCCGCAAACTGGTCGCCTTTGTCCCCGAGAGCCATCTGGACGCCGTGCGTGACGCCGTGTGCACCGCCGGGGCCGGGACCATCGGCGCGTACACCCGCTGCAGCTTCAGCGCGCCGGGCGTGGGGACTTTCGAGCCGGGCGCGGGCGCCCAACCCTACGCGGGCGAAGTCGGTCGGATTTGTGAGGAGCCCGAGCGCCGCTTCGAGACGCTTGTCCCCGCTGCACGGGTCGACGCCGCGGTCGATGCCCTCCTCCGGGCCCACCCGTACGAGGAGGCGGCCTACGATGTCTATACGGTTGAGGGAACGGACCCGGCCGTCGGCCTCGGGCGCCTCGGCGTGCTCCCCAAAGCGGTCGAGCTCGCCACATTCGCGGAGCAGGTGAAGACGGCCCTCAAGATCCCGCATGTCCGTTACGTGGGTCCGCCCGATCGGGACGTGCAGTGCGTCGGCGTCATCGGCGGCTCCGGCGGTTCCGAATTGGGGCGCGTCCCCGATGGCGTGGACGTGGTCGTCACGGGCGACGTCAAGTACCACGACGCCTCGGACGCCTGCCGCCGAGGGCTCGCCGTGGTCGACGCGGGGCACGCCGCGACCGAGCTCCCCGTACTGGAGGTTCTGAAGAAGCGCGTGCAGCGCGCGTTGCCTGGCCTACGCACGGCATGTTACGAGGAGCCTGAGCTGTTCCGGACGACGTAGCCCGGACCTCATTCGCAGGCGTGTTCCGCCGCGCAAGCGCAGCGGCTCATCCCGGCGCTGGGTCGAAATCGAATGCCTTGAACTCGCAGAGTCCTCGTCTTCACTATGCGGTCGCTAGTACATGAATACACATGCGCGCGTCCGCCGGCATCCTTCGGTTTGAATCCCCGCCGCCCTTCTTGTACTATCGGGGCGTCTTGTCTGCTATATCGGGGGCTCGTTTCGCAGAAAAGCTAGTGTCCCAGCGCGAGCCGGCCTCCTCGCGTCCGGGTTGTCCATGTGAAATCCAGAAAGGAGATTTGGGAACTATGCCCAAGAAGAACGTGTATTCCTTCGGGGGCGGCAAAGCCGACGGCTCCGCCGAAATGAAGAACCTGCTGGGGGGCAAGGGCGCCAACCTCGCTGAAATGAGCAGTCTCGGCATCCCTGTACCTGCGGGTTTCACCATCACCACCGAGGTGTGCACCGACTACTACAAGAACGGCGGCAAGCTCTCCAAGGACGTCGAAGACGAGGTCGTTAGGGCGCTCGCCGAAGTCGAGAAGATCATGGGCAAGAAGTACGGGGATCCGAAGAACCCGCTTCTGCTCTCCGTGCGCAGCGGCGCCCGTCGTTCGATGCCGGGCATGATGGAGACCGTCCTGAACGTCGGCCTCACCTCGCAGACCATACCCGGCCTGATCGAGAAGACCGGCAACCCCCGTTTCGTGTGGGACGCGTACCGCCGTCTGATCATGATGTACTCCGACGTCGTGATGGAGAAGGCGGGCGGTATCGAGCCCAAGGACGGCGAAGGCGTTCGGCAGAAGCTCGAACACGCCTTGGAAGCCATGAAGCAGGCCAAGGGTGTGGAAGACGACACCCAGCTCGACGCCGATGATCTCAAGAAGCTCTGCGACGAGTTCAGGAAGATCGTGAAGGACACCCTCGGCCAGGAGTTCCCGGACGAGCACAACGCGCAGCTCTGGGGCGCCATCAAGGCCGTGTTCCAGTCGTGGAACGGCAAGCGCGCGAAGGAGTACCGCCGCATCGAGCGCATCCCGGACGAGTGGGGCACTGCCGTGAACGTGCAGGCGATGGTGTTCGGAAACACCGGCGAGAAGTCCGCGACGGGCGTGGCCTTCTCGCGCGACCCCGCCACCGGCGAGAACCAGTTCTACGGCGAGTGGCTCGTCAACGCCCAGGGCGAAGACGTGGTGGCCGGTACGCGGACCCCGTCCCCGCTGAACAAGGCGACCCGCAACGAGCAGAGCGCTGAGCATCTCTCGCTTGAGGAGGAGTGGCCGCCGATCTACAAGCAGCTTGAAGAGATTCGGAACAAGCTCGAGCAGCACTATCGCGACATGCAGGACCTCGAGTTCACGATCGAGGAAGGCAAGCTCTGGATGCTGCAGTGCCGCGTCGGCAAGCGCACCGGAACCGCAGCGCTGAACATGGCGATCGACATGCTGGATGAGGGGCTCATCGACGANNTGCAGTGCCGCGTCGGCAAGCGCACGGGCGTGGCGGCTATCCGGATGGCCGTTGAGATGGCCGAGAGCAAGTTGATCGACAAGAAGGAGGCGATTATGCGCGTCGCCCCCCAGCAGATCGACGAGCTTCTGCACCCGATGCTCGACCCGGCGGCCGAGAAAGAGGCCGACGTGCTGGCGAAGGGTCTTCCCGCGGGTCCCGGCGGCGGCGTGGGCCAAGTCGTGTTCACGGCCGACGCAGCGGCGAAGTGGGCGAAGGAAGGCAAGCGCGTCATCCTCGTCCGCAACGAGACCTCGCCGGAAGACGTGCACGGCATGCACGCGGCCCAGGCCGTGCTGACGGCCAAGGGCGGTATGACCTCGCACGCGGCGCTGGTTGCGCGCGGCTGGGGCAAGTGCTGCATCGTGGGCTGCGGCGCGCTGCGCATCGACGTCGCGAAGAAGCAGTTCACCGTCGGCGATACGGTCGTGAAGGAAGGCGACTGGATCTCGATGAACGGCACGACGGGTCGGGTCTATGTCGGCCAGGTCCCCGTGTTGCCGGCCCAGCCCGAACGCAACACTTGGTACAAGAAGCTCATGACTTGGGCGGACGAGACGCGCCAGATGAACGTTCGCGCGAACGCCGACAGCCCGGCTGACGCGCAGCAGGCGCTCGACCTCGGCGCGGAAGGCATCGGCCTGTGCCGCACCGAGCACATGTTCTTCGAGCCCGATCGCATCATCCACATGCGTGAGATGATCCTCGCGCAGAACAGCGAGGCCCGTCGCGCCGCCGTGATGAAGCTGCTCCCGTTCCAGAAGAGCGACTTCCTCGGCATCCTTAGGGCGATGGCGGGCAAGGCGGTCACGATCCGTCTGCTGGATCCGCCGCTGCACGAGTTCGTGGGCGGGCTGGACGATGCCCAGATCGCCGAACTGTCCAAGAAAACCGGCGTGCCGGCGGATGCCATCAAGGGCCGCATCGCGGAGTTGCACGAGCTGAATCCGATGCTCGGCCATCGCGGTTGCCGTCTCGGTATCGCCTATCCGGAGATCACCGAAATGCAGGCCCGCGCCATCCTCGAGGCGGCCGCCGAGCTGCAGAAGGACGGCGTCAAGGTGCTCCCGGAGATCATGGTGCCGCTCGTGGGGACCAAGGCCGAGCTGGCCAACCAGGAGACCATTATCCGGTCCGTGGGCGAGCAGGTGCAGAAGGAGCACGGCATCAAGCTGGCGTACATGGTCGGCACGATGATCGAGATCCCGCGCGCTGCGCTGACCGCCGACAAGATCGCCGAGGTCGCCGAGTTCTTCAGCTTCGGCACCAACGACCTCACGCAGATGGGCTTCGGCTACAGCCGCGACGACGTCGGCGGGTTCCTGCCCTTCTACCTTGAGAACGGCATCCTCGCGGACGACCCGTTCCAGGTCCTGGACCAGGAAGGCATCGGTCAGCTCGTGGAGCTGGGCGTCGAGCGCGGCCGCGGCACGCGTCCCGACTTGAAGGTCGGGATCTGCGGCGAGCACGGCGGCGAGCCGAGCTCGGTCATGTTCTGCCACCGTGTCGGCATGAACTACGTGAGCTGCAGCCCGTTCCGGGTGCCGATCGCGCGTTTCGCGGCGGCGCAGGCGGCGGTGCAGTGGCCGCGTGAGGGCAAGTAAGCGGATACGCGCTTAGCGCCCGAATCTACGCAACGCAGAAGCGGCCTCCGGAGCTCTCTCCGGGGGCCGTTTTTCAGTACGGTTCGTTCGCCCGGGGTCGCTACTCGCCGGTCGCCGACGGGATGCGGGCAAGCGCCTCGCGTTCGTACCGTTCCGTGTAGAGCGGCAGGCTCCGGCGTTGGTCGGCCGGATACCGATCGAGCATGGCCTGTAGCTGCTGGAAGCGCTCTTGCGTGGGCGGATGCGAGGAGAAGATGGGGAGGTAGGCGCCGCCCCCCTCCTGGTCCAGCATCATGAGCTTGTGCATGAACCCGACCATCGCTTCCGGCCGGTACCCCGCGCGCCACAGCATCTCCATGCCCAAGCCGTCGGCCTGCCGTTCCTGCTCGCGGCTGTAGCTCGCCGAGACCCCTGTGCCCACGAGGTTGGCCGCCAGGGCGGCGATCCGGTCCGGCTGTTCGCCCAACACAAGCGAAGCGAGGGTCTGGTATCCCATCTGCCGGGTAAGGCTCTCTCCATGGTGGTACGCCGCCACGTGCGCGATCTCATGCGCCATCACCCCGGCCAGTTCCGCCTCATGCTCGCAGATCTTGAGGAGCCCCGTGTAGATGTAGACATGTCCACCCGGCAACGCGAACGCGTTGATCGTGTCCGGGTCGTCGATCACGGTGAATTGGAACGGCACATCCTGGCGCGGCGCGACGCGCGCGAGCCGGTCGCCGACCATGCGAACGTATGCCTGTAGTTCAGGATCCTCGTGCACTTTCTCCTGCGTTTCGATCTCCGCGGCAAGTTGGCCGCCGATCTCCACCTCCTCTTCAGTGGACAACAGGTTCATGTCCTGGCCGACCGTCGTCGCGCAGCCCGCGGCGACCACAGCGGCCAAGGCGATCGCCGCGACCAACCCGTGCCGGTTGAACAGGGCGGCGAGAACAGGGGGGATCAGTTCGGGTAGGGAACGGTTTGTAGTCATCCAGTCTGTACTCCTTCGAGGGTCTGCGGGACCGCAGCGCGTCTATCCGCGCACCCGTCTTATACTGGTGATTCTACCTGATCCCGGCAGCCCCGCAGCGATTCTGGCCGGAACCCGGGCCGGACGCCCTGGGCGCGCCCCTGATCCAAGGCGATGGCGTCTCCCTACGGGCTAGGGTAACCACTTGGCGCTGCAATGTTTGTGGCGCGCAGTCTTGACATTTTGAAGGGAATATGCGAAAGTTACGGTGCTGAACGCATCAACGTTCGGCATCGGCGTAACCTGACATGCAGAGGGGTGTGTGATGTTGAGACTTCGTGGGATAGCGGCAATACTGCTTGTGGCGGCGATGCTCGCCGTCTCCGGCTGTGCAACCACGACAACGTCCAGGGCGCGCATGCCGCTCGATGTGACGCCGACGGCTCCCGCCACTGACGAGATGATCGTGGTCGATCAGTTCTACGTCGTGGTTGACGCATCCTCCTCGCAGAACATGTTCGCGTGCGAGAAGGCGTTGGTGCAGTCGCTCGTGCGTGCGATTCCGAACGGGTCGTACGAGGCGGGGCTGGTGAGTTTCGGCGGGTATGGCAGCGGCGACTGGCAGCAGTGTAAGCTGGCCCCGCTGGATCGCGGTCATCTGGAAGCCCGCACCGCGGGCTTGGAGCATCTGGGCGGTCTCACCCCGTTGGGTCGTGCGTTGCTCGCAGCCGGACGTGATCTCGGCGCACGCACGGGGCGCGCCGCTGTAGTCGTCTTCTCCGACGGCGAAGCGGATCGCGCCGATACGCTGTCCGCCTGTCAGGCCCTGGCCGACGGGTACGCGGGCGACCTCTGCATCTACACGGTCTTCGTGGGCGACGCCGACACGAAAGCCGGCGGTCTGGGCCGTGCGCTCCTCGCGGATATGGCGTCGAGCACGGGCTGCGGTTATGCGTGGGACCATGCGGAGATCGCGTCCGCGGCCGGGATGGAGCAGATGGTGCGGCGCATCTTCTTCGGCAAGCGCCCCGTGGCCGCGGCGGCGGCGTCTCGCGACATCGGCAACGTCTACTTCGATTTCGACAAGTCGTACGTGAAGCCCGAGTACAGCGCCCTGCTGGATGAAGCGGCCGCGCTGGCGCTCCAGGGGACCGGGATCACGGTGCGAGCGGGATACCCCGAGATCCTCGAGGGCTCGAAGGAGCCGGGCGTCGCCCGTCCCGACTTTGACACAATCCAGGAGGAGGCGGTCCGGTACCTCAACGAGGGCGACGTCACGACTGCCGGCGTGGATGCGTGGATCAAGGCGGACGGCCACACCGACTCCGTCGGCTCGATGACCTATAACCACGACTTGGCGCGTCGCCGGGCCGAGGCGGTCGCCGAGGAGCTCGTGCAACGCGGCGTGCCGCGTAACCGCATCGAGATCGGCGTGTTCGGCGAGCAGGCGCCCGCCGTGCCGAATAGCTCAGCAGCCAACCGGGCGCTGAACCGCCGGGTCGAGCTGCGCGTGTTGCGGTAGCGGCCGCGGCGGCACAGCGTTTTCGCTATGACATGTCCCCGCGGGGCGGCGCGAATCGTCGTCCCGCGGGGTTTCGCATATGGACGCCGGCGCAGAGGGCGTCTCGGCCCGGGCGTAGTCAGCAGGGAAGGGTATCTGCATGGACATGGCGGTGACGAGGATCCGAGCGCAAGCGGAGACGTTGTCTCTCGAGATGATCGGTGCGGCCAGCGGCGCGTCGCTGGCGCTGTATGAGTACGCGCTCTACGAGGATCCGCCCGCCGCGCCGACGCCAAGTTGCCGTCGCATACCGGTCCATGAGGTCGCCGAGACGCCGGAAGGCTGTGTGCTGACGATCGGCAGGTTCGACGGACCCCGCGACCGGATCTATTCCGCGTTCCGCGTGGCCCATGGCGGTGCGTTCGTCCCCGGCGACCGTTGCGTCACTGATCTGTCCGCCGTCGCGCGGCACGACCATCCCTACCCCATCGTCGAAACGATCAAGGGCTTGCAGGTGCGGATGGTCGACGACGCCATGGCTTTGGGCGTCAAGCATGCCGCGATCAACCTGAACCAGGGCGACATCATGCTGCCCGGCCCGGGCGAAGGCGTCGTGGCCTACGAACTCGACGGCGAGCGCTTCTACTTCGATGAAGCGTTTCTGCGCGAGTTCGACGAGACGGTCAAAGCCCTGTCCGATCGCGGCGTCGTCGTCACGCTGATCCTGCTGAACAGCCCGCGGTGGAAGCGCCCGATGCATGACGACATGCGCGGCGTGCTGCTGCATCCGCGGTACAACCCGGAGGGCTTCATCAGTGCGTTCAACGTGATGAGCGAACCCGGCCTGCGGCATTTCCGCGCGTTCGTCGAGTTCGTCGCCGCCCGCTATAGCCGCGCCGATCAACGTCACGGCCGTGTCGTCGGCTACATCGTCGGCAACGAGATCGACAGCCAGTGGGTGTGGGGCAACGCGGGGGAGATGCCCGTGGCGCAGTACATGCGCGAGTACGGCGTCGCTCTGCGCGCGGCCTGGATCGCCGCCCGCAAGGAGTACGCGCACGCGCGGGTCTACGTCTCGCTTGACCAGCTCTGGACCATCGCGCACCTGGACAACCCCTTGCGGACCTACCCCGGCCGGACCTGCCTGGAACTGCTCAACGCGCGCGTCCGCGAGGAAGGAAACTACGATTGGGCGGTCGCCTATCATCCCTACCCGGAAGACCTGCGCTATCCGGATTTCTGGAACGACAAGACCGCGCCGGACAGCCTCGATGCACCGCGCATCACGTTCAAGAACATCGAGCAGCTTCCCGCGTTCCTCAGACAGGAACCGTTCCTGATCGATGGCCGACCGCGGCGCATCATCCTCTCGGAACAGGGCTTCAACTCGATGGGCACGGAGGAGAGCGAGGCGTTCCAGGCGGCCGCCTATGCGCTCGCCTACCGCAAGGTCGCGTCATGTCCCGAGATCGACGCCTTCATCCTGCACGCGCATGTTGACAACCTGCATGAGTTCGGCCTGAATCTCGGTCTGTGGCGCGTCGATGAGCGAGGGGAACCTCTGTCAAAGAAGCCGATCTACGACGTCTTTCGCGACATCGACGGGCCGCGCGGAGACGAGGTGATCGCGGCGGCGGAGCCCTTCCTTGCGCGGAGGATGAACCGCGGCGAGGATGAAAGATTGTTCTGAGGACCGCAAAATGTGGACCGCGCGACACATCGCCTGGCGCTGCGCGGCGAACGGGGTCCTACTGCTGGGCCTCGCCTTGCCGCTCCGCGCTGAGGAGTTCGCGTCGGAGCTGTCGACCGAACGGGCGCGCGAACCGCGGCACGTTCGGGTCGCGCTGCTCCAGATCCTGCCCGAAGGCGACGACGAAGGCGCGAATCTCGCTCGCGCCGAGGCGTGGTGTCGCCGCGCGGCTGCGGCCGGCGCGGACATCGCGCTGCTGCCCGAGATGTACCAGATCGGCTACCAGGGGTACGACGAGGAGGACGCCGAAGCAGCGCAGCAGTGGCAGGACAAAGCGATTCCCGCGGATCACCCCTGGCTGCGACGCTTGCGCGACTTGGCCGTCGAGCTGGAAATGGCCATCGGCGCCACCTACCTCGCACGACAGGAGGGGGCGCCGGGCAACGCCTTCACCCTGTTTGATCGTCGCGGCCGCGCAGTGCTCACCTATCACAAGGTGAACCTGTGCGACTTCACGTTCGAGGCGGCGTGCGCGCCCGGCGACGCGTTTCATGTCCGCACGCTCGACACCGGCCGCGGACGCGTGGAGGTGGGGGCGATGATTTGCTACGACCGCGTCTTTCCCGACAGCATGGCCGATCTCGCCGAGCAAGGCGCGGAGATCATCCTCATCCCGATGGCCGATCGCGCCCAGGATGCCGACGCGCACGAGCTGCGTGCGTATGCGGCGGACCATCGGGTGACGATCTGCGCCGCGAACTACCCCGAACCGATGATGGGCGGAGCCTCGGCGGCCTACGGCCCGCTCGGCGAGACGCTCGCGCTCGCCGACGAGAGCGAGGGGCTCGTGATCGCGGACGTTGACCTCGATGCGCAGCGGGGCATGCGGGCGGAGCGTCCTCGCGGCGCCGGGGTTCCGTCCAGGTACTGCGCAGAACGTTGACGAACGTCCCCCCCTGTGCTCTTCCTGTGCTTCCGACGTGGCGGAACGGGGGTCCGGTCCTTTACCATGGGCGGTGAGACGTTCAGCGACAGCCAGGCGGCGGAGGGAGCAGGCCATGAGCAGCGCGGATGGGCCGGTGGAGATGGGGACGCTCGTGCGGCATGCGCGCGAGTTGCGCGAACGCATCTGGCGGGATCCGCACCGACCGCGTTACCACCTGATGCCGCCCGAGGGGTTCGTCAACGACGCGAACGGCGCGATCTACTGGAACGGACGCTACCACGTGTTCTACCTGGCGCGCTCACCCATCCCCGACCCGGATAACCCGGGTGCGGACCGCTGGGTCGAAGTGTGGGACCACGTGTCGAGCGCGGACCTTGTGCGGTGGACGTACCATCCCCCGGCGTTGCGGCCGCGGCACGACGGCTCCACGCCGAACGGCATCTGGAGCGGCGGCGCCGTGCGCGGCGCGCCCGAGCCTACCCTCGTCTACTACGTGCCCGGGCAGGGCATCTGTCTGGCCGTGGCCGAGGACGACGACCTGATCCGTTGGCGCGAACTCGAGCAGAACCCTGTGATCCCCGCGGACGCCGACGGCGAGTTCGTGGTCTACGATCCCGGCGGCTGGTATGAGGACGGGACGTACCGTCTGCTGGTCGGCAACCGCAACAACCGCCCGGGGTACGAGGGCGACTGCACCAGCCTGTTCGTTTCGCGCGACTTGGTCGACTGGAAGTACGAAGGACCGTTCTACCAGTCGCGGCGGGAGTGGACGGATCTCGAGGAGGACGCCGCCTGTCCGGAGTTTTTCCCGGTCGGCGACAGGCATATGCTCCTGTTCCACGGCCACCGTCCGTACATGCAGTGCCACTACTACCTCGGACGATACGTCGATGGACGGTTCGAGGCCGAGTTGCACGGCCGCATGAACTGGCCCGGCGGACAGCTCGGCGGCCCGGAGGCCCTGACCGATCCCAATGGCCGCGTCGTGTTCTTCGGCTGGGTCTATGAAGCCGCGCCCGACTTCGGTTGGGGCCGATGGATGGAGAAGGGGTGGGCGGGGGCCATGACGTTGCCGCGCATTCTCTCGGTTCGCGACGACGGAACGCTCGGCATCGCGCCCGCGCCTGAACTCGAATCGCTGCGCCGAAGGCCGCGAAGCGTCGCGAACGTATCCATCCCCGCCGACGGCGAGGTCGATCTGCCCGAGATGGCCGGCGACACGCTCGAACTGGCCCTGACGATCGACCCGGCGCAGGCGGAGGAGGTGGGCGTGAAGGTGCGCTGCGCCCCCGGCGAATCGGAGGAGACCTGTATCGTCTATGTCCCCGCGAAGCGCAAGCTGCGGATCGAGCTGATGAAGAGCACGCTGGACCCGCACATCAACTACGGCGTGCCGGCGCAGACCGCCCCGTTGACGCTGAACCCCGATGAGCCCCTCGAGCTGCGCGTGTTCCTCGATCGCTCGATCATGGAGGTCTACGCGAACGGGCGCCAGTGCATGACGCAGCGCGTCTATCCGACGCACGCCGACAGCCTGGGCGTACGGCTGCTCGCGCGGGGCGGCGCCGCCAAGGCCGTTCGCGTCGAGGCGTGGGACATGAACCCGGCCGCGCCGTGGTAGACGGACAGCGGGGAGCGAGAGATCAGCACAGGAGGGGAGCGCATCGTGGAACGACCCAGTATTGTAGTGATTCTGACCGATGACCAGGGCTGGGGCGACCTGAGCCTGAACGGCAACGCCAACCTGGCGACGCCGCACATCGACCGGATGGCCCGCGAGGGCGCGGTGTTCGACTGGTTCTACGTGCAACCCGTGTGCGCGCCGACGCGGGCCGAGCTGCTGACCGGTCGCTGGTATCCGCGAACGGGCGTGCGCGGCGTGCAGCGACGCGCCGAGATGCTCAACCTCGACGAGACAACCCTGGGCGATGTGTTCAAGCGCGCCGGCTACGCCACCGGCTGCTTCGGGAAATGGCACAGCGGCTCCGCCTACCCCTACCACCCGAACGGTCGCGGCTTCGACGAGTTCTACGGCTATTGCTGCGGCCACTGGAGCCACTACTTCGATAGTACGCTGGAACGGAACGGCCAGGAGGTGAAAGCGGAGGGCTATCTCACCGACGCCCTGACGACGGAGGCCCTGCGGTTCATCGAGACGCATCAGGCCGAGCCGTTCCTGTGCTACGTGCCCCTGAACACGCCGCACTCCCCGTTCCAGGTCCCGGACAAATGGCATCGCAAGTTCGACGACGCCGATCTCTCGCTCCGGTGTCGCCCCGGCGAGGAGGAGGACCTGGCCGCGACGCGCTGCGTCTTGGGCATGTGCGAGAACATCGACTGGAACGTCGGGCGGCTCGTCGACAAGGTCGCCGAACTCGGCCTGAGCGACCAGACCATCTTCGTGTACTTCTCCGACAACGGCCCGAACACCTGGCGCTGGAACGGCGGGATGCGCGGCAAGAAGGGCTCGACCGACGAAGGCGGTGTGCGGTCCCCTTGCGTGGTGCGTTGGCCGGGGCGCGTCCCGGCGGGGCGCCGCATCGCGCAGATCGCCGGCGCGATCGACGTGCTGCCCACGCTGGCGGATCTCGCCGGCATCGACCTCGCCGTCGAGAAGCCGATCGACGGCGTGAGTCTCAAGCCCTTGCTGACGGGCGACGCCGCGGACTGGCCCGATCGCCCTTTGTTCGCCCACTGGAGCGCACGCCAACCGGTCAGCGTGCGCACGCAGGAGTTCCGCGCGGGCGGACCCGCCGCCGGTCTGTATCGAATGGCCGAGGACCCCTGTCAGGAGTGCGACCTCTCGCAGGAACTGCCCGAGGTCCACGCCGCGCTGATGGCGCGGATCGACGCCTGGCGCGCGGACGCGCTGCCGCCGACGGAGCCGGACGAGCGCCCGCTGCCCGCGGGCTATCCCGAGTTCCCGCACGTCTACCTGAACGCCCAGGACGGCATCCCGTCCGGCGAGATCACGTGGAGCGCCATCCACCCGAACGCCTCGTACTTCATCAACTGGACGCGGGCCGAGGACGAGATGCGCTGGGACGTCGACGTACGGACCGCGGGGAAGTACCGCGTCACGGTGTACTACACGTGCCCTGAAGGCGACGAAGGCTCCGTGATCGAGGCGGCATTCGGCAACGCGAGCGTCTCGGCCCGGGTCGAACCGGCCTTCGATCCGCCGCTGCGCGACGACGCCGACCGCGTGCCGCGGGTCGAGTCCTATGAGAAGCCGTTCCGGCCCCTCGAACTCGGCGTGCTCGACCTGCCCGCCGAACGCGGCGACGTCGTCCTCCGTGCGCGAAGCGTCGCCGGCGGACTCGTGTGCGACGTGCGGGCGCTCCGGCTCGAGCTGCTCCTGTAGCGGCTGACCGGAGAAGCCGTCCTGCGTCCGCCTACTCCGTCGCCTCCGCCGCCGGTTCAACCAGTACGGAGTCCAGGTCTTCCTCCGCGTTCAGGGCGATGCGCTCTTCTGTGGAGACCTCAGGGGCGGCGTTCATCTCGGCTTGCGTAGCGAAGATCAGCGCTGCATCCGGAGTGGTGCGCCCGTGATGGTAGCTAACGCGAACGCGTTCGGTCGACGCGCCCTGTATGGCGCACAAGGCCTCTCGCGCCGAGACATCCTCGAGCCGCACCGTCACTGCCCCGGGTCGCGTCAGGCTCTCGGGGGTGGCGCGACTGGGTCGAGCGGTCTGGATAGCTTTGCTCGGATGCGACACGGTGACGCCGAGCGTGCCCTCCGGCCGGTTGCGGTTCACCGCGGTCGCCCACGCTTTGAGGGCTTCCAGAACCGAGGCGCCCTCGAGGTCCAGCGAAATCCGCACGTCGTCGAGGTAGTTCGGCTTGTCCGTCGGCGCGTTCGGCGGTCGGATATGGAGCGCTCCATGGATCACCTCCCACTGGAGCTGCCCCTCGGAGCACGCATGGTCCAGGAACTCCCGCAGCGTCGTAGTCTCGCTGACCTCGATGGGCACGTAGTCAAGCTCGCGCGACGGGAACCGTCCCGGTCGATCCTTGCCGATGACCGGGACTTCCAGCACGCAGCCCGTTCCGTAGAGGGTCTCCAGATTGCGCGGTATGTCATCGATGTACTGACGGCCCGCATGCCGTGAGCCGTACGTCTCCAACGACAGCGGCCTCATCGACAGCAGGTCTTCGACGGTCTCCGCCGCGCCGGCGCCATGGGCGGCGAGGACCAGGGCGAGTCCGACAGCGCCAAGCATGCGGACTGCCGCGCGGCTTCCTTGGTTGGTCGTCATCTGCGGATCCTCCGTGGTTGAGCGGCCGCGGTCTCAATACAAATACGCCGCGGCGCTCCGGAGGTTCACTGTGATGCGCCGCCGCTCAGTGCCGGAGCTTCCGCGCGGCGGCGCGCTGTCTAATCTTGCTGTTCCACCGCCGGTTCGACCAGTACGGAGTCCAGGTCCTCCTCGGCGTTCAGGGCGATGCGCTCCTCGATGGAGACTTGAGGGGCCGCCCGCCGCTCAGCGCGGGAGGGAAGCAGACCGACCAAGTCCGGTCGCTCTCTCTTCCCATAGCTGTAGTCGATAGCGACCAACTCGCGAGACGCCCCCTGTATCGCGCACAGGGCTTCGCGCGCCGTCGCGTCCGTGAGCTCCAGCGTCACCGCGCCGGGTCGCGTCAGGCTCGCAGCCGTGGCGCGGTCCGGCCGCATGCCGGCGCCAGCCAAGCTCGCCGGGTGGTGGATGCGCACCCCGCGGGTCCCCGGCGGGCGGTTGCGGTTGACCTCGAGCGCCCAGGCCTTGATCGCCTCCAGCAAGGAGGCATCCCGCAGTGAGACCGACACGCGCACCGAATCCAGGAGGTTCTCCACTTCGTCGGGCATAGAGGTCGGCCGGATGTGGATCGCGCTGTGGACGATCTCCCACTGCAGGCGCCCCTCCGAGCAGACGCCGTCCAGAAACTCCCGCAGGGTGGTCGTCTCCGTGGCCTCGAACGGCGCGTAATCCACTTCTCTGGACGGGAACGGCTCCGGCCGGTCGTTCCCGATGATCGGAATCTCCAGCACGCACCCCACGCCGTACAGCGCCTCCAGGTTGGCTGGAATGAAGCCGATGTCCTGACGGCCGTCCTGAACGTTGGCCTCCCGGAAGCCGTCTGGAATGGGCAGCAATCCCAAGAGGTCTCCGTCCTGCATCGACGCGTCCCCCGCGGCGGTCAAGCACACGCCTGAAAGGAGCAGCGCGGCGAGGCAGGGCATCCGAAGCGCGCAGATCGATCGTCTAGCCATCGTCTCCTTCTCCATCGGTCTCCGCCGTCGGTTCAACCAGCACGGAGTCCAGGTCCTCCTCGGCGTTCAGGGCGATGCGTTCTTCAATGGAGACTTGAGGGGCCGCCCGCAACTCCGCGCGGGACGGAAGCAGACCGACGCTGGCCGGTGTGCTGGGGCCTTCATGCCGGTAACGGATCGCTACCCACTCCGTCGACGCCCCCTGTATCGCGCACAGGGCTTCCCGCGCCGTCGCGTCCGTCAGATCCAGGGTCACCGCGCCGGGCCGCGTCAGACTCGCCGCCGTGGCGCGGTCCGGCCGCATGCCGCCGCCCGCCACGACCGACGGGTGGTGGATGCGCACCCCACGGGTCCCCGCCGGGCGGTTGCGGTTCACCTCGAGCGCCCAGGCCTTGATCGCCTCCAGCAAGGACGCATCCCGCAGCGAGATCGACACGCGCACCGAATCCAGGAGGTTCTCCACTTCGTCGGGCATGGACGTCGGCCGAATGTGGATCGCGTTGTGGACGATCTCCCACTGCAGGCGCCCCTCCGAGCAGATGCCGTCCAGAAACTCCCGAAGCGTGGTCGTCTCCGTGGCCTCGAACGGCGCGTAGTCCAGCTCTCTGGACGGGAACGGCTCCGGCCGGTCGTTCCCGATGATCGGAATCTCCAGCACGCACCCCACGCCGTACAGCGCCTCCAGGTTGGCTGGAATGAAGCCGATGTCCTGACGTCCGTCCTGGACGTTGGCCTCCCGGAAGCCGTCTGGATTGGGCAGCAGTTCCAAGGGGTCTGCGTCCTGCATCGACGCCTCTCCCACGGCGGCCAAGCACGCGCCTGCAAGGAGCAGCGCGGCGAGGCAGGGCATCCGAAGCGCGCAGATCGATCGTCTAGCCATCGTCTCCTTCTCCATCGGTCTCCGCCGCCGGTTCGACCAGGACGGAGTCCAGGTCCTCCTCGGCGTTCAGGGCGATGCGCTCTTCATCTGTTATCGTCGGCCTGGCATCCATCTCGGTCCTTGCGGAGAAGATGACGAGGCGGTCCGGGGTGGCGGGCGCATGATGATGGTACGCCGCGTGGACCCACTCAGACGATGCCCCGATGATCGCGCAGAGCGCCTCTCGCGCCGAGACATCCTCGAGCCGCACCGTCACTGCGCCGGGTCGCGTCAGGCTCTCGGGCGTGGCGCGACTGGGCCGAGCGGCCTGGATAGCTTTGCTCGGATGCGACACGCTGACGCCAAGCGTACCCTCCGGCCGGTTACGGTTCACCGCGGTCGCCCACGCTTTGATCGCTTCCAGAACCGACGCGCCCTCGAGGTCCAATGAGACCCGCACGTCGTCGAGGTAGTTCGGCTTCTCCGTCGGCGCGTTCGGCGGTCGGATATGGAGCGCTCCATGGATCACCTCCCACTGGAGCTGTCCCTCGGAGCACGCATGGTCCAGGAACTCCCGCAACGTCGTGGTCTCGCTAACTTCGATGGGCACGTAGTCAAGCTCGCGCGACGGGAACCGTTCCGGTCGATCCTTGCCGATGACCGGGACTTCCAGCACGCAGCCCGTTCCGTAGAGGGTCTCCAGATTGCGCGGTATGTCGATGATCGGCTGACGGCCTTCATGGACCGATGAAGGTATGTTCAACGTAAGCGGCGTCATTGACAGCAGGTCCGCCACGCTGTCCGCCGCGCCGGCGACGCCCGGGGCGAGTAGAACAGCGACGACCGCGAGACGCCTCAACATGACTACATTCGTGACTGCTTCCATTGTTCGAACCTCCTCCGTGGCGACACCGCCCAGACCCGAGGCGACTTCACCTCGACTGATCCTTTGTGTAACTGCGTGCACTCTCCGGCCGAGACCCGAGGGTTAGGCCTCGACCGGATCCATGGAACCCCGTTGCTCACGCCAAGCTCGCTCCTTGCAGGGGCTTCCGCCTTCTCTCGTGCTCGTACCGTAGGCGGCCCTGTCTAGGGGTCGGGGTAGTCCCTGTGGAAAGGGCATGCCGGTGTGTGGTGCTCACACTGGACCCACTCCATCGCGCTGGAGAGGGGCCAGTGTCCCTGCTTGCGTGTGTGGCATTCACCAGGCTCGGAAGATCCCTGCGATGGTCCGATGAAGTGGTACTCGATCTCATAGTACCAGTAGGGACCCTCGTTCGGCTCGATGGCGTGCCAGCCCTGGCGCAGTCGGATCTCGCCGGCGCTCCGGAACGAGGGGGCGTCGTACTCAACCGACACCGCCCATCGGTTGATGCCATTGTGGTCGGTGAAGGTGTTTCCCATCTCCAGCACTGCCGTACCGTTCCAGTCGCCCTTTGCTTGGTTGAACCAGTCCAACACCTCCCCCTCGTTCAGGCCGACGACCTCAAGCAGTTCCCAGTTGCCTTCCTGTACCTTGTACTTCTCGAAGTTCACGCCGACCGCGGGGTTGGTCGGTGACGCGTCTGGCGGCAGGTAGATTGCCTGGTGCTCATACGTGTCCCCGATGCACACCTCGCCATACTCCGCGAAGTGCTCGACCCATGCTGTCCTCGCCGCGTTTGGGAGAACGACGTAGACGTTCTCGGTCATCTCGACCGTCTCGTCGTCGCTCCCTTCGCCGTACATCGCCTGGTCGTCGGCCTCCCAGGTAATGGCCTGGGTAACGCGCGCGGCCTGCTGTTCGCCGCAGTGCACCGTCGAGAACTCGCCCTTCACGGTGGTCCCGAACCAGGGCTCGGTGATGGAAAAGCCCGCCGGACCGGCGAGGTTGTGAACGGAGATCGGATCGAGCACCAGAATCCACCCGGTGTAGGGAAACCAGGGATACCACATGACCGCGGTGTCCTGGTCGGCGGCCGTCGCGGTGACCTCGACGGTCTCGGGCTCGAACTCCGGGTCGTCCGGGTCTACGCCGTCCCACACCCAGGGAGCGACGTACCGCGGCGAGACGGACAAGGTCGCCCCGATGTCAGGGGTGGGCAGGTATCCCACCACGTACTGGGCCGCCGCTGCGTGGATGGCGGTGAGGGCCACCGTGTGAGAGGATCCCGCATAGACTGCCGGCGCTCTCGCCAGGGCAAGGACCACGACGAGCGCGGCCGCCGCCAGCGTGGCGAGGCAGGGCATTCGGAGCGCGCGATGCCTCACGTACAGCCTGCTTGAACCGGGACAGGGGAAGGAATCGGACTGAACCGCCATGGCGTACCCCTCCTGGCAGTCGCGGAGGGTCCGGGAGAACGGGTCGGCGCGGGGGATGCAGCCTTCCGGCGCTGGACGAACGGCGACCCAGCGCCTTCGCGGCCCCGCCGGCCCGATTCCGACGCCCCCCCGTGAGGCGCCCCGGGCCGCTCCCGTATCAATCCATATATCCGCTATACACCCAACCCGTCTGGTTGTCAAGACCTTTCTTCGAGCGAATCGCCCGGCGATCACTCCTGACTTGGCAGGATGGCGTCGTGCGCTGCGCCCCCGGGTCGCTGAGGCGGCGTCGCCTCAGCGGGGGACCCGTCGGCGGGGGCGACCTCGGCATAGCGCCCGCGCATCTCGTTGATCCAGTCGTCCATGGTCCGCCCCTCGCTGATGTGCGTGGCCCCGTCGCGTTGCGCAATGCGCGCGAAGCGCGCGACCAGCTCGCCGGCGGCGAGCGGATCGAGGCCGTAGGTCTCGCCGAACGCCAGTTGCATGTACCACAGGGGCAGATAGAGGCGCTCGACGCGGTCTCGGTACGGCGCGTCCTGCGCCGCGGCGTAGGCCTGGTCGATCAGGAGCAGCCCGTCGCGCACGAGCTCCGGCGATGCGGTCTCCCGCGGGTCCCATGCCCCGAACGCATGGATGTCGGGGTTCTGGGCGGCGAGGTCGAGCCGGGCGAGATACGCGATCACGTCCGCCGACGCCGGTCCGTAGTAGCCTTCGCAGAACTCCGTGACGACGTCCTCGGGCGCGAGCGCGGGGTCCCACATCAGCCGCGCGGCGAGGTACTGCCGCAGTTCCGACAGGTCGCCGCAGGATCCCTGGTAGTTCGCCTGGACCATGAGGCCGTTCACGCCGTGCGCGGCATAGTAGCGGATGTCGTCCGCCAGACCGCCGAGGTTCTGGCACGGCGCGATGTAGTGCGCGAAGTTGGTCGCGTAGTGCCAGATGAAGATGCGCTGCGTCCGCTCGGCCCAGGCGTCGAGATACGTCGTGAGGTTCGCCCCGAGCCCGCACTTCTCGAAGCCGTGGAAGTAGCAGCCCGCGTGGCACAGCCGGATGATCACGTTGTCGCGGGGCATCGTATGCTCAGGCGGCTTCGTCGAGTACGCGTAGGCGAGCGTCTCGATCCACTTGTCCGGATGCTTCTCGGCGACGACATCCGCGATCGCGTTCACGAACCGCAGGATCGGTCCGTGCTGCGAGCCCTCCTCCTCAACGACCGCCATGCATGCCTCGCACTCGCACCACCCGTTGCCGTCGTTCTGCGACACGTCGATGATCGGCACGTCCGGGTATTCCTCGATCCACCGCAGGACGGTCTGCGTCGCGATCTCGAGCACCTCCGGGTTTGTCAGGCAGAGCTGCGCGTGGATCCGGTCGGCCTTGCGCACGCCGCCCTGCAGGCTGTAGTACTCCGGGTGTTCCTCGAAGTACTGCTCGGCGGGGACCAGCTCGCAGAAGCTGTGCACATACGGCTGGAACGCCCACTTGCCGCCGACTTCCTCGTCGCACTCGGAGCGCGGTCCGTTGAACCGCTGCCGAACGGCGATCTGCTTCGGGAAGCTGTCGAAGTACAACGTCTCGCGGTACATGAACGGCGGGGTGTGCACGTAGTCGTCCGCCGGCAAGGCGACCGTGGCGCGCTCGGGCAGGATCGTGCAGTCCTTCGCGAGGAAGCGGACGCCCAAATGCCGTTCGAGCAGCGCATACACGCTGTAGATGACGCCCCGCTCATTCTGTCCGGCGAGCACGATCTGACGCGCGGCGGGGTCGATGCGGATCGCGACGCCGTCCTCGGCGAGGCGCGCGTCGTCCGGGGTGAGCCGCAGCAGGATCGCGTCCGGGCCCGGAGCGTCGCCGCCCGTGTCGATGGGCAACCGCGCGCCGGAGATCTGCTCGATCAACGCCTGCAGCTCATCCGCCGCGTAGCGCATCGCGGGCGCGTGCTCCGCGGGCAGGTGGATCCGCCACGTCGACGCGCCGTCGGCGACGACGGTGACATGAGACTCGGCGGGGCCTTCGTTCGCGGCGGCCGCGGCCAGAACGCAGGCGATCGCTGCGGTGCAGGCATGGAACAGCATGGGATTCGCTCCTTGGGTTCTGCGGGTCGCGCACGTGCCGTCCCCGCTGATACAGGCAGCATGCGCCTTGCCGCGGCGCGGGTTCAATCAGGTCCGGAGCGGCGGAGGTTCTGCGATTTGTCCGGCGCGTTCTGTGACGCCGCGCCCGTTTCTCTTATACTGGCCCCACTAGACGTGGCACACGAGGAAAGGACTGCCAAAATGACCTTCGTTGATCTGATGCGGGACAGCTTACTGGGCGTCGGACTGCTGCTTGCCGTCGGCATGATCTGGTGCGTCGGCGCGGCGCATGCGGAGGAGGCGGAAGTCTCGCACCGGATCTACTGGGACCGCACGCTGCAACGCGTCGGCCAGCCGGAGCAGCTCTTCCTTCGCGTCGAACGGCCGATCGATTCCGAACCCTGGACGGTCACGGCGGAGCTTGTCGCGCCCGACGGCGTCGCGGTGCAGGGTGACGCCGTGCAGCAGAGCGACGTGTGGACGCGGCCCCGCGTGCTGACCACCGTCGGCGCCGGCGGCGGCGCGGCCCGGCTGGTCGACGGCCCGATCGCCTTTTCCGAGTTGGCCTGGACCCTGCAGGCGGACCGCGCCGTTGATGCGCCGGTCATCGTCAAGTACACGTTGCCCGAAGGATCCGCCGAGGCGGTTCTGGACACGGACTTCCTGCCGCAACCCGAAGTCGGCCCGCAGCCCTACGTGCCGGAGCCTGCCCCCGTGCGCGGCAAGTATCACGTGGGCGGGATCTACTTCCCCGGGTGGAGCCCGGGCGCGCACTACGGCTGGTCGATCCTGGATGCGTATCCCGAGCGGCGTCCCGCGTTGGGCTACTACGACGAGAGTCTGCCGGAGGTGATGGACTGGCAGATCAAGTGGGCGGTCGAACACGGCATGACCTTCTTCATGTTCTGCTGGTACCGCGCGCACGGAACCGAGGGCCAGCCCATCTCGCAGCACCTGGACCACGCGATCCACGAAGGCTTCTTCAACGCCCGCTATGCATCCGAGATGCAGTTCGCGATCATGTGGGAGAACGGCAACCTCGCCGGGGTCTCCGACCGCGCCGACCTCGAGCAGAACCTGTTCCCGTATTGGATGGAGACCTACTTCAAGCACCCGAGCTACCTCGTCATCGACAACAAGCCGGTGCTGTACATCTACGATATGAACCGGTTCATCAAGGACCTGGGCTCGGAGGCGGCGGTGAAGGACGCGACCGACTGGATGCGCGCGGCCGCGGTCGAGGCGGGGTTCGACGGCCTGCACCTCATCGCGGAGTATCGCGGCGACGACCCGGGCGTCATCGAGCGCATCAAGGCCTGCGGCATCGACTACACCTTCGCCTACTGCTTCCACACCGTCCCGGAGAACGCGGAGGAGGACCTCGCGGTCGAGACCTTGCGCGAGACCCACGCCCGGCGATTCGGCCGCGGCGACGTCCTGCCGGATGTGCCCACGCTGGCGGTGGGCTGGGCGCCGGAGCCGTGGGAGACGTACGTGAACTACCACCGCAGCCCGCACTGGTGGCTGCAGCCCGAGGGCTACGCGCGACAGGCGCGCAACCTGCGCACGCTCATGGACGCGCAGCCGGCGGACAACCTCTCGTCGCGGATGGTCATGCTGGACAACCTGAACGAGTGGGGCGAAGGGCACTACATCCTGCCGCATCGCGAGTACGGTTTCGGCTACCTGGACGCGATTCGCGAGGTCTTCACGGACGCGCCCGAGCCGCACGTCGATATCCTGCCCGAGGAGGTTGGCCTTGGCCCATACGACGCCGCGCACAAGGCCTGGTTCGCCGAGATGTACGAGCGGGCGGTCGCGGAACAGGACAAGCAGGACTGACGGCGGGGGAGAGGACGCATGCGGTCACTCGTGCTGACGGCATACGGCCGGTTTGAGCTGCGCGACGCGCCCACGCCGGAACCGGCCCCTGATGAGGTCCTGATCCGCGTGAAGGCCTGCGGCATCTGCGGCAGCGACGTGCACGGCATGGACGGGTCGACGGGACGGCGCATTCCGCCCGTGACCATGGGCCACGAAGCGGCCGGGATCATCGAGGACGTCGGCGCCGCCGTCTCCGGGTGGGCGCCCGGCGACCGCGTCACGTTCGACTCGACCATCTACTGCGGCGTCTGCCCCTACTGCCGCACCGGTCGCGTCAACCTCTGCGACCAGCGCCGCGTGTTGGGCGTGTCGTGCGCCGAGTACCGGCGCGACGGGGCGTTCGCGGATTACGTGGCCGTCCCCGCGCGCATCCTGTACCGCCTGCCCGACACGGTCTCGTTCGTGCAGGCGGCGATGGTCGAGCCCGTGTCCGTGGCGGTCCATGCCGTGGGCCGCGCGCCGATCCGCCTCGGCGACAGCGCCGCCGTCGTGGGGACGGGCATGATCGGGCTGCTCGTGGTGCAGGCGCTGCGTCAGGCCGGGTGCGGCCGCATCATCGCCATCGACCTCGATCCGGCGCGTCTCGCCCTCGCGAAGGAGGTGGGCGCGGATGTCGTTGTGCCGGCCGATGACCCCGATCTGACTGCGCGGGTGCATGCCGCGGCCGGCGGACAAGGCGTCCGCCACGCGTTCGAGGTCGTCGGAGCGGCGCCGGCAGTGGTCGCGGCGATCCAGTGCGCGCGCAAGGGCGGCTCCGTGGTCCTCGTGGGCAATCTGGCGCCGGAGGTCGCGTTCCCCCTGCAGCACGTCGTGACACGGGAGATCACAGTGTACGGCTCGTGCGCGTCGGCGGGGGAGTACCCCGCGTGTCTCGACCTGATCGCGCGCGGGGGCATCCGGGTCGAGCCGTTGCTCAGCGCGACGGCCCCGCTCGAGGATGGGCCTGAGTGGTTTCAACGCCTGTACGACAAGGAGCCCGGCCTGATGAAGGTGGTCTTGTGTCCGGAAGGAGCGGAGTGATGACCGAACCGTTGTTTGACCTGAGCGGGAAGACGGCGCTCGTCACCGGCGCGAGCCGGGGCCTCGGGCAGTACTTCGGGCGCGCGCTGGCGCGGGCCGGCGCGGATTTGGCGATCACCAGCCGGAACCGCGACGCGCTTGAGCCGTTTCAGCGCGAGATCGAGGCGCTTGGCCGACGGGTCGTGGGACTCGAGCTCGACGTGCGGGATCATGGCAGCATCCAGCGCATGGCCGACGCCGCTGTGGAGGCTTGCGGCCGGATCGACATCCTCGTCAACAACGCCGGGTGCAACGTGCGCAAGCCCGCGCTCGACGTGACGTGGGACGACTGGAACCTCGTGCTCGACACGAACCTGCGCGGCACGTTCTTCGTGTCGCAGGCCGTCGCGCAGCGGTCGATGATCCCGCAAGGAAAGGGGCGCATCATCAACATCGGCTCCGTCACGTGCGTGGCGGGCTACGCGGGGCTGGCGCCGTACGGGGCCAGCCGGGGCGGGGTGAAGCAGCTCACCATGAGCCTCGCCGACGACTGGGGCGTGCATGGCATCACCGTGAACTGCCTCGCGCCCGGATGGTTCAAGACGGCGCAGAACGCCGCGCTCTATGAAGACCGCGAGTGGGTGGCGTATCTGTGCGACCGGATCCCGCTCAAGCGCCCCGGGCGACCGAACGACCTGGACGGGGCGATCGTGTTCCTGGCCTCGGACGCGAGCGCGTACATCACCGGACAGACGTTGCTCGTGGATGGCGGCATCTCGACGGGCGCCACGAAGGCCATGCTGAACAAGTAGCGCCGTTCGTTCCGAACGCAAAAGGAGAAGGCGGGACGGTCACACCGGATTGGGTGACCGTCCCGCCGCTGCGTTCACGGGGGAGTGATGCTTCGCGTCAGGCCTGCGTCGACTGCGTGCTGCGCAGGGCCAAGGCGCCGCCCATCGCGGCCAGCGCCAGGACCGCCAGCAGCAGTCCGAAGACCGATGCCGCGGGAACCGGCGGCGACACGTTCATGGTGTACGATGCCGTGTACTGCTGGCCGGCGATGTCCACGACCAGCGTGTACTGCCCGCTCGCGTCAAAGCCCACGTCGGACAGCGAGAGCGACGGTCCGCTTTCGCCCTGAATGAGCTCCCCGTTGTAGTACCACTGGTACGAGGTCGGCGTCAGCGTGTCGTACACCGTGCCCATCCCGAAGGACAGCGTCACATCATCGCCGACGATGACTACGTTGGGGGCATCCAGGGTGATGCCGAACGGGATGTACTCGTACGCGCCGAGTTCGGCCGCCGCGCCCTGAGGCCGCTCCACGCCCAGGATATCCGTGGCCGGAGGCGTTCCAGTCGCCGCATCGATCGCCGGCGAGCCCGGCATGAGCCGCAGGTCGCCGCCGGGGGCGTCCGCGAAGAGCGGATCGGCGTCGATCCCGCCGAAATGGCCGCCCTGCACGATGGAGTTGGCGACGGCGACGTTCCCGCGCACGAGACCGGGGCCGTTATCCCACACGACGCAGTTCTCGAGGTCGATGTGCGGGTCGCCGTCCGCACGAATCACGTCGTCCGCCGCGATGTTCTGAGAGAAGCTGCAGTGGCTGAGCGTCGTGACGGATGTGCTCACCCACGCGAAGACGGCGCTGCTGATCCCGGTCGCGATGTTCCCGTGAAACAGGCAGTTCGTGATATCGACGGTGCTGGTCGTCGAATGCACCGCGATGGCGGCGCCGTGTCCGCCGCCCAGCGTCGTGTTGTCGAAAAAGCGACAGCGCTCGATGGTCATCGATCCGTTGCCGCCCCAGTCCGCGATGGCGCCGCCGTGCGACGCCGAGTTCCCGATGAAGTCGCACCCGATGATGGTCGCCGCGCCGGTCTCCTGGACGGACAGGCCGCCGCCGGCGCCGCCGCCGGGGGCCGTGTTGTTTTCGAAGAGGCAGTTGATCACCGTCGGATGCGAGTCCACGCCGCGCACCGCCAGCGAGCCGTGATGGCTGTTGGTCGCGCCCCCATTGTTCCGGAACACGCAGTTCTCGATCAGCGGCTGGGAGCCGTCGTTCACCAGCATGCAGACGGACACGCCCGGACTTTGGTTGTTCTCGAACACGCAGTTCTCGAAGCGTGTGTGCGATCCCTGCAGAAACACGTTGCCATGCCCGCCGGGACCGTTGTCCACGATGCGGCAGTTGGCGACCGTGTTCGTGGCGTCGACACCGTTGTAGGTGAGTGCAGACCCCGCGAAGGTGACGTGGGGACCGCCGCCGTCCATGATGGCGTTCTTGATCGTGAAGCCGTCGATCCGGGTGTTCGTCGCGCCGTTCATCACGAACACAGCCCGTTCCACGCCGCCGGCGTCGAGGATCGTCTCGTTCGCGGCGACGTTGCGCTCGGATAGCTGCGACTCCAGCCCGGCGAACCCGCCGTACCCGGCGACCTCGGTCGGCCACTCCAGGCTGCGCACCTGGTACGTGCCGGCCGCCACCCAGACATCCTCCGCTGCAGCGCGTGCGTCGGCGAGCGCCGCGGCAAGGTCGCCGTAGGCGCTTGTCCAGCTTGTCCCATCGGCCGCGCCGGCGCCGCCCGGCACGACGAACACCTGCGCGCCCGCCTGGAGCGCCGCGAACATCGCGAGGCAGATCACCGGCGCCATGCGCCGCCGACTGAATAAGTGCGTACTACTCATCGCTCGTTGTCTCCCTCTCTTCCCCGGTTGATTCCACGCAGCCCATCGAAGGCTGTAGACCTACTGGACGTTCTAGCATGGAATTGTGCGAAAGATCAAGAGAGATATACAACGCACGAATAGCAGAACGTCTGGTTGGCGCCGGACGGTTCCGACCTTCTCTCTGCCCTTGCTGATCCCCTCGCCAGACTACTCCTCCGGCGCCGTCAGCAACGGACGCACCAGCGCCGATATCGCGTCGTAGCCCGCCTCCGTCAGATGGAGTCGGTCTTCCTTGTAGTAGTCCTCCCGCGGCATGCCGTCGTCGCCGAGCAGCGGCGCGGAGATGTCGACGAAGGTCATGTCCGGCTGCTCGTCGGCATACGCCTCGATGAGCGCGTTAGACGCCTTCATCGCCGGCCAGACGTTCCAGCGGGATGGGCTGGGCTTGGCGGCGAGCACGATCATGCGGGCTTCCGGCAGATAGTGACGGATCTTCGTCGCGAGCGCCTGGAAGTCGCGGAACACGTGCTCAGGCGACTTGCCCATCGTGATGTCGTTGTCGCCGCTGTACAGCACGATCGTCGCCGGGCGATAGGGCAGGAGGATCTTGTCGAAGTAGTGCACGGCCTCCGAGTACAACGATCCCCCGAAGCCGCGGTTGAGGGCGTTCAAGCCGGGGAAGCAGCGGTCGAGATCCCAGCCCACGACCGTCGAGCTGCCCGTGAACACGATGCCGCCCTCCTGCGGCGGATCGTTCTCGTCCTCCTCCGCGAACTGGGCCATCCGTTCGTCCCAGCGCGTGGTCGTCCAGTCCACCGCGACGACGCACGGGCGCTCGATGGACTCAGGAAGGGCAAGCGTCGCCGTCGCCGTCTCGCGGTCGTAGGCAAACGGGACGGGCTCGCCCGTGGGGTGGATCGCGGCGCTGACCGGTTCGTCAACGAGGTAGAGCTGGATCTCCGCTTCGTCCGCTTCCCGTGCCTCGACGAACCATCTGGTTCCCTGCACGCCGAGTACGGAGGCGCTCGACAGGCGTCCGGGCGGCGCGGGTTCGAGACTCATGAGCGTTTCGGTGTCTGCGGCGTAAGAGATGGCCCCGGAGAAGGTCAGTAGCGCAACGGCGAGTAGAGTACGTGTCTGCATGGCAGGCCCCTGGGTTGAAGTGATCGGTTCGCATCGAGCCTATCCAACGCGCGGCGCCCGGCGCAAACCGGTCCCCTCACTCCGCGCTCGAAGGGGCCTCGGGAGCGCCGGGTTCGGGTCCGCGGGGCGGCGGCAGGGCGCCCAGCGCCGTCATCGCTTCGACGTCCCGGTACACGGACTCGAGCTCCTTGATCCGGATCGGGGCGTCGCCGATCGGATGGAACGACCCGAGCGCATACACAAGGGTCCGCGGGAGGGAGGGCTGCATCGGTTCATCGACGGTCCGCCGCACACGACTCGGGATCCGCGGGCGGCCGCCTCCGTCCGACTTGGGCAGCCATGCCTCCACGTACACCTCCTCATGCGACCGCCGCGACGTGCGCCACGTGAGGCCAACGGGAAGGACGGGCGTGTCGGGACCGCCGCTCCTCAGGGCCAATGCGCCCTCGTAGATGCCGGTTGCGTCGGCCGATGGCCGCCGCGCAAGGAGCCGGATCTCAGGCGATGCCTCCTCAGCCTCGGCGGCGTTCGCGCGCCCTGGATTCGCGACCTCCAGGCGCCAGGCGCGCAGGGCCTCGCGCAACGGTTCCGGGTCGTCCGTCGGCGGTCCGAAGGTCAGCCCGAAGCGCCAGGGCGTGAACGCCCCTTCGGGCAATGCGTGCACGGTTACGCCGGGCAGTTCGCGGGTCGCGAACGTCGTCTCCTCCGTGAGGAGGTCGTTGGTCACGGTCAGCTCGCGCACGCCGTCTTGCTTCCCGATGCGCTGCACCATCTCCCGTTGCAGCAACGCCCCTTTTCGCGTCGTCAGGTACCGCACGAAGAGGTGGACCTCGCTGCCGTCCGCGTCACGCGCGTAGACGTGGTAAGGATCGATCCAGGTGCGGCGGTCCGCGGCGCGATCGTCGGCGACCAGCAGCAACTCCTCCGGCGCCGGCACGCCGACCGCCGTGACCGTCGTGTCGCCCATCAGCTCGTTGACCCTCCGGAGATCGTTCGCCAGCAGATTCCGGTCGAGGCCGCGCGGAAGCCTGTACGGCTGCTCTGGCATCACGGAGTACGCCCACGCCCACCCGTCGTCGAGCCCCGCGTGAAGCTCGGCGATCCGCGCCATCAGGTCGTCCGGCGGCGGGGGAGCGATGACGAGGCGCCGGACCGGTGCGGCGCAACCCGCAAGCAGCCCGATGACCAGCGCCGCACAGACGCATGGCGTAGACCAATCGGCGGCGGAATGAGATCGCGTGCGTGCCAAGGGAGCGCACCTCCTCACGGACCCTTCGACCGGCCCTGCGGGGTCCGATGCCCGAGTATAGCACCCGTCGCGCTCCTCGGTCCGGGAGCCGTCTTGCCGCGGAAGCGTGCGGGAATGCGTCCGTGCATCCGTGCGTTGATTGCCTGAAGCGCCGGTGCTAGGCTGCTCCGCACAACCAAGGCCTGAACGGGAGGGGAGCCGGATCCCATGCAGACGGCACGGATACCCCCGGGGTTGCGCGTCTTTCGCGCCTTAGCGATCGCGCTGTCTGTGGTCGCCGCCGGCGCGGGCTGCACGCCGGGCTCAAGCGGCGTGCGGGGCGGGCGCGACGCGATCGTCTACTGGCGCACGCTCACCGGCGCCGCGGGCGATGCCCAGGACGCCTTGGTGGCGCGCTACAACGCGACCGATCCGGAGCTGCCGGTGGTCAGCGAGTTCCAAGGGAGTTACGCCGATCTCGCCGCGAAGATCATGACCGCGGCGGTCGCCGGGCGCGGTCCGGACGTGACCCAGCTCGGCACGTTCGAGATTCGTGAGTTCGCCCGGGCCGGCCTGCTGGTCGATCTGCGGCCGTTTCTGACCGGTCCCGACGGGATCGATACCTCCGACTGGCCCGGGACCATGCTGCAGGCGGGCGAGGTCGACGGCGGTCTCTACTGGCTGCCGTTCAATGTCGCCGTGCCCGTGCTCTACTACAACCGGGATGTGTTCGATGCCGCCGGCGTCGCGCCGCCCGAGACCTGGTCCGACTTCTTCGCGCTCTGCCGACAGCTGACGGAACGCAAGGGCGACGGGTCCGCCTCGCGTGCGGGCGTCGCGCTGTGGGACATTACGTGGCCTTTCGTGTCGATGGTCTGGTCCGAGGGGGGAGAGCTGACGGATCGCGACTATGACGCGATCTCTCTCAATCACCCCACGGTCGTCGACGTGATGGGGAAGGTGCAGGCCCTTGTCCAGGAGGGTGCGGCGACGCTGCCCGACAAAGCCTCCGGCGGACACCGCGCGGCGTTTCTCTCGGGCCGGGCGGCCATGATCCTCGACTCCCCCGCGGCCTTCACCGAACTGACGCGCGATGCCACGTTCGAGGTGGGCGTGGCGATCTATCCGGCCGGAGCGGCGGGTCGCGTCTATGCGCCGGGCGGCGGCGGCATCGCCATGCTGTCCGTCTGCCCGGAAGATCGGCGCGCCGCGGCGTGGGCCTTTATGAAGAGCTTGCTTTCCCCGGAGTCGCTCGCGGATTACGCCCAACGCAGCGGCTACCTCGCGTTCACCGATGCCGCGCGCGAGGCCGCGGCGGACTGGCTTACGGACCCGCGCGTGCAGGAACTCCATCGCGCCCTGCCCTACATCCGCGGCGACTTCTCCGTGACGGCGGCCTCCCCCGTGCGCACAGCATTTGACGAGGCGTTTCACCAGATTGTGATCAAGGGCGTCGACCCGAAGCAGGCGCTGGACGCCGCGAACGCGCGTGCTGTCGAGGGCATGCGGCGGGAGTCGGCGGGTCGATGAGCCGCGAGGCGTCGTGACCGGGCGGAGGAGCTGCCGACGGCCCCGGGAAGCGCTGACGTTCCTCGCGTTCGCGGGGCCGAACCTCGTTCTGTTCGCCGTGTTCACCTACTGGCCGATGCTCCACACCCTCTATCTCAGCTTCATGGACGGCGGTCTCCTCCCCGGGGATATGCGGTGGGCCGGCATGGCGAACTACCTCGCGCTGGCGCGCGATCCCGCGTTTCGCCGCGTGTGCCTCAACACCGTGCTCTACGCCCTCGTCGTGGTCGGCGTCGCGCAGGCGGCGGCGTTCCTCTTTGCGCATCTCCTGAACCAGCACGTGCGCGGACGCGTCGTGTTCCGCACACTGGCCTTCACGCCGCACATGACGACCCCGGCCGCGGCGGCGCTCGCCTGGGTGTTGCTGCTCGACCCGAACTACGGACCCTTGGCCTCGCTGTACGGCGCCCTGGGCGTGGATGGCCCGCACTGGCTCCGCGACAGCATGCTGGCGCTGGGCGCGCTCATGTTCGTGGGCGTCTGGAAGGAGCTGGGGTTCGCTTCGGTGTTCTTTCTGGCAGGACTGCAAGGGCTGCCGCGCGACTGCTACGAGGCCGCGCGCATCGACGGGGCTTCCCGATGGGCGACCCTGCGTCACCTGACGCTGCCGCTCATGAGTCCGGTCATCTTCTTCCTCATGGTCAGCGGCCTGATCGCCGCCATGCGCGCGTTCGACGTCGTCGCGATGATGACCGAAGGCGGCCCCGTGTACCCGGATTCCAGTCTCTACGTGTACCACCTCTACACGGTGGCGTTCCGGCGATTCGATATCGGCTATGCCGCCGCGCTGGCGATGGCGTTCTTCCTCGTGATGCTGGCCGGCACGTTGATCCAGTTTCGGCTCGCCCGACGCTGGGTCCACTACGACGGAGTCTAGCGATGGCGTCCCGCCCCGTCCGTGCGCATCCGGCGACGTACGTTGCGCTGCTCATCGCATCCGGCGCGATCGCCCTGCCGTTCTTCTGGATGGTCTTGACCTCGCTGAAGACCGGCGCGGAAGTGATGACGTTTCCCCCGAAATGGCTGCCGGACGCGCCGCAATGGTCCAACTACGCGGCGGCATGGCGGGCCGCGCCGTTTGGGCGGTTCTATCTCAACAGCCTGATGACCGCGACGGCATCGACGGCCCTGCAGATCGGCCTTGGCGGCCTCATGGCCTACGCCTTCGCCCATGTGCGGTTCCCTGCTAAGGGCGCGCTGCTGATCATGGTCCTGGCCACGATGATGATCCCGGATGAGATGCGGCTCGTGCCCAACTACCTGACCGTCACGCGACTCGGCTGGTACGACACGTACTGGGCGCTGATCATCCCGCCCGCCGCGCATGCCTTCCCCGTGTTCGTGCTCTACCAGCAGTTCCGCATGGCGCCGCGGGATCTGCTCGAAGCGGCGCAGATCGACGGGGCCGGGCACCTGCGCACCCTGCTCCAGGTCGTGACGCCCCTGAGCCGCCCCGTGCTCGTTGCGATGACGCTGTTCGCGTTCCTCGGTCGCTGGAACGACTACCTCTGGCCCTTGGTCGTGACGGATCGCGTCGCGATGCGCACCCTGCCCATCGGGTTGGCCTACCTGCGCGACATGGAGGCGGGGTCGGCGAACTGGCATCTGCTCATGGCGGCCACGGTCATCGTCGTCGCGCCGCTCCTGTTCGCGTACGCCCTTGGCCAACGCTGGTTCGTGGCGGGGCTCACGCAGGGCGCGCTCAAGGGATAGCCCGGACCGTCTCTACGCCGCCGCGCGTGCGCTTGATGAGCTCGCGCATGCCGCGTATCATGCCGTCGGAGCGACGCTCCGAGAGGGGAATTCACCGCATCAACCGGGCAGGAGGTTGCCATGAAGTCGGCGCTTGTCGTGTGGGGAGGATGGGAAGGCCACGAGCCCAAGCAGTGTGTGGACGTGTTCATCCCGTGGTTGAAGGAGCAGGGGTACGCCGTCACGGTGAGCGACTCGCTTGATGCGTATCTGGACCCCGGTCTGCGCGACCTGAGCGTGATCGTGCCGTGCTGGACCATGGGCGAGATCTCGGCCGAGCAGGAGCGGGGTCTGACCGAGGCCGTCGCGAGCGGCGTCGGACTCGCCGGCTGGCACGGAGGGTTGTGCGATTCCTTCCGCAACGCCACGACCTACCAGTTCATGACCGGCGGCAACTGGGTCGAGCACCCCGGCGGCGTGCGGCCCTACACGGTCAACATCACGAAGCCCGACGACCCGATCGTTGCGGGGCTCAGCGATTTCGACATGAACTCCGAGCAGTACTACCTGCATGTCGACCCGTCGGTCGAGGTCCTCGCGACCACGACGTTCGCGGGCGACCCCTATCCCTGGGTCGAAGGCTGCGTCATGCCGGTCGTGTGGAAGAAGATGTACGGGAAGGGACGCGTGTTCTACTCGTCTCTGGGCCATGTCGCCGCCGACTTCGACGTGCCGGAATGTCGCACGATCATGGAGCGCGGCATCCTCTGGGCGAGCCGGTAGCATCCTGGGCGGACTGCAGCGCGCAATGCGCGGCACAGCATGGAAAGGGACTCCCCATGGAGCCAGTGAAAGTCGGCGTCATCGGTTGCGGCAATATCTCCGATGTCTACTTCCAGTCCGGGAAGGTGTTCGAAGCGTTCGAGATCACGGCCTGCGCCGATCTGCTTCCCGAACGGGCCGAGGCGAAGGCGGCGCAGCACGGCGTGCCGAAGGCCTGCTCGGTCGACGATCTGCTCGCCGACCCGAACATCGACATCGTACTCAACCTCACCATTCCGAAGGCGCACGCGGAGGTCGCGTTGCGCGCGCTCGCGGCGGGCAAGAGCGTCTACAGCGAGAAGCCCCTCGCCGTGGCCCGAGAGGAAGGCGAACGGATCACCGCGCTCGCGAAGGAGAAGGGCCTGCTCGTGGGCTGTGCACCGGACACGTTCTTGGGCGCGGGCATCCAGACCAGCCGCAAGCTCATCGACGACGGCTGGATCGGCGAGCCGGTCGCGGCGACGGCGTTCATGATGTGCCACGGACACGAGACTTGGCACCCCGATCCGGATTTCTACTACCAGGTCGGCGGAGGCCCCATGTTCGACATGGGCCCGTACTACCTGACCGCGTTGGTGAACCTGCTCGGACCCATGCGGGCGGTGTCGGGGTCGGCCCGCGTGACCTTCCCCGAGCGTGTGATCACGAGCCAGCCGAGGTACGGCGCGGTCATCCAGGTGAATACGCCGACGCACCTCGCCGGCACGATCGACTACGCGAACGGCGCGATCGGCACGGTGATCATGAGCTTCGACATCTGGGCGCACACGCTGCCGTGCATCGAGATCCACGGAACCGAGGGTTCGCTCAGCGTGCCCGATCCGAACGGCTTCGGCGGCGACGTGCGCGTACGCCGCGCCGGCACGCCGGATTGGGCGACCGTTCCGCACAGCCACGGATACGCCGACAACAGCCGCGGGGTCGGCGTGGCCGACATGGCCTGCGCCATGCGGAGCGGTCGGCCGCACCGCGCGAGCGGCGCGTTGGCCTGCCACGTGCTCGATGCGATGCAGGCGTTCCTTGATTCGTCGGACGCGGGACGCCGCATCGAACTTACCACGACCTGCGATCGGCCCGCGCCGTTGCCGATGGGATTGCTGCACGGGACGCTCGATCCCTGATCCCTGACGCAGCGCGACCGGTCGAGCGAGAGGCGGAAAAGGGGAGTCTCCGATGGCGGAGACTCCCCTTTCCTTCGTTGCGGCGTCCGGCGGCCGATCAGCGCGCTTCGATCACAACGACCCAGTCGTGGCCTCGCGAGGGCGGCTGCACGATGAGCGCGCCTTGCACGTCCGCGGCGGCGTCCGGGGCGGCGTCGAAGACGCCGGTGACCGGGTCGAACATCCGGATGCCGTAGGTCGCGCCGGGCGCGAGGCCGTGGACCGAGATCGGCCGCTCGAAGAGCATGTACGCCGTGCGCAGGGAGGTCCCGATGCCGCACGCCTGCGGTCCCAGCAAGGGGTCTTCATCGGCGGGCGGCGCCTCGGCCCAAGTCACGCTGTCGATCATCGGCTCCAGTTCCACCCACGGAAGCGTCTCGAAGAAGCGCTTTCCGTAGCCCATCTGGCTCGATCCCGGGAAGTGCATGGCCTCGTTCCACGGCGTCGTTCCGTAGCCGGGCCCCGAATCGTTGTGCGGCGACGGGCCGTGCGGTTGTCCCGGTCGGTTGCACTGCCAGATCCCGTTCGCGCCGTAGGTGTGGCCCTTGGCGCCGTTCATCATGCACACCCAGAACATCGCACGCGTCCATTCCGCGGGGATCTGGTCGAGCAGCATCTCATAGGCCGCCTCGCCGTTGATCAGCGGCATGCGCGGCTCCGCGGCATACGAGTCCCGCGCGGCCTGCACCGTGATCGGCACGGCCTCGCGCTGTCCATGCGGCGTCTGCAACATGTCGAAGTCGAGCAGCGCGGGCTCCGTACAGGCGTGACGCGCCGTGTAGCGGTTGATCGCGGTGGGGTGGATCGTGAGCGGCCGCCGGAAGGGATCCGTCTCCCGGACGTAGCGCACGAGCTCCGTCCAGCCCGCCGCCTGCTCGCGGTCGTCGCTCGGGAAGTGGTCCGCCAGGTACCACGGGAGATTCGCTTCGCCCGCCGTGCACCAGACCACTGGCCACGCCCCGTAGCGCGCGATGAGATAGCGCCAGTGTTGTTGCATCCGCTCCTCGCCCATCCACGGCAGGAAGTAGCCCCAGGCCCCCACGATGCACGGCGTCAGGCCGTGGTCGATGAGATACGCCAGCCGAGCGTCGGCCGCATCGAAGTATGCCGGCCGGATGCGCGCGTAGCCCTCTTCCCAGGGGAACCCCGCCTCGTTCGCGCCGCGTTCGTCGAAGGGGTGCATGTCGGGATAGAGCCCGGCGACGATCTGGACGACCGTGAAGCCCTTCTCGACGCGGTCGGCGGTGAGTTCGCCGAATTCGGATGGAAACGTGATGCGGTTGCACAGGCCCATCCACCACGTATCGCCGAGCCAGAAGAACGGCGCGCCGTCCGCGTGTTCCAGATGCCGTCGGTCGGCCGCGACGCGCAAGGGTCCGTGATGGTAGAGTGCGTTGGATCCCTCATAGGGAACGACCTCGACGACGCCGGCGCGTCCGTGCAATCCCGCGTCGTCGGACGCAGAGCAGTCGCTGCGCCATGCGTGCTCGCCCGGCAGGGGAGAGGCGTAGCGCACCTTCCATTGATCCCCGCCGGCCCAGAATGCCGGGACCCTGCGCGACGTCCCCTCGGGATCGGTGAAGACGACGTCGAGCGTTACGTCGTTGAACGGATCCGCGTAGGCGTTCGCCGCAGTGAACGTGATCTCAGTTGCCACGTTCGCGGGCGTGTTCGAGCCGGCGTTCGGCGTAGTCGCTGGGTCTGTCATCGCTGTCTCCTCCGTCGACGTATGTCCAGTTGTCGGGTCTGCTTCGGACGGCCCCTGCGGCGCGTCGGGACGTCCGTTTTCCAGGTTTGCCACGGAATCCAACATGATGGCGCCGACCAGTAAGATAAGCCCTATGACCATTCCGATGGCGAGAGTCAACGCGATCGCGCGCCTGGCGCGTCGTTCCGCCGCATGGTCGATGCCGTAGTCGGGGGGCGTTGCGCCCGAGGAGCGGTCCGTCATCTGCGATCCACCTTCCCTCAACGGCGTCGCGGTCCGAGTCGGCCGCCGATCCAGCCGAGCACCGTGTGGTGGCGTCGCCGCTCGAGTTCCTCTTGCACACCGACGGGGTCGAGCCATCCGTAGCCGACGCAACCGAGGGTGTCCATGATGCGGGCGAAATCCTCGTCGGTCCAGTAGGCCGACCCGCGTCGCGTCAGCGCCTTGGTGATGTCCGCCTCCGTGATCAACCCTTCCTCGGGGATCTGACCGGCCGCGGGCCGCAAGTTGTGCAGGAAGCTCTCGATATACGGCCCCGCGCCTTCGTCCCATTCAGCCGGCGAGCGGTCTTCCAGCGCCCAGTCGAGGATCCACACCTGGATGATCCCCTCCGCGTCCGATGCCAGCGCATACCGGCAATCGCGGCTCAGCGCCACACGCTGCACGACGCCGAGGCTCTCCGTCAGCACGCGCAGGCACTTGCCCGACGTCACGTCCCACAGGCGGACGCTGTGGTCGGCCCCGCCCGAAAGCGCGCAGCGCCCGTCGAGGCTGAGCGAGACGGAGTTGACGGCCGCGGTATGTCCTTCGAGCATGCACAGGCGCTTGCCGGACGGCACGTCCCACACGGCCACCTGTCCCGCGTGCCCCCAGAGCGGGCTGCTGCCCGACAGCAGGGTGCGGCCATCGCCGCTGATCGACAGGCTCTGCACGGCGCCCGTGTGCCCCTTGAACTCGCGAACGCACTCCGACGTCGCCACGTCCCACATGCGGATGGTCTCATCCGACAGCGCCGAGATGATGTAGCGTCCGTCGGGCGTCCATGCGACGTCGAACACCGCCGATGTGCTGCCGCCGAAAGTACGGACGCATTCGCTGGTGCGCAGGTGCCACAGGGAGATGGTCCATCCGCCGGTTGCCAGGAATTGGCCGTCCGGCCGCAGCGCGATCGCCTCCATGGCGGAGGTGTGTTCGGCGAGCGTCTGTACGCACTTGCCTTTCCCGATGTCCCACCTGCGCAGGGAGTTGTCCGCGCCGGCGGAGTAGGCGTGCGCTCCATCGCGATCGAAGCAGACCGCGTGGACCGGTCCACGATGCGCCTCAAAGGACTGGATGGCTTGCCCGGTCGAGAGGTTCCACACCCGGATGTCGCCGAACTCGCCTCCAGAGAGGGCGTAGCGCGCGTTGGCGCTCACGCTCAGGGCGCGCACCCCGCCCCGTTGCGCGCGCATCGTTTCACCCTCCCACACGCCGAGCAGTTGGGTGCGCGGGAGCTTCCGGTAGAGCTGGTGCCAGATCGCCATCGCCGCCGCGTTCCGTCGCAGGCCCGGCTGCGACCGAGCGGACCGAATCAGGTTGGCCGCCTGCAGCGCATCGCCGGCCTGAAGCGCCTTGCGCGCCTGCTCGACCGTCCGCGCGACCGAGATCTCATTGCTCATCGCCGTCTCGCTGGGAACGGCGCGACAGAGTACGTAGGGCGCCGAGAACGGCGGCATGCGCTTCCCCATGTCCCAGAGGCGCACCGTGCGGTCCACGCCCGACGAGACGGCCAGCGCGCCCCTGCGCGACATGGCCACGCCCGTGACCGGGCCTTCGTGGCCGCGGTACGTGACCCGACACGCGCCTGTCACGAGGTCCCACACGCGGAGCGCTCCGTCCTTGGCTCCCGAGAGCGCCGTGCAGCCGTCATCGCCGAACCAGACGCTCAACACCGTGTCCGTGTTCCCGTGGAGCGTTCGCACCAGCTTAAGCGGATCCAGGCTCCACAGGCGAATCGTCCGGTCTTCGGAACCGCTCAGGGCGTACCGGGCCTTCGCGCTGATCGACAGGCAGCGAACGGGAGCGGTGTGGCCTTTGAGCACGCCCTCGGGGCTGCTCGCGTTCAAGGAAATCACGCGGATGGTTCCATCGCGTCCGCCCGCCAGGGCGACCGATCCGTCGCGCGCCATCGCGACTGCGCCGGAGTCGCCCCCGTCGAATTCCTCTTCCGAGCGTATGACGGAGCCCTTCAACAGATTCCAGAACAGCAGGCGTCCGTCTTGGCCGTAAGAGGCCGCGGCGCTGAAGTCGGCGCGTGCGTCGACCGACAGGACCGGGCCCTCGTGGGCGCGCAGGACTGAAACGCACTCCTGCCCTTTGACGTCCCACACGCGCAGCGTCCGGTCGCGGCTCGCGCTCAGGGCATATTGCCCGTCTCGGCTGAGGCGAACCGCCGTCACGGAACCGGCGTGACCGGCGAAGACGCGCACGCAGCGGCTTGCGCTGACGTCCCACAGTCGGAGGGTGTTGTCCGCACTGCCCGACACGACGTACGTGCCCTTGCCGCTCATGTCCACCGAAGTCACCGCGTCCGCGTGGTCGCTGAACACCGCCGCCTGCCGACGTTGGAAGGGAAGGCGTTGTTGAACGACGCTCAGGGGCATCAGCGGGAACCGGCCTTCCCGCGCGCCGGGACAGCTCTCCATCGTGCGCAGCGCGGCCTCGCACATCCCGCGTTCCGTGTGCACCTGCGCCAGCAGGTTCACGGCCAGCGCGTCGCCGGGATGCATGTGCACGACTTCGCTCATCTGTTGCACGAAGACCTCGTCGGTGATCCGACCTGTTCGCCAGCGCAACAAGCCCAAGTTGAACGCCGATTCCGTGTGCCGCGGTTCGGCTTGGAGCGCCGCTGTCAGCGCGCGCTCCGCTTCCTCCGTCTTGCCCAAGTCGATGAGCGACACCGCACGGTTGTTCAGGCTCTCGGCGCGACTGGTGACGGCGCGCGGCTCGGGCAGGTCCATCGGTTTGGAGAACACGTCCTCGTACACCGCATGGAGCCCCTCGATGATGGGCTGCATGCCGTCGGGACGTTTGGCCGGGTCCTCCTGCAGACACCAGGCCAGCAACTGAACCAGCCCGCGCGGCATGGGGGGGAGTTGCTCGTCGCCGCGGCCCCGCGTCGCCAGCTCCTGCAACGCGGCGGGCCCGTCCGGACCCGTTTTCCAGAAGATGTCGCCCGCCATCATCTCGATGACGCTCAGCGCCCAGCTCCATTCGTCTGTGCGTTGCGACACCTTCTCGCGCCGGAACTGCTCGGGCGAGCAGTACGCCGGCGTCATGCCGCCTACGCTGGCAAGGAGCGTGTGCGTTCCCGGTTGCGCCAGCGTCACGGCCTTCAGACGCGCCCCCGCGAGGCCGAAGTCCGTGACCTTGGCATGACCATCCTGGGTCATCAGGATGTTGCCGGTCTTGATGTCGCGGTGGACCAGTCCGTTCGCGTGGGCGTGCTGGAGGCCCCATGCGACCTCGGCGGCCACGCGCAGGATGCGGGCCAAGGCCTGTTCGCGGCCCCCTTCGTACAGCTTGCGTTTGGTGACCCACTGCCGGAGCCCGCCCCCGGCCACGTACTCGGCGAAGATCCGCGGAAGCCCGCCGATGCGACGGACGTAGTAGCACGAGACGATGTGAGGATGCAGTCCCAGCGACACCCATGTCTCGCATTCCTGCTGGAATGCGTCCAGGGCGCGGGCGTTCTGCAGCAACTTCGGACGCGGGCTCTTCACCGCCAGGTCGATGTCCCAGCGCAGGTGTCGAACCTTGTACACCTTGCCCATCCCGCCTTCGCCCAACACGCCTGTCACGGCGTAGAGCCCCAGCAGGACGTCGCCCACTTCCCAGTCGGTCTTGCCCTCGGCCTCCCCGTCGCGCCGCGTCGTCGCCGCCTCCTCCAGCTCGGCCTCACGGTCTGAAGACCGATCGCCGGGCGCGTCGGATAGCCCGGCCGCGCGCGGATACTCCCTGCCGGCCGATGAGAAGCGGAGTTCGTCCGCCGGGACCGTCTCGACAGACTCATCCGTCACGGTGATGGGGGCTCCGCACCCGGAGCATTTGCCCGTGCGGCCGAAATGGCTGCGCTCGACGCGCATACGCATGCCGCAGGAAGGGCAGGTGATCAGCAGGTTCTCGGGCACGGTCGGGGCGACATCCTCTGATAGGCAGACGGCATCGTCTGCGCGGTTTTCGCAACTTCTCTATACGCGAACGGCGCCCGGGAAGGCAAGGGCGGGGCCCCTATGGCGCCGGAGACGACGCGCCCCCAGACGGGCGGGCAGGCGCTTCGTCCTCTCTTGATGCTTCGGGAGGGGCGTTTAGTTCCGCCGGATCCTGTGCGGCCGCGTTCGGATCGAACCCCGGGGGCACGGCCGGCGCCCCGACGAGCGGACGCGGGTCAACCCCGGCGGGAGCAGAGGCCTCTGTCGCGTCTTCCCGCGCGCGCTCGGCCGCGGCCTGGGCCCGCTGTCGGCGAATGTCCGCGTGCCAGTACTCCCACTGCCGCGGAGAGCGGCCCATGTTCACGCCGGTGAGCTCGGTAAGCGCGCGAATCGCGTCCTGCTGCAGCCGCGGGTCACGCTGCAGCAACTGCACCAGAAGCGTTACGGAGTCGTCGTTCCCGAATCTCCCGAGCAGCGCGACCATCTCGCGTCGGATCTGCGGATCCTGCTCACGGCCGGTTGCGAGGGCGACGTTCGCCGTCTCCGCGACGATGGGGCCGCCCAGCCGTGCCAAGCCCTGAAGCGCGTGCCAACGTACCACGGGATCGGCGTGCATGGAGGCGAGCGTCGCCAAGTCGTTCGTGGATGCAGGGCGGGCGAGTATCGCCAGAGCTTCCGCCGACGCCTGCGCGAGCGGCCCTTGCAGCCGTTTGGCGAGGCTGGCCAGGTGCTCGAGCGCGGACACCGAACCCATGTGGGCCAGCAGGAGCGCCGCGCGACATCTGCGTTCCGCGTCGGCGCGCTCATCCAGCAACGTCTTGAGCATCGGCGGCTCGACGGCGCCGCGCAACCGGGGGAGGGCATCGATGATGCCTGCGCGCAGGTGCGGGGCCGCGACGGGGAAGAGCGCCAGGAGCGCCTCGGCGGAGATTTCGCCCTTCGCGGCGGCGAGCGCGCCGCACGCTTCTTCCCGCACGCTCGGATCGGGGTCGCCCAGCATGGAGGCGGCCAGTGCCGCGGACTGCGGCGTCGAAGCGCTCCGGAGCGCGCGAACGGCCTGGACGCGTGTACGTGGGTTCGGCGACCGGGCCATGCGTCGGAGGCGTTCAAGCGGGTCGTGTCCGTTCTGCTCCGCGGCGTCCTCTGAGGATTCGTCGTCCTCCTGGCCCGTTGCGGGCTCGACGGTGGTCGGTGAGGCCGACGTCGGGTCGCTCGCGGACGGCGAGCCCCACACCGAGGGCGCCCCGTCGGCGGCGTCCAGGATGCGTTGCAGCGCGGACCGCGCGGCATCGGAGGTCGGCAGGGAAGACGAGGCGCTTGGATCGGGCTGGGCTGGGGCATTCGGTCCCGCGGCCGGCGGGTCTTCAGGCGCGTCGCCCTGCAGCGTCAGGCCTTGCGCCTGGATGTCCGTTTCGTCGGCCGCGTGCGCCATGGGCATCCCAAAGACGCCTGCGAGCGCGCCCGCCAGAAGCAGGAGCGCGACCGACGTGGGGACGCCTGCGGACTGCGGAGTGGGAAGCATGCTGATCGGCCTCAAGCGGGTCTCCCGTGTGTATCGCCTCAGCGCCCATTCTGATGCGATTGGGTAGCGGATTCAACCGGGACGCGGGCAGCGGTCTGCGGGCGTCCCGGAATCCTCGACGCAGGTTGGAATAACCTTGGGCGCCTATGCGTTTCTCATGATGACCGCGGAGAGCTCCTCCCCCAAGCGACCCGCGGTTGCAGTCAGCAATGACTGGTTCCCACCACCGGCGAGTGCAGAAACGACAGTTCCCCCGCTGTCAGCACTCGCCTCTTTTTTTTGTCCCGATATCGGGCGCTTGCGAGGGGCGCGGAGCGTGCTTGCCAGGCCGCCGTCGCGAGGCGTTCGCGCCGGGTCCGACGTCTGATTCGTTCAGGTGCGCATAGTATGAAATGCGAGTTTTTATGCGGTCGCCTTGACTTGTCGCGCGCGATGGACTATACTAAACCCTTGGCCATACAGTAGTTGTGGGGCCATTCCTGCTGCCGAGACGCCGTCTGACAGAGGCGAGATTCAGATCCGGCAACACAACTTTCCGTCGAGCCCCATCGCTCCGCTACGAGGAGCGAGATGAATGGGCGGGCGACACTCCCCGGGAAAGTCCGGAACCCGATCCGGGGTCTGTACAGGAGACGAGCATGACATTGAGGATTTCCGCTTCCCTGTCGCTGTTTGGCGGCGCCCCGGATGGATACTGCCCGCAGGGCTACCGAGACCCGATGCGGATGCAGGACCGCATCGTGGCGCTTTCTAAGATCAGGGGCGTCAAAGCGGTGGAGGTGTCGCAGACGGACATCTCCGCTGACTTCCCCGCCAAGGAAGTGAAGAGGCTCCTCAAGGAATACAACTTGGGCTGTTCGGGCGTGGTGGCGGATCTGGCTAACGATCGCCGGTTCGCGCTGGCGGCCTTCGGGCACCAGCACCCCAAGAGCCGTAACGCCGCGATCGACGAAGGCCGCAAGGCCGTCGATACCGCGCGTCTTCTCGGGGCCACGGAGGTCACCATCAAGCTGTACAGCGACGGCTTCGACTATCCGTTCCACATTGACTACGTGGCGCACTGGAACACGCTGATCTCGTCCATCAAGACGATCGCGAAGTACGCCACGCCGGACGTGAACATCGCGGTGGCCTACAAGCCGCGCGAACCCCGCAAGTTCCTCACGGTCTCCTCGGTCGGCAAGGCGCTCTCGCTCTGCCAGGAGATCGCGATGAAGAATGTCGGCGTCGCTTTCCATTTTCCCCATGCCATGATGGCCGGCGAGAATCCCGCCGAATCCATCGCGTTCCTGACGCGATCGAACAAGCTCTTCCAGGTCTACATGAGCGACTGCTACCGCTTTTGGGACGACATGATGATGCCCGGCAGCGTGCATATGTGGGAGCTCCTCGAAGCGTTGTTCTACCTCCGCACGACCAAGTTCAAGGGGTATCTTACGCTTGACATGCTGCCGCAACGCATCGACCCGTCTCAGGCGTGCCAGATCGCGGTCGGCAACTTGGCGATATTCTGGAAGAAGCTCGAAAAACTTGATAGCACCGAGCTGCGCAAGGCGCAACGGACCCTCGATGCCGTCGAGTCTCAGAAGATCATCCGACGGGTGATGCTGCAGAGCTGATCGCGCGGGAACGCCGCCGCGCGTCGGGAAAGGAAGCCCCCCGATTCGGCTCGAAGGAAACACGCAAGGACTCAAGGCGTCGGCGCTGCGCCGGCTGCAAGCCCTGACCCATCGCAAGTCGACCCCGGCTCGCGTGGTGACCCCTGAGCTCGCGCGCAGCCTGACCGAGATCTCCGTCGAGATCCAGCGTCAAGTCGGCGTGCTCATCGATCGGCGCGGTCATGTGGCCCGGGTGGTCGTCGGCGATGCGCGAAGCGTGTTCCTGCCCGACCTCACGGCCTACCGTCGGGGGCGGGACCGCCTCTGCGGGCTGCGCTGGGTTCACACCCATCTCAACGGCGAGCCCCTGAGCGACGACGACCTGACCGACCTCGCCCTGCTCCGTTTCGACCTCGTGGCGGCGGTCGAGGCCCAGCCCGACGGCCTGCCCGGACAGGTCTTCCAGGCCCATCTGCTGCCGCGTAATCCGGATGACCGCCCGTGGGAACTGCTTCCGCCTGTGTCGGTGCATCGGCTGGGCGACGACTTTCCGCAGCTCATCTCCGCGCTCGAGGACGAGTTCCAGCGCACCCGACGCGAGGGACGGGAAGGCGGCGGCGGCGGAGATCGCGCCATCCTGGTTCACGTCTCGTCCGACGCCCGGGCCGTGGCGGAGGCCGGCGTGGCGGAGCTGCGGGAACTGGCCCGGAGCGCCGGGCTCAGCGTGGTCGACGTCGTTATCCAGCGGCGCGACCTGCACCCGAAATATGTCATGGGCCGGGGGCGCCTTCAGGAGACGGTCATCAAGGCCATGCAGCTTGGCGCGGAGCTGCTCATCTTCGACCTCAATCTCACGCCGTCCCAAGTGAACGCGCTGGCGACCTATACCGATCTTAAGGTGCTCGACCGCACGCAGGTCATTCTGGACATCTTCGCGCAGCACGCCGAGACGCGCGAAGGCCGCATCCAGGTCGAGCTGGCCCAGTTGCGGTACCTGCTCCCGCGGCTCGGCGCCAAGCAGACCGCGAGCGCGCTGTCGCGCCTCACGGGCGGCATCGGGGGACGCGGACCGGGGGAGACGAAACTCGAGATCGACCGACGTCGCGCCCAGGACCGTATCGCCCAGCTCGAGCGTGAGGTGAAGAAACTCGGAGAGCGCCGCCGGTTGCGCCGAGCGCGCCGCACGCGCAACGCCCTGCCGGTCATCTCGATTGTCGGCTACACGAACGCGGGCAAATCGACTCTGCTCAACCAACTCACCCGGAGCGAGGTCACGGCGGAGAACGCGCTGTTCGCCACGCTCAACCCCGTATCGCGACGGCTTCGGTTCCCCCGTGAGCGCGAAGTGATCGTCACCGACACGGTCGGCTTCATCCGGAAGCTCCCGGAAGAGCTGATGGCCGCCTTTCGCACGACGCTGGAGGAGCTGGACGAAGCGGATCTGCTGCTCCACGTTGTGGATGCGTCGAGTCCGGAGGTCGAACAGCACATCGACACGGTGCGCTCGGTGCTCAAAGAGTTGCATGTGAGCGATAAACCGACGATCATGGTGCTGAACAAGGTGGACCAGTGCGACGGCGACACGGTGGCCGCACTGGGCGCCCGCTACCAGGCGACGCCCGTGTGCGCGTTGCAGTTGGATACGTTGCCGCCGTTGCTTGCGCGCATCGAGGCCGTGCTATGGCCGGCGCAGTCGGATGCCGCGGCGCAGGCGATCGCCCGGAACGAAGCAGACCACGTATCCCCTTCGGAGGACGCTCCCGCATGATCTGTGCAGCAAAGGCAGTGGAAATGCTGACAAAGGCGTTGCGTCGTGGGCTGGGGCCCGCGACGATCGCTGCGACCCTCCTCATCGGGACCGCGTGGGCCCAACCGCCGGCGCTCGTCGGCGATGCGGGCGGCGACGACGTGCTGTGGGAGGCGCGCACGGCGCTCGAGCAGTTCCGCACGATGGTGGGCGTTGTGCAGCAGGCCCAGGCGCGGGGCGATGCCGAGGCGTTTGCCCGAGCGACGGAGCAGGCGCAGCAGCACCTGGATCGGGCGCGGGAGCTGTTCGACCGAGGCGACGCGGGGGAGTCCGAGGACGTGGACACGCTTCGTGCGTATGCCGAGGTGTTGCGGATGAGCCAGGATACGGACCTGGCGGCGGAGATCTCCCGGCGCGTGACGGAACTGGACCCGGAAGACGCCCGGGCGTGGCTCACGCTGGGCCGCGACCTGATGCTGATGGGCGGCGGTGACGCGCGTGAGGCCCTCGAAGCCCTGCGCACGGCCGTGCGCCTGGATCCGGAGCCCAGCATCACGGCCGAGGCGTGGACGGCGCAGGGCATCCTGTTGTTTGGGGAGGGGCTGTACGAGCTGTCGTCTTCGGCCTTCGAGCAGGCGTTGGAGGCGAACGACGCCTTTCCCCCAGCGTTGATCGGCCGCGCCGCGCTATGGATTCGCGACGGCAAGCTGCATGATGCGGCGAACCTGTTCGATACGCCCGACCTGATTCCGCCGCAGCTTGGCGGGCAACTCCGTGGAATGATCGACAAAGCGCTCTCGGACTTCACCCAACGGCGGATCTGGTTCGACGATACGGCCGAGAACCACGCAGCCTACGCGAAACTGCTGGTCCGTTTCGAGCGCGTCGAGGAGAGCGTGCTGCCGCTCGAGCGGGCATTGGCCCTGGACGACGGAAACTATGTGCACTGGAATCTGCTCGCCAGCGTATGCCGCAGCCCGAACGTGGCGAACCTCGAACGCGCGCGCGAGGCTTATCTGAGATCTCTTGAGCTGAACCCCGACCAACCCCGCACGCGACAGGCGCTTGAGGAGCTTGAGGAACAGGGCGTGACGGGGGAGGCCGAGCCGGAACCGGAGTCCGAGGCCGAACCCCGGCCGTCGCCCGCGATCGAACCGCCTGCGCCAAGCGTGTCCAGTCCCGAGGCGTCGGAACCGGCTCCCGTTGAGCCGGCCGATGAAGCGCAGGCCGTTCCCGCCGTTCCTGAGGCTGCCGAACCGCCCGCCGTTCCAGACGTTCCCGCAGACCCGCCGACGCCTGACGCTCCCGCGTCAGCCGGCTGAGTTCTCGATCAGCGACAGGTTGCGCCGGGCGTCCTCGGAGTTCGGGTCGAGGCGCAACGCTTCCTCGAAGGCCTGCCGCGCCTCGTCAAGCCGGCCGGCGCTCGCCAGCGCCACGCCGAGCGCCGTGATCGCAGGGGCGTCGTCCGGCCGCTGCGCCGCGGCCCGTTCGAGCGCCGCGATGGCCTCTTCGGTTCGCCCCAGCGTCAGCAGCGATACCCCCAGTTGGTAACGAGCGTCCAGAAATCGGGGCGCCTCCGCCAGCACGGTTTCGAAATGCGCGACGGCGTCCGCATGGCGCGATTGCTCGGCCGCGATGATCCCGAGTCCGTAGTGTGCGTCGAGTTGCTCGGGGTCCAGCGCGAGCGCGGTCTCGAACGCCTCCTCCGCCCGATCCAGGTCGCCGCTGGCGAAGTGTGACGCGCCCAGACCTAGATACGGCCACGGGTGCGGGGGTTGCGTCGCGATGACGCGCGCGTAGAGCGTCTCGTTGCTGCGCCACGTCGCGGCTTGGCCGTGGCTTTGCACGGACAGCGCGCCGATGAGCGCGACGGCGACGACCGCGGCCCCGATGCGGAGACGGGGGCGCCCGCGTATGATATCCGCCGCCAGCCAGACGACCGCGATGGTGACGCCGATTGCGGGGAGGTACGTGTAGCGGTCTGCGCGGGCCTGGAGTCCCACCTGCACGAGGCCGATGACGGGGACCAGCGTGCCCAGGTACCACAGCCAGCCGACGGCCAGGTAGGGGCGCGTGCGGCCGAACGCGAGCGCGGCCGCGGTGATCGCCGCGAGCAGCGCGAAGACCCCGGCGACCGCCCCCCACGAGAGGCCGTGGCCGGGGTGGGGGTAGAACGCGGCGAGGTCGACTGGCCAGACCATGTCCCGCAGATAGGCCCCGTACGAGACGATCGCGTTGCCGAGGCGAATGGACAGGGGATAGGCGTCGAGCCCCTTCACGACGCCCGTGCGCGACTGCACGAGGAACACGACGGCGCTGAACAGAACGGTCAGGGCGAGCAGGGGGACCTTCTCAACGACGCATCGGCGCCACCCGTTCCTATCGAGGCGGCCCAGCGGCCAGATATCGAGCAGCAGCAGCGCAAACGGCAGGGTCACGAGCATCTGCTTGGACAACAGGCCGGCGGTGAATGCGAGCGCGACGCCGAGATAGCGCAGCGCCGTGCGCCGTGCCGCGTAAGCGAAGTATGCCGCCACCGTGATCAGGCAGAAGAGTCCGCTCAACACATCCTTGCGCTCTGACACCCACGCGACCGACTCGACGCGTTGCGGGTGCACCGCGAACAGCAGGGCCGCCAACGCCGCCGCGCCGCGGCGTCCTGTCGCGCGTCTCAGTACCCAGTACAGCAGAGCGCCGTTGCAGGCGTGGAGGAGGATGCTGGTCAGGTGATGCCCGCCCGGCCATGCGCCGAAGAGCTGCGCGTCGACCATGTGCGAGATCCACGTGAGCGGATGCCAGTTGTGTACATGGTCGGTGGTGAACGCCCAGACGACGCCGTCGACCCGGAGCCCCTGAAGCACGCCGGGGTTCCCGTAGACGTACTTGTCGTCGTCGAAGTTGACGAACCCGTGACTGAGCGTCTGGCCGTAGATCGCGAAAACCAGCGCGAACACGACCGCGATGACGGTGAGATCGGCCCGGATCCCGCTGCGTCCCCCGCGGGTCGCGTCCCGGTTCGACGCGGCGGCGTTCATACCCGGCCCGGCTCCCTGCAGCCGAACACGGCGCGGAAGCTGCGCTCGAAGTCGTCCATCGCCTGGGCGAGCGTGGGAGGGGCGGGGAGCAAGCGGTCAAGCGACGTCACTTCCCGGTCCTGAATGCCGCACGGCACGATGGTCGCGAAATCGTCGAGGCTGACCGAGACGTTCAGCGCGATGCCGTGGAACGTCACCCAGCGGTGGATGCCTACGCCAATCGCCGCGACCTTGGCGCCGTTCACCCAGACGCCCGTGAGCCCCTCGATCCGTTCGCCCTGCAGTCCGTAGCCCGCGAGCTGATGGATCAGCGTCTCCTCGAGCGTGCGCAGGTACCAACGGATCGACTTGCGCCACAGAGAGAGATCCAGGATCGGGTAGGCCACGAGCTGGCCGGGGCCGTGGTAGGTCGCGTCGCCGCCGCGGTTGACATGCACGAGGTCAATGCCCCGCGATGCGTACTCGGCCTCGGTCAGCAACAGGTGCGCCGTGTCCGCGTTGCGGCCGAGCGTGATCACCGGAGCGTGCTCCAGCAGGATCAGCGTGCTTGGCGAGACCCCTTGCCGCACCTCTCCGCGCAGCCGCAGTTGCAGCGCATAGGCCGTTTCGTAGGGGACAAGGCCGGACTGCCGCATCACCCGCAGCGTCGGTTCAGGCCCCTCCTCGAAGCAGGCGTTCGAGTCCCGCAACGTCGACCTCCTCCAGGGAGTTCACCACCCAGTCCGCATCGGCCAGGTCGGGCGCGTCGAAGGTGTTCGTCACGGCGATGGACTTCATTCCGGCCGCGCGCAGGGCCTCGACGCCGGGAGGCGCGTCCTCTACGCCGACGCAGCGCTCAGGCGGGATGCCCAACCGTTCGGCCGCCATGAGGTAGATGGCCGGGTCGGGCTTCTTGCGCTGCACCATGTCGCCGCACACGTACGCGTCGAACCAGTCCACGTCGATCTTCGAAGCGCGCAACGCAACCACCGCCTTGTCGGCCGGACTGGACGTCGCGATCGCGACCCGCCAGTCGCGCGCCGCGCGCACGGCATGGATCAGGCGATGCACGCCGGGCAGCGAGATGTCCTCGGCATCGGCGAGCATCTCGGCGAAGATCTCCGCGCGACGCGCCACCGCGCGGTCGATGTCGATCTCGAGGCCCATCGCCTCCGCGGGGCCGGCCGTGTAGCGCACTGCCCCCTTGCCCACGAACGGACGATAGGCCTCGGGGGGCGGCGCCACGCCATACAGCTCCATGAACATGGCGGACGTTGCCGTCACGTTCACGCCCTCGGTGTCGGCGAGGACGCCGTCCATATCAAACAGCAGACCGTACGTCACTGAAGCGTTCCTTCGCCGACGGCATTCGTCGGACCCACGCCCACGACCACCGGCTCCGCTTCAACGGGCGCATCGTCGAGCCCGATCGCGTCGAGCACCGCGCTCTCTTCCGCGTCCACGGTCTGGGGCTCCTCCGCGGCGCGGATTGCGCTGTCGGGGTCTTTGAGTCCATGGCCGGTGAGGATGCAGACGACCCGCAGCTTGTCGCCGACGAAGGGCTGCTTGTCGTCGAAGTAGCCTTGCGCGGCGACTTTGCGCAGTCCGGCGATGCTGGCCGCGCTCGCCGGCTCGGCGAACACGCCTTCCGTGGCGGCGAGCATCCTGTACGCTTCCCGGATCTCGTCGTCGGTCACCATGTCGATCAGGCCGCCGGACTCGTCGCGCGCGGCTTCGGCGCGCTTCCAGCTCGCCGGGTTGCCGATGCGGATCGCCGTCGCAAAGGTCTGCGGCTTCTCCACCGGATGCCCAAGCACGATGGGCGCGGCGCCCGCCGCCTGGAACCCAAGCATCTTCGGCAGGTTCCGCGACGAGCCCTGCGCGTGGTATTCCTTGTAGCCCTTCCAGTAGGCGGTGATGTTTCCTGCATTTCCCACCGGGAGCGAATGGAAGTCCGGGGCGCATCCCTCGAAATCGTCCAGAATCTCGAACGCCCCCGTCTTCTGACCCTCGATGCGGTAGGGGTTGATCGAGTTGACCATTGCGATCGGATAGCGCTCGGTGATCGAACGGACGAGGTCCAGCGCGTTGTCGAAGTTGCCGCGAATCTGGATCACCCGCGCGCCGTGGATCATCGCCTGCGACAGTTTGCCCATCGCGATCTTGCCTTCGGGGATGAGCACGGCGCACCGGATGCCCGCGCGGGCGGAGTAGGCCGCCGCCGACGCGGATGTGTTGCCCGTGGACGCGCAGATCACCGCCTTGTACCCTTCCTCAAGCGCCTTGGTGATCGCCATCGTCATGCCGCGATCCTTGAAGGAGCCCGTCGGGTTCAGGCCTTCGTACTTGAGCCAGATCTCAAGCCGCGGATGGATCGCCGCGCTCAACCCCGGCGCGGGAACCATCGGCGTCGAGCCTTCGTTCAGCGAGATGATCCGCGTGTCTTCCGAAACGGGTAGATAGCGGCGGTAACGTTCAATCAGGCCGGGTCGCAGCACGGACGGGGTCTCCTATAGCACGCGGATGACGTGGGTCTTCTCTCGGGTTGTCTCGATGGCGTCAATGTCTTGGACAGCCGCCCTCACGGCGGACTCGACGGTCTCGTGGGACATCAGCACCACGTGGACCGGGTCTTCGCTGTGTTCCTCGGTCTGGATGCACGACGCGATGCTGACGCCGTGCGCGCCGAGGATCGTGCAGACGCGGCCCAGCACGCCCGGCTTGTCGAGCGTCGTGAGCCGCAGATAGTAGCGCCCGCGCACCTCGCCCATGGGCAGCACCGGACGGCGCTGCTCGTAGCGGAACGGCGGGGCGGGGGGGGCGTCGCAGCGGTTGCGGGCGATGTCTGCAATGTCGGCGACCACCGCGCTGGCGGTGGGGAAGCGCCCGGCGCCGCGGCCGTAGTACAGCGTCGCGTCGGCCGTGTCGCTCTGCACGTACACCGCGTTGAACTCATTGCGCACCGATGCAAGCAGATGGTCTTCCGAGATGAGCGTGGGGTGGACCCGCGCCTCGATCGCGCCGCCGGGCTCCGCCTCGCGGACGATCGCGAGCAGCTTGATCAGGTAGCCCATCTCGCGCGCATAGGCCACGTCCGCATGCGTGACGCCCGTCACGCCCTCGACATAGATCGCGTCGAGATCCACCTCGGTCGAAAAGCAGAGCGACGCGATGATCTGGCATTTGTGCGCGGTGTCGTGCCCCTGGATGTCCAGATCCGGCGGCGTCTCGGCGAAGCCTTGTTCGATGGCCTGGGCGAGCACGTCGTCGAACTCCAGCCCTTCGTAGGTCATTCGGCTCAGGATGTAGTTGCAGGTGCCGTTCAGGATGCCGCACACGCGCTCGATGCGGTTGCCCGCGAGGCCCTCGCGAAGCGCCTTGATGATCGGGATCCCGCCCGCCACCGCCGCCTCATAGCGCAGGTCGGCCTTGTGCTCGATCGCGGCGCGGCACAGCTCCGGACCATGCTTCGCCAGCAGCATCTTGTTCGCCGTGACCACGCTCTTGCCCGCATTCAGCGCTTCGAGGATGAAGCGTCGCGCGGGCTCAATCCCGCCGATCAGCTCGCAGACGACGTTCACCGCCGGGTCGGCGATCAGCTCGGACGCGTTCGCGCCCGTCTGCACGCCCTCGAGGTCGAACTGCGCGAACCGCTCCGTCTGCAGGTCGGCCACACGCACCAGCCGCACATCGCGACCCGTTCGCGAAGCGATCACCTCGCGGTTCCTCACGAGGGTCTCGATCACGCCGCCCCCCACCGTGCCTGCTCCTATGACGCCTACTCCAACGGACATGACGGTCCCCTTTGTTCGCCCGTATTCGGATACGGTTGAAGGCTCCGGCCTTCTCGAAATCACACTTCCAGCACGCAGAGCACGTCGCCGACGGAAACGGCGTCGCCCTCGGCCACCCTGCGCTCGACCAGCCGCCCGCGGCGCGGGGCGGGCAGCGTGAACGCCGCCTTGTCCGTCGTCAGCTCGACCAGGTCATCGCCCTCGTCCAACTGAGCGCCCACTTCCGCCGCCCAATAGGCGACCACCGCCTCGCTTTCCGCATCGTCGCCCATGCTGGGCAGTTCCACGTCAACGCGCATCCGTATGCTCCTCCATGTCGCCGCCGTAACGCGCGCCCAGACGCCGCCGGGCGTATTCCGTCTGCAACAGCTCTTCGGATCGATAGGAGCTGCGCACGAACGGCCCCGCCGCCGCGAAGGCGAACCCGAGCGATCGCGCGAGGTCTTCGTAGTCTTGCAGTTGCTCCGGCGTCACGTACTCCGCCACCTCGCGCTGCTTGCGCGAAGGGCGCAGATACTGCCCGATCGACACCGCCTCGCAGCCCGCCGCGCGCAGGTCTCTCAGCAACGCCTCAACCTCTGCCGGGGTCTCGCCGTGTCCCACCATGAACGCGGATTTCACGATCGACGGTGCGCCATAGGCCGCGGCCTCGCGCAGCACGCTCAGGCCCAGGTCGTAGGCGTAGCGCCGCCCGCGCAGCGTGCTGTACAGGCGTTCGACCGTCTCAATATTGTGGCCGAACACCTCCGGCGCCGCGTCGAGGACGGTGTGGATCGCGTCGGCATCGCCCAGGAAATCCGGCACGAGCAGCTCGATCGTCGTCGACGGGCTCGCCGCGCGGATCGCCAGGATCGTCGCGACGAAGTGCGCAGCCCCGCCGTCCGGCAGGTCATCCCGCGTGACCGATGTGATCACGGCATGCTTCAGGCCCATGCGCGCCACCGCCTCGCCCACGTGTTCCGGCTCGTCCCGGTCCACTTCGCCCTGCGGCTTGCCGCCGGGCACGGAGCAGTAGCGGCAGTTGCGCGTACACAGGTTGCCCAGAATCATGAACGTCGCCGTGCGGCGCTTCCAACATTCGCCCTGGTTCGGACACCGTGCGCTTTGGCACACGGTGTGCAAGTTCAGGTCCTCGACCAGCTCTTTCGTGAACGCGAAGTCGGCGCCCGACGCCCAGCCCGTGCGGATCCACTCGGGGAACCGCCGTTCCGCGCGCGACGTCGTCGACTTCTGCTTGGATCTTTCCGTGTCTGACATATACTTGGGGGCGCCTCCGGTCCGGTGAGGCGCGCGGACCGCATCTCGCCGGCAGATCGGCCGGATGCCGCGCGACAACTCCCGTCGACGCGCCGCGCGCGCAAGGCGAGAGTATACCATCCCGGCTCCGGCGGCATCGAACCGACGCCCGTGCCCGACCTGCGCGCGCGACCCGGTTCGCATCGGCGCGTTGATAAACCCGGGGTCGACAGGGTAGACTCCGAGGGAAGATCCGCATGTCTGTGGCGCGCCGGCTTCCCGGATCGCGCCGTGGGGCGAGTACGACGCGTTTCGTCAAACCAGTACGGGTTCATCAGCCGTGGCCGACAATCGTAAGCAACGCGACCAGGAACGTGGGCAGTCCGGCGGGAAGTCCGGCGGGCAGCAGCCGCAACAGCAATCCGGCGGGCGGACCGGCGGCCCCGCGCCGACGCAGGGGCGTCCCGACGCCCCGGCCGGCAAGGAATTCGACTCCGGCTCGGACGACGCCGCACGCCAGCGGCAGGGATCCCTGTTCGGCCGCATGAACCAGGCGTTTCAGGACGTGATCCAGACCAGCCGCGGCAGCGGCCGCGAGCCCTCCCCGCTCGACGAGTTCCCCCAGGAGACGCCCCGGCCCCAACAGCAGACCGCCGCCGCCGTCCACGCCGACGACCTCGCCGTTCGCCGCGCGCGCACGGCCCGGCCCCAGCGCATGGTCGCCCCCGAAGGCGTGATCATCGAAGGCAACCTCAAGAGCGCGTCCGACACCGAGATCGGCTGCCGCGTCGAGGGCGATGTGATCGTCGAGGCCTCTCTGCATCTCCTCGACACCGCCAAGATCGCCGGCACGGTCCGCGCGGGCAACTGCCGCGTCGAAGGCGCGGTCGACGGCCGCGTCGAGTGCGCCCAGGACCTCGAAGTGGGGCAGAACGCCCAAGTCAACGCCGGGGTCTCCGCCGGACGTCGCCTCGTCGTCGCCGGCCAGGTCATGGGCGACATCACCTCCGGCGGCCTCGTGCGCCTCGAAGCCACCGCCAAAGTCGCCGGCGACATCCACGCCCGCAACATCGTGATCGAAGAAGGCGCCGTGTTCAACGGCAGTTGCATCATGCGCCCGGCCGGTTCCGGCGGCGAAGCGCGCAAGCCCCAGCCCGACGAGAGCGCGCCCGACGCCGTGGAGCCGCCCACGCTTTGATCGCATACCGTCGGCCCGCATCCGCTCCCGCGCGGCCGGCGTCAGGTGCATCCCGATGACCCTGGCATCCGTCTTGATATTCCTCAGCGCTCTCGCCCAGGCCGGCGGCCCCGACGCCGTCAGCCTCGTGCGCGGCGAGGGAGAAGCCCCCGGCGCCGGACGCCAGGCCCTGCGTCAAGCCCAGGACAACGCCCTCGTCGGCATGGTCATCGAAGCCGTCGCCGACATCGCCGGCAAACGCGACCTCACCGCCTTCAAGCCCATCCTCGACAACGCCCTGCAATACGCCGGCGCCGTGCGCCTCATCGCCCAACGCGAGGAAGACGGCAGCGTCATCGCCGAAGTCGAAGCCCAGATCCTCACCGGCCGCCTCCGCGAAGACATGGCCATGCTCGCCGTCACCCGCCTCGCCGTGCGCCCCAAAATCCTCATCCTCGTCGCCGAACAACACGACGTCGACCTCGCCCCCGAGATCCTCCCCGACGGCGAGACCCAACGCGCCGTGCGCGAAGCCCTCGACCCCCGCTATTTCGAACCCATAACGCCCCTGTGGCGGTTATACAGCCCAGACGAACTCCTCGCCAAACTCAACGGCGACCCCCAAGACCTCGCCCAGCTTGCCCGCGAACACCTCGCCGACGCCGTCATCGCCGGCCGCACCATCGCCGCCGCCGCCCCCGCCGCGCCCCAATCCAACGTATACCGCTGCGACGTCTCCCTCACCCTCCGCGTGATCCGCGCCTCCGACGACGCCCTCGTCGACACCGCCTCCGCACAGCAATCCGTGAACGGCCCCGACACCGCCGAAGCCGTCCGCCTCGCCGCCGCCGACGCCGCCATCGCCGTCAGCGGCCGCATACGCACCGCAACCGCCATCGCCGTCACCGGCCTCGACCGCGCCGGCGGCGTCCACATCGCCGTCGAAGGCCTCGAAAACGCCGACCAACTCACCCCCATCGCCGACTTCATCCGCGACATCTGGGGCGTCGAAAGCGTCGAACAGATCCTCGCCCGGCCCGGACTCGGCCGCCTCATCGTGCAGTACGACGGCCCCATGGACCTCCTCGTCGAACCCATCATCGCCCACCCCTTCGGCCCCTTCGGCGTCGGCGTCCGCCAAGTCGTCGGCCGCGACGTCACCCTCGAGATCACCGAACCCGGCGCCGCCGACCCCCTCGCCGACATCCTCCCCCTCCCAGACCCCCCCGCACCCCCCGACCCAGCGCCCGATCCGACCCCCGAACCCTGACCGCCGGGTCCGCCGCGCCGTAGTTCCGGAATCTGGAACGATGGCGGGGTAGGTACTGGGCTTCTGCTGTGCGGGCGAGAGCGTCTGCACATAAGAATGAAGAAGTGTGGGCGAATATAGTGTGTTCCTCGCCGTACGAATTCTGATATGGTAGAGGCTGTCCCGAGGGCTTTGGCGGTCTGGCCGCCGCGCCACGGCTTACGCTCCGGGGACGCGGCTTGACCGTTTTGTGTGGAGGAGCGGAAAGGGGGGAGCGGAATGGAGGAGGGACGCGTGTGGTATGCGCACACCCGCGACGGGCAGCCGGAGGAATCCTGGCAGACGTTGATTGACCACCTGACGGGTGTCGCCGATCTGGCGGCCGGGTTCGCCTCGCGGTTCGATTGCGCGGATTGGGCCTACCTGGCCGGACTCTGGCATGACCTGGGGAAGGCGCAGGATGCCTTCCAGCGAAGGTTGCGCGGGGAGTCCGTCGCGGTCGAACACTCTCTCGCTGGCGCCCAGCATGCGCTCCGGCTTGGGCAGGCCGGGCTGCCGCTCGCGTGGGTCATCGCGGGACATCACGGCGGCCTCGCCAACTGGATCGCCTCGACTGACGGGGGTCCGACGCCCCTCAAGCAGCGCTTGTTCCAGAACCGGGCGTCGGATGAGCCGTGGCGGGATGGGCTGCCCGAGTCCACCCTCGAACGCGCTCTACCGCCCCTGCCGTCGTTTCTCGAGGGGCGTCCGGACTCCGATGGGATCCGATGGAAGCGCAGCTTCGCGTTCTGGGTCCGCATGCTGTTCTCGTCGCTGGTCGACGCCGACTACCTCGACACCGAACGCTTCATGCAGCCGGAAGGCGCTGCGGTCCGCGGCGGCTATGACGCCATCGGGGACCTCTGGGGGCGGCTTGAGACGCACCTCACGAGCCTTGTGGACAGCCTGCCCGAGTCTGCCCGAGAGACGCCGGTCAACCGCGTGCGCGCCGCTATCCTGCGCGAGTGCATCGCGCGCGCGGAGTCGCCCCCGGGCGTGTTCAGCCTGAGCGCGCCCACCGGCGGGGGCAAGACCCTCTCGTCGATGGCGTTCGCGTTGCGGCATGCGCTGGCGCACGGCCTCGATCGGGTGCTGGTCATCCTGCCGTTCACCTCGATCATCGAGCAGAACGCGCGCGCCTACCGTGAGGCGCTCGGGGCCGCCAACATACTCGAACACCACGCAGACCTGACGCTTGACCGACGCGCTAAGACGCTTGGGGAGGAGGTCGCCGCGCGGCACGCCCGTGCGGAGGAGAACTGGGATGCGCCCGTGATCGTGTCGACTACGGTCCAGTTCTTCGAATCGCTGCATGCGAACCGGCCGGGCCGTTGCCGCAAACTGCATCGCATCGCGCGGAGCGTGATCGTCCTCGACGAAGTCCAGACGCTTCCGCCCGAACTGCTGCTGCCAATTCTGGACGCGCTTAACGAGCTGGTGCGCGGCTACGGTTGTTCCCTCGTACTGTCGACCGCAACGCCGCCCGCCCTGACGCGACGCCAGAGCCTGCCTCACGGCCTGCCGGAACCCGCGCCGATCGTCACCGAACCCGCCAAGCTGTCGCGCGCGTTGGCGCGCGTCCGCTATCATTGGCCCGACCCCGATGGCGAACGCGTCGACTGGCCCGAGCTGGCGGACGCGATCGCGCAGCACAAACAAGGGTTGATCGTGGTCGACCGCAGGGCCGATGCGTACGCCCTCGCGCACGCCGTGTCCGAACGGACCGGACGCCCGCCGTTCCATCTGTCCACCCTCATGTGCGCCACGCATCGCCTTGATGTCATTGATCGCATTCGGAGTCGGTTGGCGGCGGGCGAACCGTGCCATGTCGTGTCGACCCAGTTGATCGAGGCCGGAGTGGACCTGGACTTCCCCGTGGTCTATCGCGCGCTCACGGGGCTGGACCACATCGTGCAGGCGGCGGGGCGCTGCAACCGTGAGGGCCGCCTCGAACGCGGCGACGTCTTCGTCTTCCGTCCGCCCAATGATCCCCCGGCCGGCACGCTCCGGCTGGGCGGGAACGTGGTCGCCGGTATGCTGCGCGCCTCGGGAAACGGCATAGACACGGAGGACCCCGAGGTTTTCGAGCAGTACTTCCGAACTTTCTACGGCCGTCCTGCGGATTCCTACGACGTGCTGCGCGAGGCGGCCGAGCTGAACTTCGCCGAGGTCGCGGCCAACTTCAAGATGATCCGCGAGGCAGGCTTGCCCGTCGTATGCCCCTATGGCAACGGGCCGCAGGTTGCCGCGGAGTACCGCGAAGCGATCAGGTTCGGGCGTCTGGGCCGCAAGGAGCGCCGTGCGCTGCAGCCCTACCTGGTGCAGGTCTACACAAACGACATGCGCGCCCTGAAGGAATCGGGGAAGGTGATAGAACTGGACGACTGGTTGTGCGAACTCGCGCCGCAGTGCAAGCGACTGTACGACGCCAACTACGGCCTGCACATCAGTGAGGAGACGCTGAACGATCCGGAGGACCTGATCGTGAGCTAGATCTGCGCAGAGGGCCGACCGTAAAGCAACCGGAGCGCACCCGCCGCAGGCGGGCGTGTCCCAGACAAGGAGGATAGCCATGCAACGAAGTCCGACGTTGTCCGCGCGCGTGCGCGGACCCTGGGCCGTCTTCACCCGGCCGGAACTCAAGGTGGAGCGCGTCTCGTACCCGTGCATGACCCCGTCGGCGGCGCGGGGGGTGCTCGAGGCGGTGCTGTGGAAGCCCGCCATCCGCTGGCGGATCGAACGGATCCATGTGCTCAGCCCGATTCGGTACGCCGCGGTATTCCGGAACGAGGTGAACACGAAGGCCAGTCCGCCCTCAGCCCAGATCGTCGCCGAGGGTGGAACCATGCGCCCCTACTATGCCGACGAGGACCGATCCCAGCGCAACACCGTCGCGCTGCGCGGGGTCGACTACGTCATCGAGGCGCACCTCGAGCTCACGGATCGCGCCGGACCGGAAGACAACCTCGTGAAGTTTCAGGAGATGTTCGCGCGGCGCGTCGCGAAAGGCCAGCACTTCCATCAGCCCTATCTGGGTTGCCGCGAGTTCGACGCGGAGGTGCTGTCGGCGGAGGATGCGCCCCCGCCGATACCGGAAACGCGCGACCTCGGCATCATGCTCTGGGACATTGACTACCAGCCGAAACGGCGGACGCCGCGGTTCTTCGCCGCCCGGCTTGCAGACGGCGTGCTGGAGGTGCCCGAGGATCCCGATGCCACGCTCGAGGCGTACGCGGAAGGAGGCGCGGTATGATCCTGCAAGCGCTTTACAAGCTCGCGCATTCGGAGAACCTCGCGAAGGATCTCGATTTCCAGGACCTGCCCGTCGCGTGGTGGGTTCGCCTGCGAGACGACGGCGCGCTGCTCGCGATCGAGGACCGTCGCCAACAGCCCGCGAATGCCAAATGGCGCGCCGCGCGACTCGTGGCGCCCCGCCTCAGGGTTCCATATCAGGCTGGACGCACCTCTAGGGTCGCCGCGCACTTCATGGTCGACAATGCCCAGTACGTCTTTGGACTGGCGCCGCCCGATAAGGCAGCGAAGCAGGATCGAGTGAAGCAGTGCCTGGCCGCCTTTCGGAGTATGGTCTCGGACTGCGCCGAAGCGACCCGCGACCCGGGAGCCGAAGCCGTATTGCGCTTTCTCGACGGCTTGGCCGACGGCACGAGGACCATGTCGTGGAACGAGGAGTGGGCGTCGAACGACCAGTTCGCCTTCTTCCTTGCCTCGGAGCCCGACCGGCCGGTCCATCTCCGCCCCGCGGTCGTCGACTACTGGCGGCGGCAGCGCATGCAGGAGGGTTCCGGCGAGGGTGCGTTTCGCTGCCTGGTCACCGGCGCCCGTGTGTCGGAGCCCGGGCAGTTCCCACAGGTCCGCAAGGTGCCCGGAGGATCGCCCTCGGGCGTCAGCATGGTGTCCTTCAATAATCCGGCCTTTCTCTCGTACGGCTGGAAGAGCAACGAAAACGCCCCGATCAGCCGCGACGCGGCAGAGGCCTGCGCGACAGCGCTCGCGCGACTCGTCGACTCCGAGTACCCCAACCCCGATGAACCGGGAACGACGCTCCCCGTGCGGCGGTACCGACTGACCTCGGACACGGTCGTGGTGTACTGGTCTCCTGAGAGTGCGGGGAACGACGCCTGCAACATGATCCAGAGTCTGTTCGACCCCGACCCCGGCGAGGTGGGGGAGATGTATCGGAGCATCTGGCGCGGACGGCGCCCGACGATCGCGAACCCTGCGGCCTTCTACGCCATGACGATCACCGGGACGCAGGGCCGCATCATCGTGCGCGACTGGATCGAGACCACGGTCGAAGCTGTTCTAACCAACCTGGCGGACTATTTCGCCGACATCAGCATCGTGCGCAACACGCCCAAGCCGAGGGCGCGCGACCTGCCGCCCGCCATGCCGCTCCAGACCTTGATGCGCGCACTCGCCGTCAATGGCGATGAAGGGCGGCTGCCCCCCAACCTCGCCAACGAAGTGTTCCACGCGGCGATCACCGGCGGACCGTTTCCCCGCCACATCCTGCAACGCGCTGTCGAGCGGACCCGAGCGGAGGCGACGCGCAGCGAATGGCTTGATCTCGAGCGTCGCGACGCACGCGCCGCGCTGGTCAAGGCGTATCTCAACCGTCAGGCGCGCATCGAAGCCGCGTCTGTGAACCCCTACCCGGAGGCGACGACTGCCATGGACCCCAGCAACAGCAACACAGGCTACCTGCTCGGCCGACTGATGGCCCTGCTCGAGAAACTCCAGCGAGATGCCCTCGGCGACGTCAACGCGACGATCGTCGACCGCTACTTCAAGCGCGCGGCGACCACGCCGCAGTCCGTCTTCAGCCACCTGCTCAAGGGCGCCAACTCGCATCAGAAGAAGCTGAAGCAAGCGAACGCCCGAGCGGCCGGCTTCTACCGCAGAGAGATCGATGCGTTGCTCGACAAGCTCTCGCCCGATTCCGGCCTGCCGATGCGCCTGAGCCTCGAGGACCAAGCGCTGTTCCTGCTCGGCTACCACCACCAGCGGCATGCGCTGTGGACGAAGCGAGACGCAGGGATCGAGTCGGGAGCGGATCCGGACGGCGAGGCCGAGATCGACCTCGAACCGGCGGAAATGGAATGACAACCAGCCAAGATCACGAGTGAAGAACCAGACCAGGAAAGGACCCAATCCCCATGACGACCGATGTGAATACTGCCGCTGCAGTGGACCGACGCTACGACTTCGTGCTGCTTTTCGACGTGACCAACGGAAATCCCAACGGCGATCCCGATGCGGGCAACCAGCCCCGTATCGACGCCGAGACCGGCCGCGGCATCGTGACGGACGTGTGTCTCAAGCGCAAGGTCCGAGATTTCGTCTCCCTCGTGAAGACGGACCGGGATTCCGGCGAGGCCGAGCCGGGGTACCGCATCTACGTGCAGCACCGCGGCGTGCTCGAGCGCTTTCACCGCGAGGCCTATGAGGTGAACGGACTCGCGATAGAGGAGAAGGGCAAGGCCAAGAAGGCGGACAGCGCCGAGCGGGCCCGCGTGTGGATGTGCCGCACCTTTTTTGACATCCGCACCTTCGGTGCGGTCCTCACGCTGAACATCAACTGCGGCCAGGTGCGCGGGCCGGTGCAGCTCACCTTCGCCACCTCCATCGACCCCATCATGCAGGATGAGTTCACCATCGTACGCAAGGCCGTCGCCTCCGAGAAAGACGCGGCGAGTCAGACCGAGAAACACGGGCAGGTGACGGGAACGATGGGAAACAAGCACTTCGTTCCCTACGGCCTCTACTGCTGCCATGGCTTCGTGTCCCCGCATCTCGCCGCGGACACCGGCTTCTCCAATGCCGACCTTGAGCTGTTGTGGCAGGCCCTGTCCATGATGTTCGAGTTCGATCGCTCCGCCGCGCGCGGCGAGATGGCCACGCGCAAACTCATCGTGTTCGAGCACGACAGCGCCTTGGGAAGCGCGCCGGCGCACAGCCTGTTCCGCAGGGTCAAAATCGAGCGGATCGACGCGACAAAACCGCCCCGCGCGTTCGAAGACTACGCCGTGACCATCGACACGGATAGCCTTCCGCAAGGCGTGACCGTCAGCGAGAAAGTCTGACGGACCGCATGTACACAGAGGACGACCTCCAGCCGATCTCGGCCCTGCAGCACCTGGCATTCTGTGAGCGTCAATGGGCGCTCATCTATCTCGAAGGGCTCTGGGCCGAGAATCGGCTGACTGTCGAAGGGCGGCATCTGCACGAACACGTCCACGACGCCGGCAACGAAGCGCGCGAGGACGTTCGGGTCACGCGAGGGCTGCACGTGCGTTCCTTCCGACTCGGCCTCAGCGGCATCGCCGACGTGGTGGAGTTCCGGCGCTGCGCCCGCGACGACGGAACCGCGCTGGCAGGGCTTCCCGGCCGTTGGATGCCCTTCCCCGTCGAGTATAAGCGCGGGCGCCCGAAGCGAGACCGCTGCGACGAGGTCCAGCTTTGCGCGCAAGCGCTCTGCATCGAAGAGATGCTCGGCTGTTCCGTGCCCGAGGGCGCGATGTTCTACGGCGCTACCCGGCGGAGACTCGCCGTCGCCTTCAGCGCCGGGCTCCGCGCGCACACCGAGGCCCTGGCCGCGCGGGTCCACGAACTCGTGCGCGAGGGGCGATCGCCTCCTCCGGTCTACACCAAGGCGTGCGACAACTGTTCGCTGGTGGAGCAGTGTCTGCCTAAGGCGCTCGGCGCCGAGCGACGCAGTGCCCGGATCTACCTCTCGCGCGCAATCGCCGCGATGGTCCGAGAACGGCAGGAAGGACCCGACGCATGAGACGACTCTTGAACACCCTCTACGTGACCAACCCGAACGCGTACCTCGCGCGCGACGGAGAGACCGTACATGTGCGGGTCGAGCAGGTGACGAAGCTCAAGGCGCCAATCCACACGCTCAGCGGCATCGTGTGTTTCGGCCATATTCTGTGCAGTCCGTCCTGCATGGAGCTCTGCGCGCGCAACGGCGTAACCCTGTCCTTCCTCACCGAGCACGGGCGCTTCATGGCGCGCGTCCACGGACCCGTGTCCGGAAACGTGCTGCTCCGTCGGGCGCAGTATCGCGCGGCCGAAGACCCCGACCGCCGAGCCGATCTCGCGCGCGGTTTCGTACTCGGCAAGGTCGCCAACGCGCGCACGGTGCTGCAGCGGTCGAACCGGGACCGGGAGACGCCCGACCCCGACCTGACAGACGCGGTCGACCGCCTTGCCGACGCGCTGAGCGGTCTGCAGCGAGACGCGACCCTTGACAGCCTACGTGGACAGGAGGGCGATGCCGCGCGCACGTACTTCGCCGTCTTCGACAAGCTGATCACCGTGCAGCGCGATGCCTTCTGGTTCCATGAGCGAAACCGTAGACCGCCGCTCGACAACGTGAATGCGCTCCTGTCCTTCCTCTACACCCTGGCCACGCACGATGTGTCATCCGCCCTCGAGGGCGTCGGGCTCGACCCCGCCGTCGGGTTCCTCCATGCAGATCGTCCAGGACGGCCAAGCCTGGCCCTCGATATGGTGGAGGAGTTCCGGCCATACGTGGCCGACCGCTTGGCGCTCACCCTGATCAATCGCGAACAGGTGCGGGCCAAGGGGTTTGTGCAGACGGAGACGGGCGGCGTCACCATGGACGACGACACGAGGAAGGAGGTCCTGGTCGCCTACCAGAAGCGCAAACAAGAGGAGATACGGCACCCGTTTCTCGATGAGCGCATTCCAATCGGGCTGTTGCCGCACGTGCAGGCGCTCCTGCTGGCGAGACGCTTGCGCGGCGAACTCGACGCCTACCCCCCTTTCCTGTGGAAGTGAGGAGAACACGCCATGATGGTCCTGGTCACTTACGACGTGAACACGGAATCAGACGGAGGCAAACGCAGGTTGCGTCGCGTCGCGCGCGTGTGCACGAACTACGGACAGCGGGTGCAAAACTCCGTGTTCGAGTGCCTGGTCGATCCGGCGCAGTTCGCCGAACTGCGGCACACAATCCGCGACATCATCGAACCGGAGCGCGACAGCATCCGCTTCTACTTCCTCGGGAAGGAATGGCGCCGACGCGTCGAACACATCGGCGCCAAACCCGCATATGACCCGGAAGGCCCGCTTCTCATATAATACCAGCGCGGACCCCTAGCTCGGGCCGAATCCCCGGGAGGTTCGCGCAGCGCGTAACCCGTTCGAAAAACGAAGGTTCCATCCAACAGCGACCACAACGTCGACGGCTCGGAGGACCGATCGACCCAGGTTCGCGGAACAGAACCCGTAAATGACTATTGCTGCGGAGCTTACGTGCCCCGCGGTCGCCCCTCGCGCAGGGGCGT
>DIWA01000004.1 GCA_002422525.1 Candidatus Hydrogenedentes bacterium UBA6118
GCAAATACATGAGTCAGTACACTAGATCACGACGGCGGCCGGGCTCGAAGGAAACGAGGTCAGCCCAACAAGCGATGCGAAAAAGGAGGGAGCGGCGGGTCTTGTCAACCCGCCGCTCATTGCGGGGAGTGTCTGAAGCCTATCTCCGTGCTTCTTGGCGCAAGAGGGTCACGGCATCCATCGACGCGAGGAGATGGGCTGCGGTCATCGTCCTCCGTCATCAAGGAGTGAACGTCATCGGCTTGGGCTGCGGAACTCGACCCCGTCAGGGCGACGGCGTCAATGCCTGGTTCACGTCCTTCGGCTTCAGCCACCGTCGTCAGGATAGCACAACATATGGGCCTTGTCAACCTTTTTCTTCGATCGCCCCAAAATCGAATACCGCATATAGTGGCCGCCCCGCGCCGCGAGCCCCAGCCATGGCGGCCCAACAAGGCGTCAGACTGGAACGGAAAGCATAAACCATTGCATCACAGCATATTACGAGACCACAAGCGGAATCGGCCCGCGATCTCGTCCGCGCCCATATATTGGGGCACCCGCCCCGCAAGCCGTATCCGGAGGAGCCCCCATGTCGGCTGAGAGACTGGTGCACGCGTTGGATCTCGCCCGCCGCTGCGACGGATCCCGTCCCATCGAGCAATGCTGGATCGGACACGACGCCGCGACCGCCCTGGCGGCCCACATCCGCGCGCTGGGCGCCGCGGAGGTCCTCGTCACGGCCGACGAGAACACCCGCGCCGCAACCGACGACTGCGTGGTTCGCGCGCTCCGCGATGCCGGCGTCCGCTGTCGCGAGAAGATCCACGGGGCCGGGCCGCTCGATGCATCCGACGCGCTGGGCGACGAGACCGCCGCCGCGGCCGAGGGGGCCGACGCCGTAGTGGCCGTGGGCGCGGGCACGCTCTGCGATCTCGCCAAGTATGCGGGCGATCGCCTGGGCCTTCCCGCCGTGTTGTACGCAACCGCCGCCTCCATGAACGGCTACACCTCCGGCATCACGGCGATCAAAGTACGCGGTCTCAAGCGCACGGTCCCCTGCCGCCCCGCGCACGCCGTCTTCGCCAACCCGGAGACGGTCGCCGCCGCGCCTCAACGCATGGCCGCGGCGGGTCTGGCCGACTTCCTCTCGAAATGCTCCGCCTCGGCGGACTGGGCGGCCGCGCACTTCCTGCGCGACGAGTACTACGACCCCAATGCGCTGCAGTTCTACGACGGCCTCGTCGACAGGGCCGTCGAGGTCGCCCCGCGCGTCGGACAGGGCGACCCGGAGGCCGTGGCTTTCCTGCTCGAGGCGCTGCTGCTGTCGGGGCTGTCCATGCTCGCGGCGGGCTCATCGAGCCCCGCTTCCGGCGGCGAACATCTGATTTCGCACTACATCGACATGAAGTCCAGCCTGTACGGCGCCCCCCACGACCTCCACGGAGCCCAGGTCGGCGTCGCGACCGTACACTGCCTCGAGCTCTGGCGACGGGTGACGACGCTGGATCCGGCGCAGATTGACCCTGACGCAATCGCGCGGGCGCAGCCCGACGACGCCATCGTGCGCGGATGGATCGACGCGGACTGGGGCGCCGTGGCCGACGAGGTGTGGGCGCAGTGGCAACGCAAGGCCCGGTCGCGCGACACGCTCCGCGACGAGGCGGCCCGCGTACAGCGCGAACTCGCCGACCTGCGCGCGCGCGTCCAGGCGGATCTCCTGCCGCCGGAGGTCGTCGCACAGGCGATCCGCGACGCCGGCGGCCCGGACCGGCCCGAGCAGCTCGACGCGCCGCTGGACACATACGCGGACGCCTGCGCGCGCGCCCGGTTCATCCGCGACCGATTCACTGTGCTCGACCTCGCCGCGGGGCTGGGTATCGCGACCGCAAGGGAACACCAGCCGCGCCGTAGCCGTTAGTCAAAGACGGAAGTACCGCGGAGGATGCCATGACTGAGAACGCCGAGTCGCTGCTGAACGCGCCATTTCCCGACCTGCCCCTGACCCAATGGATCGGGCCAGTCTCGAGTTTCGACGAACTGCGCGGCAAGATCATCGCCGTCGACTTCTTCGCGACGTGGTGCATGCCGTGTCTGGCGGAGATCCCGCGCAACAACGACCTCATGCAGCGGCTGGGCGACCGCGGGGTGGTCGTGCTCGGCATCTGCGCAAGCTCCGGCGCGGAATCGCTCCAGACGATCGCGGAGGAACGCGGCATCGCGTACCCGCTCGTGCGCGACGAGAAGCGCACGGCCGAGAAGGCCTTGCGCGTCCGGTGGTACCCCTGCCATTTCGTCATCGACCGCGAAGGCATCATCCGCGCCGACCGCGCCAAATTCGACGTTGCGGAAGCCTGCATCGAGGAGCTGCTCGCGGCCGAGGAAGCCGGATAGATCCGGCTGCTTCAACCGCTCAGCCGTGCTACGGCCCCTCGGTACGCCGCCTCCGTCTCGTCGGCGCAGGTCACGCAGATCCCCAGATCCCGCAACAGGCCGTCCTGAATCCCGTAGATCCACCCGTGGACGGACAGCGTCTGTCCCCGTTCCCAGGCGGACTGCGCCGTCGCTCCGCGGCAAACGTTGCGCACCTGCTCGGCCACGTTCAGCTCGCACAGCCTGTCGCAACGCGCGGCCGCATCCCCCGCCGCGTCGAGCGCGCCCGCATGCCGATCCGCCGCGTCTCGGATCGGCCGCAGCCAGTGCTCCGCCAACCCCAGCCGATCATCGCGCAGCGCCGCACGCACCCCGCCGCATCCGTAGTGCCCGCACACGATGATATGACGCACATGCAAGACATCCACCGCGAACTGCAGCACCGCCTGGCAATTCAGGTCCGTGTGCTGCACCTGGTTGGCGATGTTTCGGTGCACGAACAGCTCGCCTGGCCCCATCCCCACGATCACATTCGCGGGCGCCCGGCTGTCGGAGCACCCGATCCACAGGTACTCCGGCGCCTGCTGTTGCGCCAGCCGCGTGAAGAACGCCGGGTCCCGCCGCCGCATCTCTTCCGCCCACGCCCGGTTCCGGTCAAACAACGCGCCCAGTACGCGCATGCTCAGCCTCCCTTCGTGTTCCGCCAGGGCCAACGCCGCGCCCGTCTCGGCATACACCAAACGCCCGTCGGCGCGGCGATCATACCGCTCCGACGGGCGTCTCTATTCCGTTCTATTCCGTGGTCTATGCAGCCTGACTACTCGGCCGCGGCCAACACAGGCGCATCGGCGCTCAGCAGCTCGCGCACGACATCCGCCAGATCCGTATTGTCGAGATAGGCGCCGCGCCTCGGGTCGGTCTTCGTCGCCCGCGCGACCAACGCATCCGTGCCCGCGCCGCGCACCAGGAACGGCACGAGGTTGTTCGTGTGCCCGCCGCTATGGTACTCCGCGCCGGGCATCTCGCCCTTGCCGTTGTTCACGATATCGTTCCACTCCGGGTCCGAATCCGGACCGGTCAGGTAGCCGGTCTCGTGGTCCGCGGTCACGACCACCAGGTTCTCATCCCAGCCGCCGTTCGCCTCGACCCACGCGACCACCGCCGCCGCCGCGCCGTTGAAGTCGATCATCTCCTCGATCGTCCGGCCGAGCTGGTTCCCATGGCACGCCCAGTCCACCGCGCCGCCTTCGATCATCAGGAAGAAGCCCTGCTCGTTCCGCCCGAGCACCGCCAGCGCCGCCTGCGTCAGCTCCGCCAACGTCGGCATCTGCGCCAGCAACGGCGTCTCGAACGGCGCATCCGCCTCCGGCTTGCCGCTTGCGCTTACGCGGTCCTGCTGCAAGGTCCCGTTGTTCTGGAACACGCCCAGCAGCCGCCGCGGCGGGTTCTGCGCGGCTTCCACGAACTGCGCCCGCGTCTCGACCAGCGTCCACGGATCCGGAACGCCGTCGCCGTTCGCGTCGCCGCCGACCTCGCCCGCCTTCAGGCCTTCCCACACCTCGGGCCCGCCGACCAGCGCGAACCGTTCGGCCTCCTTCTTCTCGTTCGACTGCGGCTCCACGGGGTCGCCGTTCGCATCGAAGTCCGGATGCCCCGCGCCGATCACCACATCCGCCTGACTCTCCAGGATCATTTCCCGCGCGATCTCGAGGTAGTTCCCGCGCTTCTCATTCCGCGCAATGAACCCCGCCGGCGTCGCGTGGCAGAGCTGCACCGACGTCACCACGCCCATCGACTTGCCCGCCGCCTTCGCCGCGTCGTGCATGTTCGGCAGGGGGTTCTTGTCGGGGTCAAGGCCCAGCACGCCGTTCAACGTCTTCGTTCCCGTCGCCATCGCCGTCGCCGCCGCGGCGCTGTCCGTCGCATCCTTGTTGAAGTACTTGAACGACGTCCAAGCCTCTTCCGGATCGTACGGCGCCTTCGCGTTCGCCGAGTACGTGCTCATCGCCAACGACGTGAACCCCTGCTGGTAAGGCTGCCGTCCCGTTTCCCCGTGCTCGTAGTAGTCGGCCACGAGGAACTGGTTGAACCCGCCCCCGTCCACGATCATCACGATCACGTTCTTCGGCGCGGACGCCTCCTCCTGCGCTTGGGCCTGTCCGGCCAACGGAACCGCCATCGCCGCGACGATCGCCGCGCACGCCATCAATCCCACGGTTTTTCGAAATACGCCATGCGTCATTCTCATTCTCCTGGCCGGTCGCTGACGTCCGCGCCCCACGCGCTGAACGCCGACGACGATCTCGGCGGCTACCTTTGGTTAGTTCTTCCCACGATACCCCATGCATACCCGGGGTTCCACGCGAATTCGGTTAGAGTTCCGTGAAAGCGACCGAGCCGGATCAGAACAGATCCGGCTCCGTCGTCGACGGCGGGTTCAGCCCGAAATGGCGATACGCCGACGGCGTCGCCACCCGGCCTTGCGGGGTCCGTTTCATGAAACCCAACTGGATCAGATACGGCTCGTGCACTTCCTCGAGGGTCTGCGGCTCCTCGCCGATCGCCACCGCCAACGAAGACAACCCCACGGGACCTCCGTCGAATTTCTCCATCACGCCGCGCAGGATCTGCCGATCCATCTCGTCCAGCCCGAGCCCGTCGATCTGCAGCATATTCAGCGCCGCATCCGCCATCGCGAGCGTGATCACGCCGTCGCCCTTCACTTGGGCGTAGTCCCGCACGCGCCGCAGCAATCGGTTGGCAATCCGCGCCGTGCCCCGCGAACGCCGCGCGATCTCCCGCGCCCCGTCCGCGTCGATAGGCGCCTCCAGGATCCGGGCCGACCGCTGCACGATCCGCTCCAGCTCCGCGGGCGAATAGAACTCGAACCGGCACGTATCGCCGAACCGCGCCCGCAACGGCGGCGTCAGGAGCCCCGCGCGCGTCGTCGCCCCGATCAACGTGAACGGACGCAACGAGATCTTCATCGACCGCGCCGTGGGCCCCTTGCCGAGCATGATGTCGACGTCGAAGTCCTCCATCGCCGAGTACAACGTCTCTTCGACGGCATGGTTCAGGCGGTGGATCTCGTCGATGAACAGAATGTCGAACTCTTCGAGGCTCGTCAGAATGGCGCTCAGGTCCGCCTGCCGCTCGATCACCGGGCCCGACGTGCCCTTGAAGTCCACCCCCATCTCGTTCGCCAGGATCCGCGCCAGCGTCGTCTTGCCCAACCCCGGCGGCCCCGACAACAGCAGATGATCCAGCGGCTCCTGCCGACCCCGCGCCGCCTGGATCGCGATCCGCAGCTTCTCCTTGAGCGGCTCCTGCCCCGGGAACTCCTCCAACCGTTGCGGCCGGATCTGCGCGTCGAACTGCTCGTCCTCGCCTGTGCCGCGGCCGCTCAGCGTGTCGTCTACCGGCATGCCCTACCTCTTCACCAACGACTGCAACGCGGCCCGCACCAGCTCTTCATCCGACGCCGACGCCCCGAGCTTCTCCCGCGCCGACGCCGACGCCCGGCGCGCCTCGCCCAACGTGCATCCCAACGCGCACAGCGCCGCTATCACGTCGTCCACAGCCGGATCGGCTTCCTCCTCCTTCATCTCCTCGCCGAGGATCGCGCTCAACTCCGCGTCCTGGCCCAGCTTGGACTTCATCTCGAGCACGATCCGCTGCGCGCCCTTCTTCCCGATGCCGCCCACCTTCGTGAACGCGGCCACGTCGCTCTCCATCACCGCGCGCCCGACCTCCTGCACCGTCATCGCCGACAGCACCGCCTGCGCCACCTTCGGACCGATGCCCGTCAGCGTCAGCAGCGTGCGGAACAGCGCCCGCTCGTCCTCGCGCAGAAACCCGTAGATCTGGAAGGCGTCTTCCCGGATATAGCAGTGCGTCAGCAGCGTGCGTTCCTCCTCCACGGAGAGCCGCCGCGCCACCGTGTCCGGCACGCACACCTCATACCCCACCCCGTGCACGTCCAATTCAACACGGCCGGGAGTCTTGCGAACGACGGTTCCACGCAGGAAGGCGAACATGCGCGAATCTTACGCCAATCGCCCCCGCTTTTGCATCCAGTCCTCCCTTCCGTCGATCGCCTTGGCCCCGCCCTTCCCGCGTTCGCTACAATAGCCCCGTGCATCCCGACAACGACCCGCGGCATGGAAAGGCGACATGAGTTCCAGAATCCTCATCACGGAAGACGACCCGGTTCAGCGCGACATCCTCGTCGATATTCTCGAGACCAGCGGCTATGAAGTGCGCGCCTGTGCGTCGGGCGAGGATGCCCTCGCCGCGCTCAAGACGGAGTCCTTCGACCTGCTGCTGACCGACTTGCGCATGCCCGAGATGGACGGCCTCGAACTGCTCCGCCGCGCCCGCCGCATCCGGCCCGAAGTCGAGGTCGTCATGATGACGGCCTACTCGACTGTCCAGACCGCCGTCACCGCCATGAAGGAAGGCGCCGCCGACTACCTCGCCAAGCCGTTCGACAAGGACGAGCTGCTCATGGTCGTGGACCGGGCTGTCGAACACGGCTCCCTCCGCCGCGAGAACCAGCAACTGCGCGAACTCGTCTCGGATTCCGTGTCGCTGGGCAACATCATCGGCGAGAGCCCGCCCATGCAACGGGTGTTCGACATCGTCCGCCGTTCGCTCCCGCTCACCACCACCGTGCTGATCCAGGGCGAATCCGGCACGGGCAAGGAAATGGTCGCGCGCCACATCCATTTCAACGGCCCCCGCCGCGCGAAGCCGTTCGTCGTCGTGAACTGCGCCGCCATTCCGGACACGCTCGTCGAGAGCGAGATGTTCGGCCACGAGAAAGGCGCCTTCA
>DIWA01000076.1 GCA_002422525.1 Candidatus Hydrogenedentes bacterium UBA6118
CGGCGCCCTCGCCGGTCATTCCTCCTCCCCGTCCACGCCGTCCACGCCGTCCACCCCGTCCCATCGGTCACGCTCTCTCTCCAACCCTGTCGCATGCTACTATATCGTTATGAAACGCAACTCCGCTCGACCGATCTCATCGGCCGTCGCCTTCGCCGCGCTCACGCTCCTGGCCTGCATCGCGTTCGCCGGCTGCGCCACCATCCCCCAACAGGGCGTCGGCGACGCCCCGACAGGCGCACTGACCCTTCAGCCGGAACCCCAGCAGGCCGACGGCTACGAGCAGCCGCCCGTGCTCGACGCCAAGGATCTGCTCCCCCTCGAGGACTACGCCGGCGACAACCACAAGGTCGATGACCGCGTCATCAACGACGGCTGGACCAACCATTTCCTCCTCCACAGCGACTACGGCGAGGTCGAGGCGATCGGCGCCGAGATGCTCCGCGTCCGCGTCAACGAAGTCCGGGCCACGGCCGCGCTCGCGGAGATGTCGCGCAGCGAGGAGGTCGGCGACGGTCTCAAACACGGCGTCACGGACGTCGCGCTCGGCCCCTTCCGCGCCATCCGCAAGATCTTCCGCAACCCGCTCTACGCGGTCGCGGCCGTCCCCTCCGAGATCTTCCGCGCCATCAGCGCCGTCGCGGATGCGGGCAAGCTCGTTCATTCGGGCTTCGACCGCCAGACCCTCAATGACCTCATCGGTTTCTCGGACGCGGAAGAACATCTCGCCAGGGAACTCGGCGTCGACCCCGAGACGACCAACCTCCCCTTCCGCCGCGAACTCAACGAGGCCGCCAAGGGCTACTACGCAGGGAAGGCCCCTGTCAGGATCGCCTCCAGCTTCATCCCCGGCGCCCCCGTCCCCAGGCTCGTCCTCGGAAGCGGCGGCGCCTCCCTCGGCAAGGGCGTCGACTACCTGCGTGAACAAATCTCCCCGCGCAACCGACGCAACCAGTTCCGCGAGATGGACATCCCTCGCGCCGACCGTCGCGCCCTCCGCGATCACCCGTGGATCAGCAGTCACCGCCTCAACGCAACCATGAACGCCCTCCATGAGGTCGAGGATGCCGACGGCCGCGGCGCCTACCTCCTCGCCCTGCGCGACAGCGTCGACTCGGAAGACCGCGCGCACCACGCCATGCGCACCGCCCAGCTCATCCGCGCCGCCCATCTCGGTCTCCGGCCCGTCAAGCAGATCGTCCTGCTCAACGCCCGTCCCGTCTGCATCGACGACGCCGGCGGCCTCATCGTCCCCGTCTACGGCGACCATCTCGCCTGGACCGAGGAAGTCGCGACTTGGTTCGCCGGGATCCCCGCCGCCCTCGGAGCCCAGGAGCTGACCCTCGCCCCGGACGCGCAGAAGACCGTCCTGGTCTCCGGCGACGTCTCGCACCGCGCCGCGCAGGAGCTCGAAGCCCTCGGCTGCGAAGTCATTCCGCGCGCGTTCGACCGCCTCGAACCCGAGGAGGAGCCGGAGGAAGAAGACGCGGAGGACACGAAAGCTCAGGAAGATTCCGAGTCCGCGGAGAAGCCGCGTACGAAGCCGACCCGCCAGGGCGGACGTTACGTCCGACCGCGCTGAGGCCGGCTCCCTCGCGCGCCTGTCGCGTCATGCCGCGACGGCCCCCGCTGGAATGGCGGAGCGGCCCCCGCTGTTCCTTCGCATAAGCGACGGCGTCCATGCCTCGCACGCCAGACGTCGCGTGCGCGGCGCGCCGCCTCCATCGTGCTGACGGCCGCGACGGCGAAGCCGCTATCCCGACCAGCCCAGGCCAGGAGATCCCGCTATGCCGCCAGAGTCCCCCGAGACCCCTGCTCCCCGGAACCGTCTCGCCCGCGAGACCAGCCCCTATCTGCTCCAGCACGCACGCAACCCCGTCGACTGGCATCCCTGGAGCGAAGACGCCTTCGCCAAGGCCCGCGCCGAAGACAAGCCCATCTTCCTCTCGATCGGCTACTCCGCCTGCCACTGGTGCCACGTCATGGCCCANNGCCCACGAGTCCTTCGAGGACCCCGGCATCGCCGCCCATCTCAACGAACACTTCATCAGCGTCAAGGTCGATCGCGAAGAGCGCCCGGACATCGACGACATCTACATGCGCGCCGTACAGATCATGACCGGCGGCGGCGGGTGGCCGCTCTCCGTCTTCCTCACGCCCGACCTCAAGCCCTTCTACGGCGGCACGTACTATCCGCCCCGCGACGCCTTCGGACGCCCCGGCTTTCTCACAGTTCTCCAGGGAATCGCCCGCGCATGGACGGAACGCCGCGAGGAGCTGCTTCAGAACGCCGACGAACTGATCGGCTACGTCGCCCGCAGCGACCGAACCAACCCGAGCCAGGCCGCCCCGGGTCCGGCCGACCCCGACGCCGCCCTGATCGACCGCGCCGCGGACGCCCTGCGCGAGACCTTCGACCCCGTCCACGGCGGGTTCGGAAGCGCCCCCAAGTTCCCTTCGGCCCCCGCCGTCGAACTCCTCCTCCGCGCCGCCGTCCGCACCCGCGACCCCGACCTGCTGCACGCCGCCGAGTTCACCCTCGAACGCATGGCCTGCGGCGGCCTCTACGACCAGATCGGCGGCGGATTCCATCGGTACTCCGTCGACGAGCGCTGGCTCACGCCCCATTTCGAGAAGATGCTCTACGACAACGCCCAGCTCGCGCAGGTCTACTGCCTCGCGCACCAGGTCGCCCCCAAGCCCCTCTACGCGCGCATCGCCCGCGAAACGCTGGACTACCTCCTCCGCGACATGCGCGACCCCGCCGGCGGGTTCCACTCGGCCGAAGACGCCGACAGCGAAGGCGAAGAAGGCCGCTACTACCTCTGGTCCGCCAAGGAAATCCACGACGCCCTCGGCGTGTCCGACGGCGCCCTGGTCGCCGCATACTACGGCGTCGCGCCGGAAGGGAACTTCCGCTCCCACGAGCCCTATCACCGCGGCCGCAACATCCTGCATCTGCCGTTCGCCCCCGACGCCGCCGCCGACCAGCTCGGCGTCGCCGAAGACGTCCTCCTCGCGCGCATCGAGGAATGCAAGCAGCGGCTCCGCGCCGTGCGCGAACGGCGCGTCCGACCCGGCCGCGACGACAAAGTCCTGACCTCGTGGAACGCCCTCGCGATCTCCGCCCTCGCCCGCGGCTACCAGACCCTCGGCGACCCGCGCTACCGCGACGCCGCGAACGAGGCCGCCGACTTCATCCTGACCAAACTCCAACGCGACGGCATGCTCCTGCGCTCCTATCGCGACGGCGACGCCCGGCTGCTCGGCTACCTCGACGACTACGCCTTCCTCCTCGTCGCGATCATCGACCTGTACGAAACGACCTTCGACCCCCGACGCATCGACCAGGCCGACGAACTCGCCCGGCAGATGCGCGCCCGCTTCCACGACGACGCCGACGGCGGGTTCTTCCTCACCTCCGCCGAGCACACAGACACGCCCGTCCGTATGAAGCCCCTGTTCGACGGCGCCGAGCCTTCCGGCAACTCCATGGCGGCCCACGGACTCCTGCGCCTCGCCCGGCTCACCGGCAAGTCCGCTTACGCCGAGGCCGCCGAGCGCATCCTCCGGCTCGCCGCCGAACAGATCGCCGCCGCCCCGCGAGGCTTCCTGAGCCTCCTCTGCGCGCTCGACTTCGCCGTCCATCCCCCGAAGGAGATCGCCCTGGTCGGACCCGCCGACGCCCCCGAGACCGCCGCCTTGCTGGACGTCGTTCGCGCCCGGTTCCTGCCGAACCGCGCCATCGCATGGTACGATCCTGACGCGCCCGACGCCGACGCCGTCGCCGCCCGCATCCCCCTGCTCGCCGGCAAAACGTTGCGCAACGGGACACCCGCCGCCTATGTATGCAAGGATTACGCCTGCAAGGAGCCGGTCTCCGATCCGGCGGCGCTCGCGGCACTCCTCGAGCCCCCCTACGACTGACCCGCTCCTCGTCTACGCAACCGCATCCAAACACGAAAGGAACATGACGTGATGAGCAGTCGATCCGTCCTGTTGACCGCCCTCGCCCTCTGCGCGCTTCTCGCGCCCCATGCCGCGGCCCAGTTCGGCGGCGGCCCCGACATCTCCGCGGAGGTCATCGCTTCCGCGGACGCCGCCCCCGCCGGCGCCGCGCACCGCATGGCCCTGCGCATCTCCCTGCCCGACCCCTGGCACATGAACGCCCACGAACCGCTCGAGGACTACCTCGTCCCGACCGTCTTCACCGTCGAGCCCGCCCAAGGCATCGCGTTCGAAGGCGCCGTCTATCCCGAGTCCTTCGAGTACTTCCTCGAAGGCTCCGACGAGCCCATGGCCGTCTACGGCGGCGAGTTCTACATCGGCTTCTCCCTCGCCATCGCGCCCGACCTCGCCCCCGGCGAATACGCCCTCTCAGGCGCCCTGCGCTACCAGGCCTGCAACGAGTCCCAGTGCTGGATGCCCACAACCCTCGACGTGCCGTTCACCCTCCGCGTCGTCGCACCCGACGCCCCCGTCACGCCACAGCATCCCGACGTCTTCGCCGCGATCGACTTCGCCCAGCTCACCGGCGCCGACGACGCGACCCCCCCCGCAACCGACGCCCCCGCGACCGCCGACGACGCCGACTGGCGCCAGGCCATCGACGGCTTCGAGGTCATCGGACGCAACTCCGGCTACATCCGCGCCGGCGCATTCATCGACTGGGTCCGCCAGGTCGAGTCCGGAGAGGCCTCCGCCAGCCTCAATCAGTTCGCCGGCGTCCCCCTCTGGATCACCGTCATCCTCACCCTCGCCGGCGGACTCCTCCTGAACCTCACCCCCTGCGTACTCCCCATGATCCCCATCAACCTCGCCATCATCGGCGCCGGCGCCCAGGCCTCCTCCCGCGCCCGCGGCTTCGCCCTCGGCGGCGCCTACGGCCTCGCCATCGCCCTCGTCTACGGCGTCCTCGGCCTCCTCGCCGCACTCGCCGGAACCGCCTTCGGCACGCTCAACGCGTCCCCCTGGTTCAACCTCGGCATCGCCGGCATCTTTGTCGTCCTCGGCCTCGCCATGTTCGACGTCATCGTGATCGACCTCTCCCGCTTCCAGGGCGCCGTCAACGTCAACAACAAAAAGAAAGGCGGCTTCCTCCTCGCCTTCTTCATGGGCGGCGTCGCCGCCCTGCTCGCCGGCGCCTGCGTCGGACCCGTCGTCATCAGCGTCATCCTCCTCGCCCAGGACCTCTACGCCCAGGGCAACCCCCTCGGCCTCGCCTTGCCCTTCCTCCTCGGCCTCGGCATGGCCCTCCCCTGGCCCTTCGCCGGCGCGGCCGTCTCCCTCCTCCCCAAACCCGGCGCCTGGATGAACAAGGTCAAATACGCCTTCGGCGTCTTCATCCTCCTCTTCGCCGCCTACTACGCCTACGAAGGCGCCACGCTCCTCGCCGACCGCTGGGTCGACGAGACCGAAGTCGCCGCCAGCGTCGGCGAACTCGACGAACACGGCTGGACGACTTCCCTCGTCGCCGGACTCGAACAAGCCCGCGCCGAGAACAAGCCCGTGTTCATCGACTTCTGGGCCACCTGGTGCAAAAACTGCCTCACCATGAACAAGACCACATTCCAAGACCCCGACGTCACCGAAACCCTCTCCGGCTACGTCAAAGTCAAATACCAAGCCCAGGAACTCGACGCCTCCCCCGCCAAAGAGACCCTCGAACACCTCGGCGTCGGCGGCCTCGGCCTCCCCGTATACGTCATCCTCTCCCCACCCCAACCCTGACCCCGACAGCCCCCCGGGGGAGGAGACCGCGTCCCCTCCTCCCCCCCTTGTGTGGGACCGGCGCNNCCCCCGGCGCGGCCCAGCCGCGCCTTTGGACTGCGGCGGCTTGCCGCCGCTTTCTCTCCCCGATCCGCCCCGCCCCCCTTGTGTGGGACCGGCGCCCTCGCCGGTCATTCCGCCGAAGGCGGCCAATCCTGTCCGTCCTGCAAATCCTGTCTACCCATTCCTTCCCCCCGATACCTCCCCTCCCCCCTTCCGGCGCGGCCCAGCCGCGCCTTTGGACTGCGGCGGCTTGCCGCCGCTTTCTCTCCCCGATCCGCCCCTGCCCCCCCCTGTCCACCCCGTCCACCCCTTGTGTGGGACCGGCGCCCTCGCCGGTCATTCCTCCGCCCCCCGTCCACCCCGTCCACCCTTGTGTGGGACCGGCGCCCTCG
>DIWA01000078.1 GCA_002422525.1 Candidatus Hydrogenedentes bacterium UBA6118
TCATCACGGCCGACGCCTCCGGGCCGAAGCATATGAACTACACCCTCACACGGGCCAAGCTCGAGCAGCTCTGCTCGGATCTGCTGGACCGAACCAAAGAGCCGTGTCGTAAGGCGCTGCGCGACGCGGGCCTCCAGCAAGGAGACATCGACGAGGTGATCCTGGTGGGCGGTATGACGCGCATGCCCGCGGTCGGCCAAGTCGTGAAGGAGCTGTTCGGCAAGGAGCCGCATCGCGGCGTGAACCCGGACGAAGTCGTCGCCATCGGCGCGGCCATTCAGGCGGGCGTGCTCTCCGGCGAGGTCAACGACCTGCTCCTGCTGGACGTTACCCCATTGTCGTTGGGCATCGAGACGCTCGGAGGCGTGTTCACCCGGCTGATCGACCGGAACACCACCATCCCGGTGTCCAAGAAGCAGGTCTTCTCGACGGCCGAGGACAACCAGCAGGCGGTCACAATACACGTGCTGCAGGGCGAACGTGAGATGGCGTCGGACAACCGCTCGCTCGGCATGTTCAACCTCGAGGGCATCGCCCCCGCGCCGCGCGGCGTACCGCAGATCGAGGTGACCTTCGACATCGACGCCGACGGCATCCTGCACGTGAGCGCCAAAGACAAGGCCACCGGCAAGGAACAGCGCATCCGCATCGAGTCCTCGTCCGGCCTGACGGAGGCGGAGATCGACCGCATGGTGCGCGACGCCGAGCAGCACAGCAAAGAGGACCAGGAGCGCCGCAAGGAGATCGAACTCCGGAACGAAGCGGACCACCTCGCCCACGCTGCAGAGAGGGCCCTCGCCGAACTGGGCGACAAGGTCGATGGATCCGACCGCGCCGCGGTCGAGGCTGCGGTGCAGGACGTGCGCGAAGCCCTCAAGGGTTCAGACGCGGCCGCCGTGCGCGGCGCGCGCGACCGGCTGAACGACGCCATGCAGCGCGTATCGCAAGCAGCCTACGCCAAGTCGGCGGCAGCGGCAGGCGCCGGCGATCCCAGCGAGCCGCGGCCCGGCGGCGAAGCCCAGAGCGCCGGACGAAGCGCGGGCGACGCGGTGGACGCCGAGTACACGGTGGTTGACGACGAACCGAACCGCGACGCGTAACTGTGGAAAACGACCCGAACGCAACCCGTCTTGCGGTATGATGGGTAGAGGAACGGGATCCAGCATCCGGGTCCCGTTCCCCATGGCGCCGGGAATGATGCCGCCCGACGCCGACGTTATGCAGACGATCGGCAGAGATGCCGTGAACCCAGGGAGCACATCGACATGCGTTGGTCAATACGAGCAGGACGAATAGCCGGCATCGACGTGTACCTGCATTTCACCTTCCTGATGCTCCTGGCGTTCGTCGCCTTGGCGGGCTGGATGGCGGAAGGCGAGCTCTCCACCGCCGTCGGCGGCCTGATCTTGCTGCTGGTGCTGTTCGGCATCATCGTGTTGCATGAGCTCGGCCATGCCCTGGCGGCCCGCCGCTTCGGCATTCGCACACGCGACATCACCCTGCTGCCCATCGGCGGCGTCGCGCGTCTCGAACGCATGCCGTCGGACCCGCGCCAGGAGCTTGTCGTCGCGCTGGCCGGGCCCGCGGTGAACGTCGTCTTGGCGGGACTCGGGTTCGTGATGCTCGCGTTCGCCACGAGCGCCGCCGTGCTCTACCAGACGCCGTTCTACGCGGTCGGTCCATTGGGCCAGTTCATCATCGTCAACGTCGTGCTGGCCGCGTTCAACCTGCTCCCGGCGTTCCCAATGGACGGCGGACGCGTCCTTCGCGCGCTGCTCGCACTCAAGATGGACTACGTCCACGCGACGAACGTCGCGGCGCAGATCGGGCAAGGCATGGCGGTCTTTTTCGGTGTAGTGGGCCTGTTCTACAACCCCTTCCTGATCTTCATCGCCTTCTTCATCTGGATCGGCGCCTCCGCCGAGGCATCCACCGTACAGATGCGGTCCGCGCTGGGCGGCATCCCGGTGAGCCGGGCTATGATCACCGAGTACCACACCCTCTCGCCCGACGATCCCCTGTCGCGCGCCGTCGCGCACGTGCTCTCCGGGTTCCAGCAGGACTTCCCGGTCGTCGAGAACGGCGACCTCGTCGGCATTCTCACGCGCAAGCAGCTCGTGAAGGACCTCGCTGAGCAAGGCGAGAACGCCCTGGTGCGCGACAGCATGAGCAGCGAGTTCACCACCGCCGAACCCGGAGAGATGCTGGACCACGTGTTCGAGCGACTGTCCGAGGCGCAGAACCAGTTCGTTCCGGTGGTCGTTAACGGCCGGCTCATCGGCATCGTCACCCCCGAGAACGTGGGCGAGTTCGTCATGTTCCGCAGCGCCCTGCGGCGACCGCGCGAGCCGGTCGCCGCCGCGCCCTACCGCCCGCCGACGGCCTGATCCAGACGAGCCGCCGCCGTGCCCGCCCACCGCGGATCAGCCGGAAGCGCCTGCCGACGCGCGGTAGTAGATGCAACTCGCCGACTGGACCGCCTCGGCGCGACCCGCCGACGCGAGATCCTCGATGTACTTGATCGCTTCGTTCCGGTGGATGCCGAGCCCTTCCGCGACGTCATTCACCGTGCAGGGACGACGCTCCAGCATCTGCAGCACGGTCTGCGCCGTGGCCGCGAACTCCGCGCGCCGATGCACCCCCTGGAAATCGCAGACCACCTCCGCCTTCGGGTCCAGCAGCTCCGCCAGCGCCTGCAGCCGTTCCGGCGTAACGCCCGCCGCGTAGCTCTCCGCCGGCGGGCGGACCACCGTGTTCACCTGCACACGGTCGGGGCGAATCGCATTCACACACTGCCGGATCCGCTCGACCTCGGCCACGTCCGCCGTGTATCCGCCGACAAGCAGCACCTCCAGCCACATCTGTCCGGCGTACTCCCGCCGAAAGTCCACCAGGCCCGATACCAACCGATCGAAGGTGGCCTCCGCATGCGGCCGGTTCACGGCCTCATACATCCCCGCGCTCCCCGCATCGAGCGAAGGCGCCACAAGATGGGCATCCCTCAGCTCGCGTCTGACTTCCTCCTGCCAAAGCAATGACGCATTGGTGAGCACGGCGATCGGCGTGTCCGTCATCGCACGGATCCCATCGATCAGCGCGCCGAGACGCGCGTAGAGCGTGGGCTCTCCCGAGCCGCTGAGGGTGATGTAGTCGGGCTTCGCCGCGAGCTTCTCCTTCACCTCAGCCAGCACGACGTCAAGCGGAACCCACTCGCGTCGTTCGATCGTCTTGTTCGTCGTGCGCCCCAACTGGCAGTAGATGCAGTCGAAGCTGCACGTCTTGAACGGCACGAGATCAACGCCCAACGAACGCCCGAGCCGACGCGACGGCACGGGCCCGAATACATGACTCATCTTGACTCCTTAGGTCCTCAGTCTGTCGACTCAGGCAGCAATCCTGTCTGCGGCGACGCTTGTCCATCGCCCCCAACGGGTCCATGCGCAACGTGTGCGGGCGACGCGTCCTGTACAACGTACCCGGCACTAACGCGCATCTCCTGCACGTTACACATGCAGTAGATGGTGAACGCGACATACGAAGCGAGCAACACCAACAGAAACAGCGCCAGCAACCAGACAATCAGCGGCGCCGCCTGGGGATGGCCGCAATGTCGGCAAAAGGGGCTGTGGCGACTCACGTCGTTCCCGCACGCACTGCAACTGCGAACCAGTTGTCTGCCCATCGTCTCGCCCTCCATGACCGCGACGGTCCGACGCCGAAGCCGTGCGCGGTCCATACGTTCAGATCTGATCCGACTCTGCCAGACTACGATCAATCATTTCTCCCGCCTTCTCCCCGGACAGCAGCATCCCGCCGAAGATGGGCCCCATTCTGGGTCCGCCCATCACAGCGCAGACGCTCATACCCGAGACCCAGAGCCCGGGAAACAGCTCCATCACATTCGCCACAACGAACTGCTCGCCTGCCGCGGCATCCATCGGCCCTTCGCCTGCAAGACGCCCCTCGGGACTGTCGATAAGCCCGCGGCGGTGAAGCCGATCGGCCAGAACCGCCTCATGACCGGTAGCATCAATAACTGCCCGAGACCGGAGCACCAGCGGATCGATCGGCAGGCGCTCCCCAAGAATCGACCGGTTCACCGCCACCCCGTTCACGCGCCCGTCATGTACACAAACGTCCTCGGCCGTGATGAGGTTGAGGAAAACAACGCCCGCGTGCAACGCCTTCAGACACAACGCACAGGCCAACTCCGCCGCATCGGCCACGAACAGATCGCCGCGGCAGTGCTGCCTGACCCCGGCTTCGGCCAGAATACTGAAGGCGTCCTGTTCAACCACAACTTCGTTCATGCCCAGGCTTCCGCCCCAGATGCCGCCTCCAGGGCTCAGCCGTTTGTCCAACAACACCACATGGCGGCCGGCATGCGCCAATCGCCATGCCGCCACCAGTCCCGACGGCCCCGCGCCTACGATCACGACATCACTCTGCAGCGCTCTGCTGACTTTGTCATGATACCCATCCAGGATGGCCCGGGCCACATGCGTGTCCAATGGGGCGCTGTCGTCTTCCGTCTCGTAGCGCGCCGCCTTGCCGCGTTCGTTCATTGTCATCTCCCTGCTCGCAAACCCGTGATCAGATCACGCGTTTCTCCTCAGCCGGTTGCTCTTCAACCGAACCCGCTTCCTCTTCAGTCCGCGCCCTTCTGGCGCGACCCCCCTCTGAAAACAACAGGGGAAACACGATATCGCTGGCGCAGCACGGCAGCCACACGGCCGCGAACAAGAACACCGCGATCACAAGCGTCTGCACCAGGGTGACCGGCCCGTCCATCGCCATTGTCATGTGAAACAGCGACGCCCACGTGCTCAAGAGCACATGGCCCGCGTGCGGGAGCTTGGTATTCGGCCAGAAATAGGCGATCGCGATCCCGGCCAGGGCCAGCGGGTTCACAAGCCACCACTTCTCAATGAACCCAAAGTGGATCTCACGCCCCTCCTGCTGCAGAAGCGCCTCCCCAAGGTAGGGGATGATGCAATCGCTCACCGTGGCGATGCCCACCGCGCCGAGGTAGCCGATCACGATGACCCGCAGGAGCCCTCCATGGCTGTGCAGCCCATACATGGCAGTGGTGGCCAGTGCGCTCAACAACACGTGCCCCGGGTGCAGCACCCAAAACAGGCTCGTCGAGACAGACTTCGGCACGTCGAACACAGACATTCCGACAAGGATCGCAATGCCCGTTGCGGCGCCGAACGCTGTGAAGGGCGCATGCGTCCACAGCTCACTGAGAATCACCTGTATCCTCATGACATCCGGCCTCCCTTCCGCGTACCGCCGTGCACCGTACGCAGCGATCCGGGGATTTCAGCCTCGCTGCCGCTCCTGCAGCGAGATAGCTTTGCGGGTGCATGCATCGACACAACTGCCGCAGCCCGTACACACATCGCCACGAACAACCGCGACCGTCTCCATCCGAATCGCTCCGGCCGGGCAGACCAAGCGACACGTTCCGCAGCCCAGACACAGCTTCTCGTCCACCACAGCCACCGCGTCCGACAGCAGACCCGTCCTCGAGGACGGAAGGATCTCCTGGTTCTCTTCTTCTGCAGACCGGTTCCTCGCGGACCACGAACCCGTCTGCGGACGCTGCGGGACTACCCCCGCGCCGGGCTGCCGTCGTCCTCGCCCGCGGCCTCCGCCCATCCCGCGGCCTCCGCCCATCCCGCGGCCTCCGCCGCGCCCACGTCCTGATCCTCCGCCTCCAGGCATTCGCAACACCGTCCTTCCTTGCTCTGCGATCATCGACGCCTCATCCGGGAGCCCGCCGCCGCACCTGACCTCAACCATTTTCCTTCTGCATCCAGGCCCGCCGATTGCCACAGCAGCCGGGCATGATGAACGCACTCTGCTCTAACCGGCCGCACGCATATGCTTCCAGAACCAAGCCGATCTCGCCGCAGATGTGCGGCACGACCTGCACGCCGGCGTGGCGGAGCATCCGTTCCAACGGCCAAGACAGCGCGCAGCAGATCAGCACCTCGATGCCTTGGTCGGCCACAAACTGCGCCCGCGCACAGACATCCTCACCTACGAAACGAAGCGCACGCCGATCACGTACGACGCCGCAGTCCACTTCGGCCGCCACAAGGGTCCCGGCCACATCCAGCACAGGCGAAACTCGCCCCAGCCACTCTGGCAACCCGACGTACATGCCGTATGGAGAGCATTCGCTGTGCCAACGATTGCACCACCACGCCAAACCCTTCCCCAACAATATCTTACCTGCGCCGGGGCCCTCACGCTCCCTGGCCGCGATCGTGCATTTCACAAGGCATGCTGAGTGATTGAGATGGCGATCTGCACGATTATGCGGTACCATGGGACGGGGAGGGTTTTCCCATGAACCGTGCTGACGTCGCCTCAGAACGCGAAGCGACCATCCTCGATTCCGTAAACGAGGGCGTGTTCACCGTCGGACTGGACTGGCGCATCACCGCGTTCAACCGGGCCGCCGAACAGATCACCGGGGTGGCGCGTCGCGACGCCGTGGGACGTTGCTGCTCAGACGTCTTCCACGCGGATATCTGCGAGACGAACTGTCCTCTGCGACGGACGATGGCGGACGGAGCTCCCGTCGTCAACGCGACCGCATGTATCGTCAACCACGACGGCCGCCGAATCCCGATCCGCATCTCAACGGCCTTGCTGCGCGACGAGGCCGGTGCCGTCGTCGGGGGCGTCGAGACATTCCAGGACCTGACTCAACTCGAACAGCTCCAGAAGGAGCTGGCGCAACGCTACACGTTCGAAGACATGGTCGGACGCAGCACGGCGATGCAACGCCTGTTCGAGCTCCTGCCGCAGATCGCCGCCAGCGCCAGCACCGTGCTGATCGAGGGCGCCAGCGGCACGGGCAAAGAGCTGTTCGCCCGCGCGATCCACAACCTCTCGCCCCGCAAAGGCAAACCATTCGTCGCGGTCAACTGCGCCGCGCTCCCGGACACCCTGCTCGAGAGCGAACTCTTCGGACACAAAGCGGGCGCGTTCACCGACGCGAAACGCGACAAGCCGGGACGCTTCGAGCTGGCCCAGGGCGGGACCATCTTCCTGGACGAAATCGGCGACATCTCTCCAGCCATGCAGGTGCGTCTGCTCCGCGTACTCCAGGAACGTCGCGTCGAACCCTTGGGCGGGATCGAGTCTGTACCGATCGACGTGCGCGTCATCACCGCGACGAACCGGAACCTTGAGGAACTGCTCCACTCGGGCGCATTCCGCAACGATCTGTACTATCGCATCCGGGTGGTCTACTTGCGGCTGCCCGAACTCAAGCAACGGCGCGAAGACATCCCCCTGCTGATCGATGGCCTCATCGCCAAGTTCAACCGACTCCAAGGCAAAGCGATCGCCGGCGTGTCCGACGAAGTCATGGCCCGACTTATGAAACACGACTATCCGGGCAACGTTAGAGAACTGGAGAACATCATCGAGCAGGCCTTCGTGCTGTGCAGGGGCGGCCTGATCGAGACGCGACACCTTCCGCCCGAGCTCCGGGCCGCGCCGGGAACGGACCGCCGCGATCTGCAGCCTATGAGCCTGCGCGCCATGGAGCGCTTCCTCATCGAAGAGGCCCTCAAGCGTCGCGCAGGGAACAGGAACCAAGCCGCGCGCGACCTCGGGATCGACGTCAGCACGTTGTATCGGAAGATGCACAAGCACGCGATCACCCCGCCGAGAACGGACGGACGCGGCCGGCGACGCTAGCCGATTTCCGTCCCGTCCATGCCCTCCCCTCCCGCTCCGCGGCGTCCGGCATCCGACACGCGCCAGACCGCGCTTCGCCTTGAGCCCGACGCAACCAGGGGGGTACGATGGCGAACGCGCGGCCGGCACGCCGCGGGACGGGGGATTGCAGGCGAAAGGAAGCGCAGTATGGCTCTGTGGATCGGCGCGCTGGTCTTGTGCAGCGGGGCTGCGGCGATGGCCCCGCCGGAGGAGACGATAGGCATGCAGGGAACTCTGATCTGGCCGATGAGCGTGTACCACCGGGCGCGTATCGAAGAGACGCCCCCGGCAGCGCCCGTGGAGGAGATTGCGCTCTCGGCCCGGGCCCTCCGAAACGAAGTCGTCGCGTTTCAGCTCGGCGCATGGACCGATGCCGAGGACGCGCAACTCCGCATGCGGTTCCGTCCGCTCCGCGGAGACGGCGCCGAGCTCGATGCCTCGGCCTGGGAAGCGCTCTACGCCGACTACGTCCACACGGATGAGGAAGGCGCACTGGCCGACCCGTTGACCAGCGAGGCCGTCCGCACGATGCCGACGCGACGCGTCCAGCCGATCTGGTTGCGCCTTCATGTGCCGGCCGACTGCGCGCCCGGCGTGTACACGGGGCGAATCGAAGCGCTCGCGGGCGACCACGCGCAGCCGGCGTCCGTCCGCATCGAAGTGCTGGCCGACGCACTCCCGGACCCGCGACAGGGCCGGTTCCACCTCGACCTGTGGCAGCACCCCGCCGCGATCGCCCGCTACCACCGCACGCCCCTGTGGTCGGAGGCGCACTGGACGCTCCTGCGCGCCTACACGCGGCTGGCGGCGGACGGCGGCCAGGATCCCATCACGGCCTGCATCATCCATGACCCGTGGGCGAGCCAGACGTACGACCCGCACGCGACGATGGTTGAATGGATCCGCCAGGCCGACGGCGCGTTCCGCTTCGACTTCACCATCTTCGACCAGTACGTCACGATGTGTCTGGAAGAGGGGCTGCCCGGCCCGATCAACTGCTATTCCCTCGCGATGGGCCCCGGCGACCGGCTCGACTGCCCGATCCGCTACTGGGACGAGGCGACGCGCACGTACCAGCGCCTGGAGTGCACGGTAGGCGACGCGACCTATCAGTCGGTTTGGGCGCGGTTCTTCGCTGCGTTCCGGCCGCATCTTGAGGAACGCGGCTGGTTCGACAACGTCTGCGTCGCCATCGACGAGGCGCAGGAGCAGAAGATGGAGGCCATGCTGGCGGCGGTTCCGTCCGGCTGGCGCGTCGCGCTGGCGGGGAACTACCACGAATCGCTGGATACGCGCCTCTACAACTACTGCATCATCTACCCGGGGGTGGGCCCGGATGTGAGCCGCGCGCGACGCGAACGCGGACAGCTCACCACGTTCTACACCTGCACCGGCCCGGCATGGCCGAACACCTTCGTCATCAGCCCGCTGATCGAGTCGCGCATGCTCGCGTGGCACGCCCTGCAGATCGGGGCCGACGGCTACCTGCGCTGGGCCTTCTCCTCCTGGCCGGAGGACCCGATGCAGTCGGCCGCGTTCAAGCCGTGGCAGTCGGGCGACACGTTCGTCGTCTATCCCGGTCCGCGCACCTCCCTGCGCTACGAGATGCTCCGCACCGGTATCCAGGACTTCGAAGCCTTCCACATCGCCAGGGGGAAAGCCCCGGACGACCCGCGCCTGGCCGAAGCGCTGCGCCGCGCGAACGCCGAACACGACGGCCGCGCGGCCCAACCGGCCGAGGTGGACGCCGCCCGCGCGTTGGTCAACGACGTGCTGGCGGAGCAGCCGTAGGCGGCGCGACAGACGTCACGGCGCGAACCGCAGCGGAGCGAAGCGCTCGGGACAGTGGAAGCTGAGCGGCTCGCCAATCGGCGCCCACGACGCCCAGTGCGGCTTCTCTGAGTCGTCGGCGCACTTGTACAGGTTCCCCCGCCACGTCTGGCCGGCGGGGGGACCCAACGGACCGACGAACTCCTCGAACACCGCGAATGGTACGTGGTAGAACACTGTCCACGTCTGGGGCCCGACGCGCTCCGGCGTGATCGGGCCGCTGAGCGAGGTCCGGATCTCGACGGTCTTTCCGATCGCCTCCGGCACGGGCGTCACGCGATCCCAGACGGACGGATCCTCGGGCGACGCCTCGGTGTAGTGCAACAGCATCGTGCCGATACAGTTCACCTCGAAGTTGAAGTACCCTCGATCAGGTCGCGGCTGAACGAAGAACTCCACGCAAGAATCGCGGCAGACCGGGTCCTGATAGTCCGTGAACTGCGCCAGCACGTGTGTGTCCTCAACGCGAAACCCGACATACAGCCCGGCGTCGTCGTACAGGATTCGCGCCTGCACATGCGGCTTGTGATCGCTGCCTTCAGGCCGGAACCGGCCGATCGTCAACGTCTCGGCGTCGCGCCAGCCCGGCCCGTCCCACGGGCCTTCCAACGACGGCGGCGCGTCCACACGGCGGATGGTGTATGACATCGCGGGCTCCTTCTCGGGTTCCGCTGCGGCGGCGGGCGGCGTCGGGGCCGCGGCGGCGACGCGATCGGCGAACGCGAGCACGGTCTGCGCGACCTCCTCGCGGTCGTAGTCATACAGCAGGTGGTGGTTCGAACGGTCGAACCACACGGCTTGCTTGTCCTCAGCGCCCATGCGCTCAAAGGCCTCCGCGGCCGCATCCGGCGACGCGGCGACATCGCCCCGGCTGTGCACCAGGAGGACCGGGCACGTGATGGCCGCAAGCGCGTCGGGGTCCGCGGCGCGCCGCCCCACTTCGGCGAGCGTCAGCAAGGCCTTCACGGGAACCCACTGATAGGACTGGATCGCGCCCTTGGCCTCCGGCCGATTCACCTGCATGAACAGCTCGCCCTTGTAGGTCCAACGAAGCAGAAACCTTCCGATGCGCAGCCACGACTCGGGCGTCAGCCCGTAGTACCAACGGTGGGTCACCCCGTAGTACGGAGCGAGGAGCGCCAGCCCCGCCGCGGGCGTCCGGGCCGCGGCCAGCCCGGCCAACGCGCCGCCCATGCTGTGCCCGACAAGCAGCAGGCGGGCATGCGCCTCGGCCAACCCCCGCGCCTCGCGTTCAACGGCCTCCATGTACGTGTCGGCGGACACCTCCTCCACGTCCAGCGGACTGGTCCCGTGGCCGGGCAGTCGCATCACGCGCACGCGCCAACCCCGTTCGGCGAGCCGGTCGGGCAGATCGGCGAAGTTCTGGCCGCTGCCCACGAACCCGTGTACGAAGAGCGCCGCCCGTCCGGCGTCCGCCGGGCCCAAGTCGCGCGCCTCCGCGCCGAGGAGCACCCCGGTCTCGGGATCGCGCTGAGCGACCCGGTCCGCCCGGGCCACAAGATGGTTCGTCATCATGCGACATCCCGCGACGGACGCCGCCAACGCCAACGCCAGAACCGCGACAATGCGCACGCGGCGCCGCGCGGCGCCGCGACCGCCTGCATCCTCCTCGCTCATGATCCGTCGTCCCCTCCATCCGGGTCGAGCGACCGCGCCAGCTCCTTCAGTCTCCGCAGGTCCAGCTTACCCGTGCCCAGCACAGGAATGGCCTCAACCCGATGGAAGTTGGCCGCGCGCGGCGCCCACAGTTTCGGCAAGTCCGACTTGTCCAGTTTGCCCAACAGCTCAGCGATCTGCTCATCCGACAACGTATGCAATACGACGAGTCGCTCGCCTTTGGCGCGATCGGGCACGCCGGTCACCGCGAGCGACAAGTCGGTCAGCCCAAGCAGCGCGTGCATCACCTCCTCGATGTGCGTGTGCGGGGCCATCTCGCCCCCGATCTTGCTGAACCGCGCCAGCCGGTCCGTAATCGTGATGAACCCGTCCTCGTCCACTTTGGCGATGTCGCCCGTGCGGTACCAGCCGTCGTGCAGCACCTCGGCCGTCTTCTCCGGCATGCCGAGGTAGCCCTTCATGACGTTCGGCCCCTTCACGAGCAACATGCCCGGTTGGTCCGGCCCGAGAAGCTCGCCGGTGTCGGGGTCGACGATGCGCACGCTCACGCCCGGGATCGGCTGCCCGATCGTACCGTGGCGCGTGCCTACCTGGTAGTAGCCCGGAGCGCGATAGTCCGGCGTGTTCACCGCCACGATCGGCGCGCACTCCGTCGTCCCGTAGCCTTCGAGCGGCTCGATCCCGAACCGTTCCTTGAACGCCTCGCGGATGCGCGCGGGCAGCTTGTCCGCGCCGGTCACCACGTACTTCAGGCTGCTCAACTCCTCGGGCATGCTGCGGCGGATGAACGCCTGCAGAAACGTCGGCGCGGCCACGAGGAACGTGCACCGGTACTGGTACACCAGCGCGCTGATCGCCTTCGGCTCCAGCGGCGTCGGATGGAAGACCCCCGTGAATCCCGTGAGCAGCGGCAGCCACAGGGTGCCTGTGAACCCGAACGAGTGGAAGAGCGGCAGGAACCCCATCATCGCCTCCTCCTTCTCGATGGGGAACACCTGGACCGTCGCCTCGACGTTGCTCGAGATGTTGAAGTGCGTCAGCGGCACGCCCTTGGGCTCGCCCTCGCTGCCGCTCGAGAAAATCACCGTGGCCACGTCGTCCTGCGTCATGCGCCGGCGCGCGCCGCAGAACCGCTCCAGCATCCGCGCGGGCAGAAACACCGCCGCCAGCAGGGCCTTGATCTGGTCCGCCTTCCGCACGGACTTCATGACATCCTCCAGGTACACCGCTTCCCCGGGAACCTGGACGGGCAGCTTCTGAAGGAACGCATGCGCCGTGATGGTGTGGGTGATCTTGCAGCGTCGCGCCGCGGACGCGATCGCCTCCGCCGGGGCGGTGTAGTTCAGGTTCACCGGCACGCGCCCGGACATCAGCAGCGCCACGTTCGTCAGCGCGCACCCCACCGTGGGCGGCAGCAGCACCCCGACCATCTCCTGCTTGCCGATCAGCGGCTGCAGCTTGCGCGCGAACATGATCGACGCGATCAGCGTCTTCAGATACGACATCTCGCCGGTCGTCGCGTCGGCCAGCGCGCGGAACCCCGGACGTCGGCGCGCGTTGCGGATGAACCCCCGATGCAAGAGCGGGTGTTCGAGTTTCCGCTCCAGGTACGCTTCCGTGCCCAGCTCGCGAATCGCCGTGCGCACCTGCCACGCCGTCGCGTCGCCCGGCATCGCCTGGCCGTAGCTCACCGTCACCGGATAGGGGATGCGCTTGGGCCGCTTCCAGAACACGCGCCCTTCGGAGAAACTGAACACGCTCCCCCAGAGCCGATCGAGATGCACCGGAATGATGGGCGCGTCCACGCCCTTCATGATGCGCTCGAAGCCCTTCTTGAACGGCAGCATCTGGCCGTTCCGCGACACCTGCCCCTCCGGGAAGATGCACACCAACTCGCCCGCTTCGATCGCCTGCGTGGCCTCCCGCAGACTCCGAAGCAGCTCCTTGGGCGTGCCCCGCGGGGAGATGTAGATCACGCGCACCGCGTCCGCGAGGGGCCTCACCCACCGGTTCCGCGCCGCGAACTCGGACGACATCATGATTCGGATCGGCCGGTCAATGCTCGCCCCGACGAACAGCGCGTCGAGGTACGTCATATGGTTCCCCGCCACCAGCAGCGCGCCGCCGCTCTCCGGCACATTGTCGCGTCCGATCACCCGGATGCGGTAGAACGTGTTCATGATCACCACGAGCACCGAACGCAGAAAGAAGTACGGCAGCGACACGCACAGGTAGACGCAGACGCAGAGCGTGCTCAGCGCGATGATCAGGAACACGGTGTACGTGCTCAGGGCGAAGTGGCCCGCCGCCAGGCAGAACGCCCCGCCCAGCAGGATGCCCACCCACGTGGCCATGTTGAACGCCGCGATCATGCCGCCTTTCACCTCCCGCGGCGACCGATGCTGGATCGTCGCCATCAGCGGCACGGTGAAGAACCCCGCGAAGAAGCCCATCGCCACGAGCAGCGTGAACGTCGCGTTGTAGCTGAACCCCGGCGCGGCGAGGATGAACCCGACGACCGTCATGCCGATCAACCCGATCGGGATGAGGCCGAGCTCGATCTTGCGACGCGAGACGAGTCCCGCGCACAGGAACCCGAGGCCGATGCCGATCAGCAGCGCCGTCACCAGCAGCGTCGCGCCCATGTCCGTCGACCCGAGGGCGTCCTTGCCGTGGATCACCACGGTCTGCCGCACAACCGCCCCGGCGAACCAGAAATACGCGCCGCCCAGCATCATGAACCAGAGCGTCTTGTCGTTCCAATAGGTCCGGTAATAGCGCGCCAGGCCCGACCACGGGTTCAGCGGGATCGGCCGGCCCGGCGAGGCCGCGGGGACGGCCGTTACGCCGAACGACGTGGCCAACCCAAGGCAGGACAGCACGATCAGCAACGCTGATACGTGGTACACGCTCAATGTCCCCGCAGCGACCTGGTCCGACAACCACCCGGCGCCGTTCATGCCCAGAATGATGGCCATGAACGTGAACAGACCGACATAGCCGTTGGCCCACGAGAGCCGCTGCTCGGGCATCATCTCCGGCAGGATGCCGTACTTGGCCGGACCGAAGAACGCGCTCTGCATGAACATCATGAACAACAGCACGAGAATCAGGGCCGGGGCGCCCAGGTAGAACGCGGCAAGCCCCACGCACATCACCCCGACTTCCCAGACCTTCGTCCCGATCACGATGGTTCGCTTGCTGTACCGGTCCGCAAGCGCTCCCGCCAGGCCGGGGAGCAACAGGAACGGCGTCGCCGCCAGAATCGTGGTCAACGCCTGAAGTCGCATCGCATACGCCGAGTCCACCACGCCTGCGGCCGTCGTGGCATACTGCGCCACGAAGAAGAAGATGATGGTGAACTGGTACATGTTGTCGTTGAACGCGCCCTGAAACTGCGTCAGGTTCAGCGCCCAGAATCCACGGTCCGCCGACCGCGTCGCGGGAGGGTTCGGGGTGCTCATTCACGGTCTCCTTGCCCGGCCGTCCGGGCGCCTTCGCGCACGCGCTCAAGCAGTCCAATCAGCGTGCGGCATTCAGAATCCGACAGCAGTTCCAGCGCTTCATGCACCAGCGCGAAGTAGCGCGGCTCCATGGCGTCCAGCAGGCGCCGCCCGGCTTCCGTCAGTTCGACGTGGTGGATGCGACGGTTTCCGGGCACCTTGCGGCGCGCCGCCAGCTCCTTCGCTTCCAGCCGGTCCAGCACCGAGGTCATGCTCGCACGCGTGACCACCAGCCGCTGCCCGAGCTCGGTCTGCGTGACCGGCCGCGCCTTGTGCTTCAGGGCGAAGAGCACGTTGAACTGGGCGTGGGTCAGGCCGGCTTCGCGGAAGAGGTCGGCCCCCGCGGAGAGGAGCTGGTTCGCGGTATGCACGACATTGAGAACGGTCTCATGCCGCGTGTCCGTGAATGGGATGTCGAGTCCGAGTTCTTGCGTAAGGCTCATGCGGCTATTGTACGGCTCCTAATACTTTGACGTCAAGCACAAAGCTCGCCTCTCCCACACACAAATCGCGGCGACCATCCCGAAGATGATCGCCGCGGTTGAGCTCTCGTCATTCACCCGCCCCGACATCCGCCAGGCCGAGCCGTCCCCGCATGGGGTCGTCAGGAGCGGCTGTCTCTCCGGGCGCGCATGCCGTAGAACCGGCCCGCGCCCTTCGCGGCCAGCCACGCCGCCAGCAACAGCGCGCCGAGCGCGTACGGGTCTCCCGTGCCGCGCATGTCGCCTGTCAACGTCGGCGGGCAACACTGCATCGGACCGCAGGGATCGCCATCCCCGCCGCCGTCGCCGCCATCGCCGTCTCCGCCGCCGCCGTCGCCATCGCCGCCGCCCTCGCCGGCTTCCTGTTCAAAGATGGCGATCACGGTGCGGTTCTGGTCCATCGTCACCGTGGCCGGGCTGATGTTGCCCGACAGATCGCCGCCCCATCGCAAGAACCGCCATCCCGGATCAGGAGAGGCCGTAATCGTCACCTCCGACCCCGCCGGGTACTCTCGCACACCCTTCGGCGGGTTCGTGCTGCCCTGTCCCTGCACCGCCGTGGTCAGCGTGTAGATCGCGCCGCTGCCCTCCGCGAACACGGCCGTCACCTCGCGGTCGCCGTTCATCACGACGGACGTCGGGTTCTGCGATCCGGACACGCTGCCTTCCCAGTGCACGAAGGTCCAACCCGGCGCGGCCGTCGCCCGCAGCGTCACCGAGGAGCCGGCCGCGTACGAGTGGACGCCCACCCCCGGCGTAGTCGATCCCTGGCCGTCCACGTTCATCCGAAGCGTGTACGACTGGGTCTCGAACACCGCGTACACGACCTTGTCCCGATCCATGACGATGCTGTCGGGGTTCTTGTTGCCCGTGTGGTCTCCCTGCCACTGAACGAACGTCCAGCCGGGTTGCGGCAAGGCGCGAATCGCGACCACCGAATCCAGCGCGTGGTCTGTGACGCCTGCCGGTTCCGTGGATCCGCTGCCGATCACCCGCATGTCCAGCGTCGGCCGCTGGGCCACGAACCGGGCATGCAACGTCCGGTCGCTGTTCATCACAAGCGTCAGCGGGTTGTCCGAACCCACGACATCGCCGACCCAGCTCTCGAACTCCCAACCCGGCTCGGCCGTGGCGAAAATGGTCGCCACCTCGCCGACGCCGTAGTCGTACTCGCCCGGCTCCGGGTTCGTCGAGCCGCGTCCCTCCGGCGACTCGATGATCAACGTGTAGGACGGCACGATGGAGACCGGCGCGGTCTGCGCCCGCACCATCGTGGTCGACCGGATCCAATTCCGCCGCAGCGAGTTGTAGTAGGTCAGATCCGCGTCCTGGTCATACGCGCTGTAATCGCCGAAGAATGTGATGAACCCAAGCGGCCGCGTGCCCCACGGGAACTCCGCGAAGATGTCGAACTCGCCGATCTGCGCTTCGGGCGGCGCGGGGAACGTGTCCGGATCCGGCTCCGTAGGCGTGTTCGGACCCCAGCCGACGATCGCCGCGCGGAAGGTGCTGCCGACCGCCGTGTCCCCCGATGCCCGCATGATCACGAAGAAGTCCGGCCCGGCATCCGGGTCGTTGGCGCCTTCACCGAAACTCTCCGGCACGATCTGTCGATTGCGCGCCTGATCCGCCAACGGAACCGGCCAGTCGTCCGTGCCCGGAGACGAGAACACCATCATCACCTGGTATTCGGGCTCGCCGAGCTGACCGACTGTGTACGGCTTGATGTCCATCTGCACCGGAACGTCGATGCCCGGATCGAACGCGCCGTTGGTGTTGTCGGGGTGGTTGTCGTTGTCCCGATACAACGCGACGCCGCTCTTCTCCGGATCGACGTCGAACGGAGCGAGGTCGTCGAGCAGGTTCAGGCTGGCGCTCCCCGGTTCGAGGTAGAACTCCACCATCACCTGTTCGAGGAACGTCGGGTCTTTTATGATCCGCCAGGGTCCCGGCTGCGGCGTACCGCTCAGCAGCGTGAGCGTGGTCGCCGTGTTCCCGGTGATCTGGTACGACTCGTACCCGCTGTCGATCAGGAAGAAGTCCACCAAGGCGCCCGCCGGCCACGCGGCGTCGGCCACGGCGAACGTCCCATCGCCAGGCACGCCGTCCTCGCCGAAGTCCACGAGGGCCATCTCGCCGCGGTTGGTCGAGGCGTCAAGCCCCAGCACCGGCGCCGGCTTGCCGTTCGAGAAGATCGGCGTGCCTTGCGAGGTCATGTCCACCACGCTGACCGCCACATTGGCCTCGAGCAGCTCGTGCTCATAGAAGCCTTGACCGGCGACCTCTTCGGGATGCGTCTTCTCGTAGCCGGTCAGCGCCGGAACGCTCTGCGGCGTCAGCTCGATGCCGGCAGGTCGCGACGTCGGCGCCCGCTCGGGCAGCCACGCGGGTACAAAGGCCTTGAACCGCGTGAACCGCGCGATCTGGTTTGCCGTCTGCACCACAACAAACAGGTCGTCGCCGCGCAGCGCGCCGAACTGGTCGTGCGTCGGCAACGTCCACAGGGCCGACGGCGTCAGACGCAGCGCCCAGCACTTGTCGAGTTCGTCGATCACGCCGTCGCCGTTGATGTCATCAGGCAGTTTGTCGCCGTCGATGTCGACATACTCCGGCGCGTCCGCCCACGCGAGACCCTTCAGGTCCATCGGGCTGTCGTCAGACCCAAAGATGCCCGGCGAGCCCCCGAGCTTATTATCCGCCCACAGCGCGACGCCTCCCTGGGCCAAGGCCAGCAGGTCATCCGGCGAAAAGTCCGGCACGCCGTCGCCGTCCATGTCCGGGCCCCAGAACGCCACCGTCATGCGTTGCATCTGCAGATCGACATGCTGACGGGTCGCTGGGTCGGTGACTGAGGCCATGTTGATGCCGAGCATCGGCGTCGGAATGCTGCCAGGCTCGATGTGCTGTTTCAGAATGCGCGCGCGAACCTGGTCCGCCTTGCCGTAGTCGTACCAGTCTCGGAGGCGCGGATACTGTCCCAGCGCCAATTGCTTGCGCTCGACCATGTTGTCCGAGAACAGCCCGGCGCCCAGGGGCCACGTCAAATAGCCCGGACGCGACGGCTGCGCCGTCGGGTTCGGGTAGAACTGAGAACGCGGACCGATCGGCGGGCTGTCGTACACCGAGAAGAACGGCGCCGACTCGAACGCCTGCTGCACCTGAATCCGGTCCTGCACGCCCGCCGACACGGGCTGCCAGGGCGATACGCCGACCGAGTGGAACTCCTGGTACAGGCTGGCCAGTTCGCCCCACGGATCCATCCACATGTCGAACCCGGTGAGATCGCCCGTGGCCCGACCGTGGTTCTCCCGTCCCAGATAGAAAATATCGGTCGTCGTGTTCCAGTCGCTGTCGGAGTCGTACGTCAGGACATAATCGCGAACCTCGAAGCCGCCTTTGATCCGCTTCGTGTTATGTTGATTCTGCGTCCGGTTCGGCCACCAGCCCTCGAAGGCGCCGCCCGGATTCCATCCGGGATGCAATTGCCAGTCGCGGCCCCACTCATAGGGGAACTGCGAGCCGATCAGCATGCCGCCCGAGATGTCCGCGTCCGGGTGGCGGACCGAGGCTGGATACCGCGGCTCGATGAGAACGCGCGTATCCGCGCCCAGGGTGTACCCCGTGCCGTCGCCGGGAACCGTGGACGAGTCGGTGTAACCGCTGTCCGGACGGATCGCGATGAAATAGTCATGGTAGTACACCGTCGGCATCGTGTTCACGTCGCCGTCCGGCACGGGCTGCATGCGGATGTTGTTCCCGTCCGATGTCGAGTCGCGCGACGGCCCGAACGCCAGTTTGATTCGCCACCACGGATCGCCGCCGTCCGGCGGATTCGGGATGTACTCCCAGTACAGCGGAGAGCCGTACGACATCGGGTAGAACCGCTGGGGATCTCCCGGAACGCCCGAGTTGACGGGCATGGCCGGGCGGTCGTTCAGGTTGACGCCCGACCCCCCCGCAGATGTCGGCGGATCGAACACGTTGTTGCCGTTCGAGTCCTGGAACAGCCACACGCCGTTGAAGGTGTGGTCCCGGTTCACGGCATAGGCCCCGTCGAACGCCGTCCCGAGCTGATACCGCATGAACTCGAGACCTTCCGATGGATTGAACCCGCCGTTTCCAGGGGGGCCCAACGGGTCGCCGCCGATGTCCACCATGACCACGTTGATCTCGAGCGGGTACGGCGCGTCGAGCGACTGCACCATCACGCCGCCGACATCGCCCCGCGGCGTCGGATTCAGCACGGGGTCGAAGTCCGTGCGCTCCCAGTACTCGCTCACCGCCGCGTTCGTGGCGTGCAGGTTCAGCCCGATCACGGCCGTCCAGTCTTCAATCGAGAACAGCTTGCGCAACTGGAAGTACTCGCCCGCGACGAAGTCCGCCGCACTGGCGGAGACATCCCAACGCGGACGGCTGAACTCCGGCTGCGGCGTGTAGAGCTTGTGGGGTTGGTTCCAGGCATTGGTCTCGATATTCTGGAAGCTCTCGCTCAATCCGCCCGTAATGTCATACGCGGAAAAGCTCGCCGAGTAGCCGATGGTCTCGACGAACGTCTCGCCCGCGGGGAAGTCGGGCGAATAGCTGTCGTCCGGACCGGCCGGGAACATCTGGGCGTTGTTCACTACATAGCCCAGCGTCATGCCGTTCTGCCAGAGCGCGCTCGTACGTACGCCGATGAAGTAGAGGGTTCCCGCGGGGCTGTTCGGCACGGGGAACTCCGGCGCGTCGGGCGCGCCGCCGCCGACGAAGTCGACCGAGTACTCGATGCGGCCGGGTCTCTCGGCGGCCGTGGCCATCGGCGGGCCATCCGCGCTCCAGACATACAGCAACGTGTCGCCTGTGCTCAGCTCGCCCGCGCCGTCGCCTTCCGCCTGCCCGTCGCGGAACAGCCCGAATTCATACAAGTGATCGATGCCCGGCCCGGACCACGTGCTGAAACTCCGCGGGGAATCCCACCGACCCCCGGTCACCGTGTAGTCCAGGCTCGTCAGATAGCGGGCGCCCAGCGGGTCGTCCTCGCTGGACCACGCCATCTCGATGGAGAACAACGGCGCCCAGTTGTTCACGGGGAGCAACGCGTGTTCATCCGGCAACACGTTGGCGATGGTCAGGTTGCCGTTCTGCGCTTGTGCCGGCAGCCCCGTCGCGATCACCACGATGAGGGCGAAGGCCGTCAGAAGGGCCGCCCGCCTGCTATTGGGAATCCTATTCACGGCGCCGTTTCCTCCGCTGAGATCAAAACGCGCCCCATACCCATTCTTGCATAGGCATGGAGCGCCACTCCCCTCTTGCTGCACCACTATCATCTCGATATCCAAAGCGTGCCACATTCCCGCCGGCCCAACTGCATCGCGCCGGCCTCACGTCGCCGTCCGCCGGCCGGGGATCCCCGGGGCCCTCGCCCGTCGTCGGCGCGGCTGTCTGGAAGGCTCTGCTTGGGATGTCCAAAACTCCCCGAACGCCAGGCATCCCGACGGCATGGAACGGATACACTCCCGCCCCCTCTCCGACCGGAGCCTGCCTTCTTAAGAGAGTCTACGCACTGAACCCGTTGCGAGTCAAGTGATAACCGCAATCGACGGGAGGACCGCGCCGCCCGCTTTCGGGACGCCCGACGGGTCGCGGCGGGGAGTTGGGCCCCCATGGGCTCCCATTGGTACTATAGCGCCCATGCGTGACAACGGGGGCCAGAGGGAATACCGCCTGCGACTCGGCTTGGCGGCCGCGATCGCTTCGCTGTTCCACGCGATGCTGCTTGCGGTCCTGGCCTGGCTGTCCCTGCGGCAGCCCGAACCGCTGCTGGGCGCCGCGCACCACGAGGAGCCCGTCATCCTCCGGCTGCAACAGCCCGATCCGCCCAAGCGACTGGTCGATACGGTCACCCCAGCCGAGGCCCCGGTCGATCCCGACACCGACCTGATCTCCGACCAGGCCTCGCGCGCCGCCGACATGGGCGACGTCGACAGCGGGATCCAGGCCCCGGCCGTCGACCGGGTGTCGGAGTTCGACGATATCGGCGGCGCCCCGGAACAGCCCGCGCCGCCCCCGGCGCCCCCGACCCCGCAGCCGACGCCCGAGGCTCCCCCTTCGGAGGCGCCCGCAAGCCGGCAGCCCCAACGCAGGGAGGTCGCCCGTCGTGAGCCGGACACGCTCCTCCCCGACATGGACGAGATGACCGGCGCCCCGGCCCCGCCGCAGGCGATGCCCATCCCCGCGCCGCCGCTGGAGACGCCCGCATCCCAACGCCCCGGCGAGTCCCGCGGCCGCGTGGACGGCGGCGTGCACGCGAAAGGGTTCGTCGGATTCGAGGCGTTCCGCAGCGAGCTGGCCCCGTACATGCTCGAAGTCCGGAAGAAGGTCGAGGCCCAGTGGAAAGGCGCGCTTCAACTGCGCTACACCGGCACGGCGGCGACGGAGGCGGTGCTGCTCTGTGCGATCGCGCCCGACGGCACGCTCGCCCGCGTGGACATCGTTGAGCCCGGGGCCTCCCCTACGTACGCGAGCCTGTGCAAACTGGCCATCGAGAAGGCCGCGCCCTTCGGCCCGTTTCCGTTTGAAGTTCCCGAGATGTACCGGTCGAGGCATCTCGAAATCCGGTGGACGTTTTCCTACTTGAGTCCTTCGTAACACAGCCTGACTGCGCCCTGCGCGCAGAAAAGGGAGACGGCATGTTCCAGACGTTGGCCCAAGGCGGCCTGATCATGATCCCGATCGGCATCTGTTCGCTGCTCGGACTCACCGTCATCATCGAACGGTTCATCGCGCTGCGACGCGCGCGCGTCATCCCGGAGAGCATCGTCGACCTGACCGAGCGCTATTCGGCCGATACCTCGATCGAGAAGGCCGTGCAGCGGTGCGACCGCGAACGCGGCGCGTTCGCCCGGATCATCCGCGAATGCATCACCGCGCGCCGCCTCGAGCATGCCCAGGTGATCGAGACCATGCACGCGACCGGACGCACGCAGGTGGCACGCCTCGAACGGGGTCTGATCGTCCTCGAGATCGTCGCCAACATCACGCCGTTGTTGGGCCTGCTCGGCACCGTGCTGGGCATGATCACCGTGTTCAATGCGATCACCGTCCAAGGCGTCGGCAATCCGCAGGTCTTGTCGGACGGCATATCGAAGGCGCTGATCACGACGGTCGCCGGTCTGAGCGTGGCGATCCCGGCCGTCGCCTGCCATAGCTGGCTGTCCCGACGGATCGACGACTACGCCACGGAAATGCAAGAGCGCGCCACCGTCTTCATCGTGCGGTTGCTGGCGATCGAACGCGAACGCGACAGCGACGGCTAGTCCTCGTCGTCGCCGGGCTGGGGCGCCAGGCCGACGGCGAGCAGCGATACGTCGTCGCGCAACGGCGCATTGCCGCACCACGCGCGCACCCGACGCAGTACGTGCTCCACACAGACGTCGAGGGGCTTGTCGCGCCCTTCCTCCAACGCACGGATCAGGCGCGCGTCGCCGAATAGCTCGTTGGCGCTGGTGCGCGCGTCCGGCACGCCGTCGGAGTAGAACAGCAGCCGATCGCCCGGCTCCAACTGGATCGCATACTCCTCGTGCGGTTCATCCATGATGCCGATGGGATAGCCTGATCCCTTCAGCGAGGCGGGGGCCCCCTTCGCCGGAAGCAGGATGGGCCGCGGATGGCCCGCCAACACATAGCGCAGCTCCCGCGTCCGGGTGTTCAGCACCCCATAGACCACCGTGAAGAACTGGCCCCGCTCGGCATCCCATGCAAACCGCCGGTTCAGCCGTTCGGCCACCTCCGCCGGCGGCACGATGCGCAGCCGCGATGGGTCGCCCTGGTAGTCGATCACCATCGACGAGGGACTGAACGACGCGGAAAGGAACCGCCGCACGGTCACGGACAGCAGCGCCGCCGCGACGCCGTGGCCGCACACGTCCAGCACGTACAGCCCGAGATGGTTCTCATCCAGCCGAAACGCGTTGAGAATGTCGCCGGCCAGCTCCTCGCTCGCCAGGAACCGCCACGCGACGCTCCCCCACGGGGCCTTCGGCAAGTGCGACGGCAACAAGGCCTTCTGCACATCCGCGGCCGCGTCGATATTGCGCTTCATGCGCCGGTAGGCCTCGCGCAACTGGTCGCGCGCCGCGCGCAGCCGCTCCTCCGTCCGCTTCAGCTCCGTGATGTCCGAGTGCACGCCCACGAAATGCGTCAGCCGGCCGTAGTCGTCGTGCATCGGCGTCACGGCGACGCGACACCAGTACTGCGTGCCGTCTTTGCGGTAGTTGACCAGCTCGACGCGGCACTCGCTGCGCGTGCGGATCGCGTCGCGGATCACCTGCAACGCCTTCTGCGAGGTCTCCGGCCCATGCAACGCATGCCACCCGAGGCGCAGCAGTTCCTCACAGCTATACCCGGTCATGTGCTCGAAACCGCGGTTCGCGTACACGATCGGCGCCCCGGGACGCGTCGCGTCGGCCAGCGTCACGCCTTCCGAGGAGCTTTGCAGCGCGCTGTCGTGCAGGCGCAGGATCTCCTCGTTGCGCTTCTCGCGGGTCATGTCGCGCAACACCGAGAACGCCCCCTGCACCGCCCCGATCTCGTCGCGAAGCGGCGCGGCGCTCACGCTGAACCACTTCGCCCGCGCCGTCGTCGCGTCGGTCATGTAAACCTGTTCGCGCTCGACGGTCTCGCCCCGCAACGCACGCACCAGCGGACGCTCCTCCCGCGGGTACGACGTGAACCCATCGCTGCGAAACATCACGTAATCCCGCGTCCACTCCTCCAGCGAGAGCCCATGCAAGTCCCGCCCGATCAACTCGCTGGTCGCCGGGTTGCACAGCACCACCCGCCCGTCCGGGTCGACCACGATGAGCGCATCGCCGAGGCTGTCCAGGACCGACTGAAGGATGCGCAGCTCCGCCGCCACCTGGCGAGGGAGCGTTACCCCCTTCGAAGCCTCGGGCTGCGAGGGATCGGCGACGGTGCGAATGTCCTCCGAGCTGACCCATCGATCCCGGCGCGCGGCGTCGCTTTCGGGGTGGTCCGCATCAAGGGGGACGAGATCATCAGGAGTGTCAGGCATTCGGTCCTGTTCCAGGGCTTGCGGGTTCCGGCGGTTCTGCGCGCGTCAGTGTAACGCGGCGGCGATCCCCGTTCCAGCGCCTCGGCACGCTCCGCCGACGGCCTGCTCCCCGCGAAGCGCCCCGGAACGACTGCACTCGTTGCGCCCCGTCCGTCCATGCCGCATACTGACCCCGGCCGAACGCCGCGACGCAAGCAATAAGGAGACGACCCATGTCCGTGCGAGCCTTCACGCCTCTGGCGCTGCTGCTCATCAACTGCACGGCGCTCGCCGCGCCGTCCGACTACATCCGGCCGTACACGGAAAACCCGGCGTACTGGCAGTACAAGGGGGCGCCGGTGCTGCTGCTGGGCGGGAGCAAGGACGACAACCTCTTCCAGATCCCCGACATCGAGACGCACCTGGACGAGATCGCCGCCGTCGGCGGCAACTACATTCGCAACACGATGAGCGCCCGTCAGGACCACGGCTACGAGGTCTATCCCTATGCGCGGCAGTCCGATAGCCTGTATAACCTGGACATCTTCAACGAGGCCTACTGGGAACGCTTCGAGCGGTTGCTGGCCGCGTGCGAGGCGCGCGACATCATCGTGCAGATCGAGCTCTGGGACCGCTTCGACTACGCCCAGGAACACTGGGCCGCGAGCCCCTGGCGCCCCAGCAACAACGTGAACTACGCCGTCGACGAAGTCGGCCTCGATGACGTCTACCACCAGGACGCCTGGCGGGACCGACAGCCCTTCTTCCACACCATCCCCGGCATGCCGCTCTATGAACCCCGCCTCGACCGCGTCCGCGGCTATCAAGAACGGCTCGTCCGGCGGATGCTCGCCATCAGCCTCAAGTATCCGAACGTGCTCTACTGCATGAACAACGAGACTTCGACCCCCGTCGCATGGGGCATGCACTGGATGGCGTTCATCCAGGAGCAGGCGCGGAAGGCGGGCGTCGAGGTCTGGGTCACCGACATGTTCGACGACGGCTACCAGCCGGCGAGATCCGGCAAGGTGCGCCACGCGCTCGATCATCCCGAGCTCTACGGCTACCTCGACCTTTCGCAGGTGAACAGCCGCGTCTTCGGCGAAGAGCACTGGCGCCGATTCTCCTGGCTCGTCGAGCAGCTCGCCGACGCCCCCCGCCCGGTGAATCACGTCAAGATCTACTCCGACGGCGAGACATCCTGGGGATCCGGCACGCCGAAAGACGGCATCGAGCGGTTCTGGCGCAACCTGATCGCCGGCGCCGCCGCGTGTCGGTTCCATCGCCCCGGCGCGGGCATCGGCCTGAACGACACCGCCAAGGCATGCATCCGCGCCGCGCGACTGCTCGAAGCGCGCATCCCGTTGTGGTCCGTCAAGGCCCGTCCGGACCTGCTGTCTGACCGCGAGGAGAACGCGGCCTACGTCGCAGCGCGGCCCGGCGAGGCCTACGCGCTCTACTTCCCCGGCGAGGGCGCGGTCACGCTCGACCTGTCCGACGCGCCCGGCGACTACGTCGTCACGTGGATCGACGTCGCCAAGGGCGAGCTTGGCCCGGATCAGCCGCGGGTCCGCGGCGGCGCCCCCCTGCCGATTGCTTGCCGCATGCCTAGTGTAGTGTCTGATAATTAAGGCAACTTATTTCGCTTGATTGGTATTCATTCCTTAGAGGAGGATGAATGCCATGAGACGTGCATGTGAGATAGCGTTGAGCGAGCAGGAGCGGGCGGCGCTGGAGAAGTGGTCCAGGGGGCG
>DIWA01000038.1 GCA_002422525.1 Candidatus Hydrogenedentes bacterium UBA6118
GCGATGATCGCGATCACGACGAGCAGCTCGATGAGGGTGAACCCTCGCCTTCCTTTGCTCATGTCTACCTCCTTATCCGTGTTTGAGACCCATTCTGGCCGGGCGGAGACTCGACAGTGGACTCCTCCCGACACCGGAACACCCGGAACACCCGGAACTGCATTAGACCACCAATCGCCTCCGATGAATTGTTATTTTGGGACCGCGTTTGGCACTTTCGGACCGGCGCGATCCCCAGTGAGGAAGGCCCCAGACCTGCGCGGGGATCGCGGGGTCTTCATTAGCCCCTCCATAATAGGGTAGGATACCCGGAAATGACAAGCCGGATCCCCTTCTGTAAAGCCCTGACGAGTGAAGAGGAGTAGACAAGATGCGTCCGATGACGCCGCGTGACGACGGCCCTGTTTCCCTGCCCTCCACGAAGGACGCCCAACCCATGACCGAGATCATCGGCCGGGTCAAACGACAGCTTCGACCGGCGCTTGCGTTTTTCCGCGAGTACTTCGACGTGCTCTGCGAGGCGACCGGCGCGGGCGGCGTCGGCGTGTTCCTGAGCCGCGAGGAGCTCCGCGAAGCGCTCAACGGCGCGTCGCTCGAACCGGATCCGTTCCTGGACTTCCCCGGCCGCGAGTACGAACTGGTGGCGAGCGTCGAACGCACGAAGGATTTCTGCCGGTTGATGCGGCAGACGCCGGAGGGGTTCAGGCGCTGCTGCAAGTGCGACCTGGTCGCGAGCACGCGCGCCGTGCGGACCAAGCGGAGCCAGTGCTACGAGTGCCACGCCGGTCTGACGGACATGATGGCCCCGATCGTGGTCCACGGGTCCTACGTCGGGGTGATCTGCGCTGGGCAGTTCTTCCGCCGCGGGCATGGTCCCCAACGGTTCGAGGACGTATGGGCGCGCGTCTCAGACATCCCGGACCTGGACCGCGACCGACTCGAGCAAGCCTACGGACAGGTCGCCGCACTCGATGAGGGGAACGCGGACCGGCTGTTGCGCCAAATCGAGGATGCGGCCCGCAACATCGCGGAGCTTTGGGAGAACATGGTGACGCTTGTCTCCCAAGAGAAGCAGTTGAGCCGGGTGCGGCTCTATCAGGAGCGCGATTTCGCGGAGATGCTGCTCGGCGGCCAGCCGTTCTCGCAAGAGGAGGCGATCGTGCGCGCCCGAGCCTTGGGTCTCAGCGATGTGCCGAACGCCGCGCTGGCGGTGCAGCTCGACCCCGCGGCGCTGCAGCTTCAGGCATCGTCACCTGGATCGGCGTCGGACCGGTTCGCCGGGCTGTTCGAAGCGGTTCACAGTGTGCGGCGCGACCTGCCGGATGCGCTCGTGACGTCGATCAGCATAGGCGAGGCGGTGTTGCTGCTCCATCAGGCGGATGCACGCAATCCGGAGCTTCGGCGGCTGCGGTTGAGGGAACTTGCGGATCGGGTCGCCCGCGCGGTGCGCGAACGCCTCGGGTGCACGGCGCTCATCGGCGTCGGCTCGGCTACCGGCAGCCCTGCACGGCTGGCCGACGCCTACCGGGAGGCGCGGCGTTCCATGTGGGTGGGCGAGGGCGCGTCTTTGCAGCAGGCCGCTGAGACCGACGCGGGGCGGCTTCTCTCCCAACTGGATGAGGCGTTGCTGCGTTTGCGCGAGGCGGTGGTCGCCGCGGACGGAGGCGGTGCGACGGACGCGCTTGAGGAGGCGCTTCAGGTGCTGGCCTCTGTCGATGACGGGCGCGCCGACTGGCGGCGCGTGCTGCACACGCGGGTGGTGGATGCGCTTCTTGACGCGCTGCTCGCCCAGGGCGCGGACGGCGACGAGGCGCGTCGCATACGGCTGAGGTATCTGCAGGATGCCCCATCGCTGCGGAGCATCGAACGGATCGCCCACTGGACGCGCGCGCACCTGTGTCCCCTGGCGGCGAACTTGGGACGGACCTCGGGCGGGAAAGAGGGTCGGATCGTTGATCTCGTCTGCACGCTGGTCCGGACGGAGCCGGACGGCGCGCTGGATCGCGCGGCCGTGGCCGATCGGTTCGGGCTGTCGGAGGGGCATTTCGGCCGGGTCTTCCGGCGGTGCGCGGGCATGCCGTACCGCCGTTATGTGCTGCTCACCCGGATGGCGCTGGCGCAGCAGGCGCTGCTGCACACCACGCGGTCGGTGTCCGACATCGCGCTGGAGGTCGGCTATTCCGACACCTCCGCCTTCACCCGCGCGTTCACGAAGGTGTGCGGCGTGAGCCCGCGGGCGTTCCGCGAAGCGCCCTACACGGGGAAGCGCGTCGAGCTGCCGCGGCCGGCGGCGTAACCAATCCCCCGTCGCGGCGTCTCTGGCTGAATGCGTTTGTCTTACAGGAAGCCGCCGCAACGGCGATCGGGGCATCGGCTTACCAGCGGCCGCAGCCGCTGCCGCGCGACCCATCCATTGCGGCGGCAGACATCGCGTCCCCTCCCGCTATCATCACTCTGTGGCGGCGCCCTCCGCAACTTGGGAACAAGCCGCCTCTGACATAGAGGCCGCCGCGTCAGCGCGCCCGGCCGCCTGTCTCGCGATCAGCGCGCGCAGATGCGGGCGGATCGCCGGATCGAGGACATCCTCCGGGGGCAACGGCGGGGCCTGCCATTCGCGGCCCGTGTAGTCGGCGAGGATCTTGAGATACAGGTAGGGGTCGGGCCAGGTCATCGACGGCTCGACGTTGGTCGTCTCCGGCCACTCGTTGAACGAGGTGATCGTGATGATATCCGCGCCGGAGGCCTCGGCGGCGTGGAGATAGGCCCGGAGCGTGCGCCCCCCCGCCCGCGGGATCGTCCAGTGTACGCCGTCGGGCCCCTCGACTTCGTCGAGCTGGATGGCGCGGCTGTCGAGCCCGGGATGCACAGGGATGACGGCGCGCTTGCCCAGTCCGTGGATCTCGTCCACGACGCGCTTGAACCATCCGCCGAGGATGTGCGGGCGGTACTCGCGCACGGTCGAGAAGGTTGCATACTGGCTGAACCCGTCGATGTCCTCGACGTCCGCCCATCCGTCGGCGACCTTGAAGCCGTCGATGCCGTCGGGCCGATCGCCGCCCGGGCGCGCCACCACGCGGTCGACGATCCAGTACACGTCGCCGACCTGCTCCTCCACCTCCGAGAAATACGCGCGTCCCTGGTCGGGACGCATCCGTCCCTCCCACACCTGGTACACGCCGTAGACCGGCTTGCCGTCGATGTGCAGATAGGCCGGGGAGTCCTTGCACTGCTTCAGATAGTCGACGGCCCACGCGACGTTGTCGTCGATATCGCCGTGGAACTGCGCGGCCTCGTCATAGATCGCGATCTTGAAGCCCTCTTCCTCCGCGACGGGCAGGATGACGTCAAGCAGCGACCTTCGGCAGACATCGATGAGCTGGCCCCATACATCGACAAAGAAGCCGTCGATCCCCGCCGCCTTGGCGAGTCGGATGTGCCAACGCACGACCTCGCGGGTGTCGGAGTCGTAGGGGCCGATGAGCGGGTAGGCGCAGGATGCGATGCGGCGGATGGCCGGCGGATACAGGATGACGTCGGCGTCCGTGCCCTCCGGGTACAGGGTGGTTGGGGATTTCCGCATCCACATGGACCATTCGCCGTGCTTGCCATAGGCGGTGGTGTACCATGTGTAATAGTACGCCAGGATCATCGGCTTTTCTTCTCCGCGCATCATTGGTTCCGGTTCCTCCGCCGACTGTCCGAGGGCCGTCAAGGCCACGACGGCTGTCAGGAGCATGTGCATGGGTCACCTCATTCGTTCGCGGACGCGAGCGCTGGGGAGTTCCGCGCGGGCGCCTGCTCGGTCCACTCGGCGGCAAGGCGGCGGATGGCCTCTTGCCCGGCCTCGTTGCGCTCGAGTGACCGGTTCCAGTTGTAGATGACAAGCGACCGGCAGTCCATGAAGCGCAGGGTCGCCTCGAGGTTCGCGCGCCACTGGTCGACGTCCTGCCCCGGCCACCACCACTCCGCCGCGGCCCAAGACGTTCTGCCGGCGGTCTCCATCGCTTCGCGCAAGGGGGTGTCGTCGGGCCCGAGGAAGTAGAAGCTCCACCCCGGGATCGCGTAGTCGTTGAAGGCCGCGCTGAAGGGCAGGTGCTTGTCGAATGGGGCGTACGTGCCGCCCTGGTGCACGGTGATGTGTTCGGGGGGCATCCCGAGTTCGACGGCGCTCCGCGCGAGGATCTCGAGGTAGCGTCGGGTGGCTTCGGCGACGTCTGCAACGGTCAGCTCGCCTTCTGTCCGGATGCCGGCGGTCTTGACGGCGGCATAGCCGATGCGCTGTGCGTCGCAGGGCCAACCAGAGGCCGTCTGGAGCCCGGTCTCGGGATCGTGGGCCTCCGTGTCCGGGTGCGCCTCATAGATGCGGTTGCCGTCGGGGTAGTAGAAGGCGTTATAGCCGATGCCCGCTTCCCAGCCGAGCTTGACCCCCGCGAAGAGGTGTTTGCGGTCGTCCGGAAGCTGTCGATGCCACTCGGCGATCAGGGGAATAGCGACGCGGTAGCGGATCAGGTGCTCCTCGATCACTTGCGGGTGCAGGATGTTCGGCGCGGGCGCCACGCGGATCTGCCTCCCCCAGTTGCGCCAACCGATCTTCACGGCGGCCTCGGGCGACCAGTCGGTCCACTCGACGTGCTCGGCGTTGGCCGGGTTGTAGCCTGGCAGGTCGGGATCCCACCAGTTCCAGAGATCGGGGCGCGTCTGCCACCAGTTCTGCCCGTCGAGCGCGAGCTGGATGGGCACGCCGACCTCCTCCGCCGCCGCGAGGAGCGAGGTCAGGCTCGCGCGCAGCGTGTCGACGTCCAGCTCGAGCAGGGAGTAGATCACATGCACGCCGACGCGCAGTTTCGGGTTGTCCGGCGGTTGCAGGGCATCGACGACGGCCTGCAGGGCCTCCCTCGCCGCGCCCTGTCGCGCGGTGTCGTAATGCATGTTCACGAGGAGATAGCGGGGAGCGACGCGATCGGCGCTGGTCTCCGCTGCGTCCGGCTCCTCTGAATACCCCGAGGGCGCCGCCGTCGCCGCGCCGACCAAGGCCGCGATAATCCAACGCATGTGTGTTCCCACTTGTAAAGAAAGCGGACGTGACCCGCCGATCTCGACGGTTTGAGCGCCGGTCACGTCCGCACTGCCTATCCTGTTACTGCTTCATTGCCAGCAGGGTACCGGACGTGCGATCAACCGAAGCCGCCCGTCGGGCCCATCCACCAGGAGAGGCCGGCGCCCAGGCCGCCGTCGGAGTTGGCCACAGGGAACTTCGAGCCAAAGCGGACGAACTCGACATGGCCGTCCATGTAGAGCACGTTGCCGCCGCCGGGCACGTGGTTGAACTTCGCCACGCCGGCATCCTGGATCTGAAAGGCGGCCTGCCACCAACCGGTCTCCTGCGCCCACGAGTCCATCATGATGGGCAGCGTGCTCTGCGCCTGGGCGCCCGCGGCGGGGTTGTTGATGTCCGTAATGAAGAAGCGCTCGATGCCTTCCTTGAGCTGGTTGTAGGACGTGGGCAGGAACGAGCCGTCGTCATCGCGCGCGTTGGGGTCGGCTTGGTTGTGCGGCATGGTGAACTGGCCGGCGCTCTGGGGGGTGATGTCGCCCACGCCCTTGCCGATGTAGATTGCGATGTCGTACTCGCATCCATAGGGTTCAATGTCGCCGCGGCCGATCCACGCGCCGTGCAGGTTCTGACCGCCGTAGATCGCATTGTCAATGTTGCACCACCAGAACATGGACGCGATGACGTCGGCGAGCTGCGAGCTCGTGCGGACGGCGTAGCCGATGTAGATGTAGGAGATCGGCACGCTGAGCAAGGAGTTGAGGCAGTGCCGCCCCGCCTCGCTCGGGTTCGCCGCGAGGGCGGTGGATGCGCGCTGCACCTGGGCCGGGTAGTCCGAATCCAGGTTCATCAGCGCGCCCCACGTGTCGCCGCCGCTGTCCGACGGGCACCGCGCGATCGCCGGGTCGTTCCAGTAGTCCGGGTACAGCTCCTCGCCCCGAGGGTACATCACCATCGGGCTGTTCAGCGGGAACTCCCCAGGGGCGTAGCCGGTGGTGTTTGGATAGCGCCCGGCCGTGTTCTCCCCGGAGTACATCTTGAAGATGAGTCCCCACTGCTTGAGGTTGTTCTGGCATGACGCCCGACGCGCGGCTTCGCGCGCACGCGCCAGCGCCGGGAGCAGGATCGCGGCCAGGATCGCGATGATGGCAATCACGACCAGGAGCTCGATCAGCGTGAACCCGGAATGCCTGTTCTTCATTGATCGCATGAATACAGTCTCCCTTCCAGACGAGCGCGCGTTCCGCTACGCCGCGGTGACGCCCGGTCGTCGCTTCTTGGGCCTCGCGGCGACCGCCTGGCCGTCGCTCGGCCCGATGCACAAAGAGTTGTAGATCGTGGCCGTCCGGCTCGGAGCAACGCCCGCCGACCCGGGAACCATGCTTGCTATTGTGGCAGATCCGCGCGGGCGTGTATTGACTCACAGTGACCCAAACTTGTATCGTATCCCCTGGACTTGCACCGGTTGGAGAGATTTTTGTATGGAATACGCGGACGACCTGGTGCCGGAGTACACGGTACGCCACCGTGACTATGACATGACCGCCGCGCGCCCCGTCCGGACGTGGTCGCTGTTCTATGGTCGGCCGACCTACCGTGTGCTCCATTACGGCGTCGACGCGGATCATCCTGGCGAGGAATACGGGCCGGTGCAGCACCTGACGAGCGAGTGGGCGCACGTGGGGCTGCACGACCACGACTACTGCGAGATATCGCTGATCCGCAGCGGCCACGCCCTGCATCGCACGCCCTACGCGACGACGCCGCTGCGGGCCACGACCGTGATCGTGGCCGCGCCGGGGCACCTGCACGCTCTCGATGAGCTGGACGGTCTCGCGGAGACCCATCTTGCGTTCCTCCCCGACTGGCTGGCCGACGAACTGCCGGGGTGCTGGAGCGAGCAGGCGCTTGTGCCGCTGTTCCTGTCGGCTTCGCTCTTCCCGAAGCCGCTCTACCCGGACGCGGCCCAGTTCTGCCTGACGCAGGAGGAGCTCGCAGCGGTGGACGGCGAACTGCGGGCGATCAATCGCGAATGGAACGCCGAGACCTCCTCGCTGGTGTTCCTGCGCGTGTGCCTGCTCAAGACGCTGATCATCCTGGCGCGGGCCTTCGTGCGGGAGCACCCCGAGACCTCTGAACTGCCGTTCCGAAAGGAAGTGTGGGAGGCGATGGAACTGATCGAGGCGTTCGTGCGCGAAGGGACGCCTCTGGACGTGGCCGAGGTGGCGCAGGCGGTCGCGCTCTCGCACAAGCGGCTGGACACGGTGTTCAAGGAAGCCACGGGGGCCTCGCCGAGCGAGTATTTCACCCGACGTCGCGTACAATGGGCCGCGCGCAAGCTGCTCAACCCCTCGGTGAGCGTTACGGAGGTCGCCGCGGAATGCGGCTACGCGGATGCCGCGCACTTCTCGAACGCCTTCCGCAAGCACTATGGCATGTCGCCCCGCGCGTATCGCAAGATGTACCGTGCCACGCCGGGCGCGAAGGGATAGCAGGGCGCCGGCGGCGCTGGACAGACTGAACGGACGGCGCGCAGGCGGCGACGACGAACACAATGAAAGGACGCAGAGCAATGGATATGAGCGGTTTCCGGATCTTTCTGGACACAGCGGAGGTGGACGAGATCCGGGCGGCGGCGAGCACGGGCCTCATCAACGGCGTGGCCACGAACCCGCGGAAGATCATGCTGTCGGGGAAGACGTATCGCCAGGTGTTGGACGAGATCCGGGCTTTCTTCGACGGTCCCATCGCGTTCCAGGCGCTGGGTCGGGATATCGATGAAGTTTGCCGGCACGCGCGCGAGATTCACGCGATGGACCCGTGTCTGGCGGTGAAGGTGACGGCGAACGGGTTCGGTCTGGCGGCGGTCAAGCGGCTGGCGGCCGAAGGCGTGCGCACGAACGCGACGCTGATCTACAACCCGACGCAGGCGCTGATGGCGGCATTGGCGGGGTCGCCGTTCATCAGTCCGTTCATCGGACGCGCACGGATGACGGGGAGCGACGGGATCGCGGCGATCGGGACGATGCGACAGCTTCTCGATGCGTGGAACCTGACGGAGACCTGCATCATCGGCGCGAGCATCAAGGACGTGGAGCAGGTGATCCAGGTCATCCTGGCCGGCGCGCACAGCGTGGCCATCCCCTTCGCCGTGTTCGAGGCGATGATGGACCACCCGATGACCGCGCTGGGCCTCGAAGGGTTCCTGGACGCGGCGGCGCAGAGCGGCAACGGGCGTGCAGACGGTGCGCGTTCCGTCCGCACGGACGAGCCGGCGCAGACGCGATGACCGGCGGCTCGGCCGTCGTCTTCGGTGCAGGGAGCATCGGCCGAGGACTGGCGGGCCCGTTGCTGACCCAAGCCGGCATGACCCCGGTGTTCGTGGAGGCGTCGGCGGAGCTGCGTCGACGCCTGGCCGAGGCCGGGGGCTACTGCGTTCAGTTGACCGGACGGCGCGAGGAGCAGGTCGCCGTGTCGGGCTATGGCGTGATCGCTCCGGAGGACTTCGGCGCGCTGCGGTCGGCGCTGGCCGACTGCGTCTTCGCCGTCACGGCCGTGGGCGGCGCGCATCTGGGCTCGGTTGCACACGCGCTCGCGCAGGCGCTGCCGCCGGATCGCTCCGCGCTGCCCGTGTTGTTGTGCGAGAACTGGCCCGACGCCGCCGGCGAGATGTCGGATCGTCTGGCGCAGGCGGGCGTCGGCCCGGACCGGGTCGCCTTCGTGCCCGCATCGGTCGAGCGGATGGTGCGGCCGGGCGAGGGGCTTGACTTGGTCGGCGAGAGTTGCGAGACGCTGTTCGCGGACGGGAGCGCGTGGCCGGGAACGCCGCCGGCGATTGCGGGCCTGCACTTCGTGGACCAGCTCGAGCCGTACTACAAACGGAAGCTGTTCACGAACAATGCGGGCCACGCCGCCCTGGCGTACCTGGGGGCCCTCAACGGCTGTCGACGTCTTGTGGACGCGCTCGACGTGCCGGCCGTCGCGTCGGTCCTTCAGTGCCTGCTGTCCGCGGGGGCGGAGGGGTTGCACGCGTCGTACGGGCTGGAGCGGACGGAACTCGAGCAGCACCTGCACAGCCTGCTGACCTACCGCTATCCGAACCGGGCGTTGGTCGACACCGCGGCGCGGGTTGGGCGGCAGCCGTTGCGCAAGCTGGGGCCGTCAGAGCGGCTGACGGGGCTGCTCCGTCTGCTGGAGCGCCACGGGATCGACGGCGACCCCGTGCACCGGACCATCGCGGCGGCGCTGCACTACTTCGACGAAGACGATGACGAATGCGTTCGGATGCGGGCGATGATCCAGGGGGATGGCCCGGGCGCCGTGCTCGAGGCGGTGTGCGGCGTTCGACCGGACGAACCCGCCTACGACGCGATACTGCGGCATTACGCCGAGATGCGCGCGTAGCGCGATCCGGGAATCCCTTCCCGCTCCCCTACTCCTCCGGCGACCACGCGAGAACCTGGCCGTCGGCCAGGAGACGTTCGCGGAGTCTGGCGTAGTCGACCTCCTGCACGGCGACGTCGTCATCTATTGCCATGACGGCGGCCGTGGCGGCGGATTGCCCGAGGATCATGAACACGGGCTCCATGCGGATCGACCCGTACGCAATGTGGGTCGCGGAAAGGCACACGGGCACGAGCAGGTTCGCGCATTCGCCCTGCTTGGGGACGATGGACCGATAGCTGACGGGATACGGACCCGCAACGGGGACCTGGACGTCGCCCTCGTTTCGCGCGTGGCCGTTCTCATCCACGTACCGCTGCGTGTTGTGCGAGTCCATGCCGTAGGCTCCGAGCCCTACGGGGTCGGCGGCGGCGCGCTCATGCTTGCAGTCGTGCTCGGTCATGACGTAGTCGCTGACCATGCGCCGGGCCTCGCGCACGTAGAGCTGGTGCGGCCAGTTGCCGTTGTCGGTGAACTCGTCCGCGGCGAGGCCGAACCGCCGGAACTCTTCTCGCACGGTCTCCGGCACGCGCGGGCTGTTCGCGAGGGTCCACATGAGCCCTTGCTGATAGGTCCGGTGCTCGGCGATGATGCGCTCGCGGGCGGCGTAGTCCGCCTCCGGATAGTCGTAGTTCATCCCGATGTTGTCGGTCGAGATGGCGAAGTTGTTGTTGGTGTCGGTCTTGCGATTCGGCATATGCGATGGATGCCACGGCACGCGGTGGTCGCCCGCTTCGAAGTTGCGCAGAAGCAGTTCATAGCGCAGCGGATCGTAGCCGTCGGGCTTGGGCCACGCGACGCGGTTCTCGGGGTCGTCGGTCGTGCACATGCGGAAGCAGTAGGCTTGCACGCGGTGGTCGGCCGCGCCCTCCTCCCCCGGTCCGTCGCCATGCACGCCGGGCAGCAGGCCGCTGTCGGGATCGCCCGGCGTGACATACGGGTCGACCGGCGCCACGAACTGATGGTGGACCGCGTTCTGCACCTGCACGCCGTTCAGCGTCTCGCCGTACTGGGCGTTGGCTTCGCGACCCACGGTGTACGACACGCCGGCTTTCGCCATAAGGTCGCCCTCGTAGGTCGCGTCGATGAAGGCCGCGCCGCGGAACCGCGCGCCGGATTCCATGGTGACGGCGACGATGCGGTCGCCGTCCATCTCGACGCCTTTCGCCATGTCGAGGCGTTCGCCCCGCACGACGGTCACGCCGGCCTCGGCGAGCATGGCCTCGAACGTCTTTTCGGCGACATGCGGCTCGAACCCCCACATCGTGTCCGTGTCCAGCAGACGGTTGTTGGTGCGCTCTCCGTAGGTTTCGAGGGTCTCGTTGCGCCACGCCTCGGGCTGTTGGTAGTGGCGATGGATGCGCTGATAGAACTCGCGGGAGATGCCGCCGATGGCGACCTTCCGGCCGATGTCGGTCGCGCCGAGACCGCCGGCGGTGAGCCCGCCGACATGCGCGCTCGGTTCGATGAGGATGACGGACTTGCCCATGCGGGCGACCTGGACGGACGCGGCCACGCCTCCCGACGTGCCTCCGTACACGATGACGTCCGCGGCGTGTTCACCGGCGTAGCCCACTGCGGAGAACATGACGGCTGCGATGACGATCTGAGAACGCACGACGAGGACCCTCCATTGGCGTTGCTGGCGTTGCTCTCAACGGAGGGCAGGATACCGCATCGCGGCGCCTGAGGCTACCTCGGCGGCCCGGGGGTCAGTCGTCGCCGAACAGGCGATCGAATGCGGACCGGGCTTCGTCTCGCTTGGCTTCCGGCCTGACCGGGGCGTCGCGGTCGGCGAACTCGAACTCGTCGCAGAAGCAGGCCGCCGTCTTGTCGCCCACCCAGTCGGTGTTGGGAATGGCGCAGGCGTTGTGTTTGGAGGGGTCATAGAACCGGCAGTTCAGGCAGCAGTGCAGGTAGGCGCCGCACTGCTCGCAGAACTCCTTCACCCCGGGCTGCTTCTTCTCCGAGACCCAGGGCGCGCCGCACGCATGACATCGTTTCATCGCTCAGCTCCTCCGGGGGCCATCCCTTGCGAGGACGTCCGGCCCGACCTACGCCGTGAACGAGATGAAGAGCAACCGCGCCGGGTAGAAGAGAAACGTGAGCAGGTCGAGGAGGGGCGTCAGGCCGCCCGTCGGGATCACGATCCCCCGTGCGCGGGCGGGCGGCGCCGCCGCGAGACGTCGCAACGCGGCGCGGCTCACGGCGCCTCTTCCCCGCGTTCCTCGGTTTGCTCCTGCCGTCTGGCGTGGATCGCGAGCCGTTCGGCGGGGTCGGCCAGGAAGCGGTCGCGGCAGTGCGTGCAACAGAAGCCGTAGGTCTTGCCGTCGTATTCCGCGGTCACCGTAATCTCGCCGTCGACCAGGGCCATGCCGCAGAACGGGTCGACGTCGAGCGCCAGTTCCGAGAGCGGCACGGCGTCTTCCGAGGATTCGGTCGCGTCGGTCGCATCCTGTGCGTCGTCCGGCGTGTAGTCGGGCGGCGTGTAGGGCTCGGCGTCGCCGCCGCAACCGACCGCCGCGCAGACCAGCAGCGCGAGTGCGGCAAGCGGCGCGATCCCGTGCGCGCGTCTCGACATGGCTGCGGCTCCTTCCCGGTCTGGGCCGTTACTCGCCCATCACCTTGATGATGGCGCGCTTCCGGCGCTGGCCATCGAATTCCGCATAGTAGACCTGCTGCCACGGCCCGAGATCCAGTCTGCCGTCCGTGACCGGCACGATGACCTCATGGTGGATCATGAGGCTTTTGAGATGCGAGTCGCCGTTGGTCTCGCCGGTGCGATGGTGGCGATAGCCGTCGCGGTAGGGACAGAGCTGCTCGAGCCAGTCGTCGATGTCCTGGATCAGACCCGATTCCGCGTCATTCACGTAGACGCCCGCGGTGATGTGCATCGCACTGACAAGAGCCATACCTTCGCGGATGCCGCTCTTCCGGACGACCTCCTCGACGCGATCGGTGATGTTGATGTACTCGCGATGACGCTTGGTCTCGAACCAGAGATACTCCGTAGCGAACTTCATGTTGCCTCCTCTGCGTGTCGCTCCGCGCCGGGGGTCACTCCCACTCGATGGTGCCCGGCGGCTTGGATGTGACGTCGTAGAGCACGCGGTTGACGTGGCGAACCTCGTTGCAGATGCGGTTGGCGACGCGCTGGAGGACGTCCGGCGGGAAGCGGAACCAGTCAGCGGTCATCGCGTCCTCGCTGGTAACCGCCCGCAACGAGCAGACCTCCTCGTACGTGCGTTCGTCGCCTTGTACGCCGACGCTGCGGACCGGCAGCAGGCAGACCAACGCCTGCCAGATGTCATGGTACAGGCCGGCGCGCTTGATCTCATCGATGAAGATCGCGTCCGCCGCGCGCAGGGTCTCGAGGCGGTCGCGGGTGACTTCGCCGACGCACCGCACGCCGAGCCCCGGGCCCGGGAAGGGGTGGCGCTGCACGATGTCGTCGGGCAGGCCAAGCTCGCGGCCCAAGGCGCGCACCTCGTCTTTGAACAACTCGCGCAGCGGCTCCACGAGCTTGAGGTTCATGTGCTCCGGGAGCCCCCCGACATTGTGGTGGCTCTTGATGGTGACGGACGGTCCGCCGTTGGCGGATACGCTCTCGATGACGTCCGGGTAGAGCGTGCCCTGCGCGAGGAAGTCGATCCGGCCGAGGCGTCCGGCCTCCTCCTCGAAGACCTCGATGAAGATCCGCCCGATGATCTTCCGCTTCTCTTCGGGGTCGCTGATGCCGCGAAGCTCAGACAAAAAGCGCTCTTCCGCGTCGACGTAGATCAGGTGCACATGGAAGTTGTCGCGGAAGACCTGCTGCACCATCTCCGGTTCGCCCTGTCGGAGCATCCCGTTGTTGACGAACACGCAGGTGAGACGGTCGCCGATGGCGCGGTGGATCAGCATGGCGGCGACGCTCGAGTCGACGCCGCCGCTCAAGGCGCACACTACGCGGCCGTTCTCGCCCACGCGCTGGCGGATATCCGTCATGGCGATCTCGGCGAACGAGCCCATGTCCCAGTCGGCGCCGCACCCGCAGGTTTTGTGTACGAAGTTGGAGACGATGCGCGGGCCCTGCGGGGTGTGGGCCACTTCCGGATGAAACTGCACGCCGAACAGGGCGCGGGCGGGATCGGCGATGGCGGCGTACGGGCAGTTGTCCGTGGAACCGATGACTTTGAACCCAGCGGGCAATTGCTCGATCACGTCGCCGTGGCTCATCCACACCTGGGTGCGTTCATCGACGCCGCTGAAAAAGCCGAGGGCGTCGTTGTGGCTGAGGTGGGCGATGCCGTATTCGCGTTTGAGCGATGGGGCGACGCGCCCGCCGAGCATATGGGCGATCACCTGCAAGCCATAGCAGATGCCGAGCACGGGCACGCCGAGGTCGAAGATGGCGGGGTCGGGCAAGGGCGCGTTCCGCGCATGCACGCTCGCCGGGCCGCCGCTCAGGATCAGCCCGACAGGGTCCAGCGCCCGGATCTCCTCGGCGGGGGTGTTGTAGGGCGCGATGACGCTGTATACGCGGGCCTCGCGCACGCGTCGCGCAATGAGCTTGCTGTATTGAGCCCCGAAATCGAGTACGATGACGGGCCTGGGTGTACCTTCCATCAGGCGCGGTTCCTTTACCCGGAGCGAGCATCGGGCCGCCCGGCGGTTGGGCCATCAGGCGCCCCGCGGAGTCAGGTCTCCGCGGTGGCGTCGCGATCCTTGAGGACCACGTCGTGCGCCCCGCCCTCTCGGATGCTCGTAGCGGAGACAAGGGTCAGCCGCGCCGTCGCTTGGAGTTGCGGGATGTTGACGGCGCCGCAGTTGCACATGGTTGATTTGACCTTGTAGATGGAGCCGGCGACGTTGTCCTTGAGGCTTCCCGCATAGGGAACGAGCGCGTCTACGCCCTCTTCGAACGCGAGGGAGGCGTCGCCGCCGATGTCGTAGCGCTGCCAGTTGCGTGCGCGGTTGGAGCCTTCGCCCCAGTACTCCTTCATGACGCGCCCGCCGGTCCAAATCTGGCGACCGGGGCTTTCATCGAAGCGCGCGAAATAGCGCCCGAGCATGACGAAGTCGGCGCCCATGGCCAGCGCGAGCACAATGTGGTAGTCATGCAGAATGCCGCCATCCGAGCAGATCGGCACGTAGACGCCGGTCTCTTCGAGATAGGCGTTGCGCGCGTTGGCCACCTCCATGACGGCCGTCGCCTGGCCGCGGCCGATGCCCTTCTGCTCGCGGGTGATGCAGATCGAGCCGGGGCCGATGCCGACCTTCACGAAGTCGGCGCCCGCGTCCGCGAGGTAGCGGAAGCCGCGGTCGTCGACGACGTTGCCCGCTCCGATCCGGGCATCCGCGCCGAACTCGCTCTTGACGTATTCGATGGTGTCGCGCTGCCACACGGAGTGGCCGTCGGAAGAGTCGACGCAGAGGACGTTCACGCCGGCCTCGATCAGCGCGGGCACGCGTTCGCGGTAGTCGCGGCTGTTGATGCCGGCGCCCACCACGAGGCGCTTCTCGTTGTCCACGAGCTCGTTCGGGTTCTGGCGGTGTTCGTCGTAGTCCTTGCGGAAAACGAGGTGAACCAGCTCCTGACGCTCGTTGACGATGGGCAGGCAGTTGAGCTTCTTCTCCCAGATCAGGTCGTTCGCTTCGGTGAGCGAGATGCCTTCGCGGGCGAACACCATGCGCGACACGGGCGTCATGACCTGCTCGACGGGCGTGCTCAGGTCGGCCCTGTGGGGACGAAAGTCGCGGCTGGTCAAGATGCCGAGCAGGCGCCCCCGCGGGCTGCCGTCCTCGGTGATGGGGATTGTCGAGTGGCCGGTGCGCGCGGTGGTGTCGACCACGTCGCGCAGTGTGTGTTTCGGGCTGAGATTCGCGTCGCTCACGACGAACCCGGCCTTGAATTTCTTCACGGCCCGGACCATGTCGGCCTGGGCCTCGATGGGCTGCGAGCTGTAGATGAACGACATGCCGCCGGAGCGGGCCAAAGCGATGGCCAGTCGCGCGTTGGACACGGACTGCATGATCGCCGAAGTGATGGGGATGTTGAGGCGGAGGGCCGGCTTCTCGCCTCGGTTGTGACGGACGACCGGCGCGCGCAGGTCCACATTGTTCGGAACACACTCGCGGGTGGTTTCGTTGGGGATGAGGAGATATTCGCTGAAGGTGCGCGAAGGTTCCTCGTAACAGAAAGCCATTCCGGTGCTCCTCCCAGGGTAGTCGCGCTGACGGGGCGGCGCCGTTTCGGAGACGACTCCCCTCCCGCCTTGAACCGGTCCGAGCGGAGCGCGGCTCCTCGATCCATAGAGGGGAAGCAGTATACCCATCCGGCGCGCTGAATCAAAACCGGAAGCCGTTCTGGCGGAGGGCGGAGGCTCCCGGGCGCGGCATCAGGACGCGGCGGAGGAGGCCGGGTCGGTCATGCGTCCTTCGCTTCGCGAGATCACGACCGTCCCCACGCTGTCGCCGGTGATGTTGACCACGGTGCGCGTCATGTCGAGGATGCGGTCGACGCCGATGACGATGCCGACGCCTTCGGGCGGAAGCCCGACGGAGGACAGGATGATCGCCATCAGGCCGATGCTCGCCCCCGGGATGCCCGCCGTGCCGATGGAGACCATGACGGCGGTGAGGAAGACCATGAGCTGCTGCTGGATGCTCAGGTCGACGCCGTAGACCTGTGCGACGAACAGGCTCGCAACGCTGACGTAGAGCGCGGTGCCGTCCATGTTGATCGTGGCGCCGATCGGGAGCATGAAGCTGCAGATGTCCTCGTCCGCCCCGACGCGCTTCGAGGCGCACTCCATCGTGACGGGAATGGTGGCGGAGCTGGACGAGGTGCTGAACGCGACTTCAAATGCCGGGAGCATGCCGCGAAGGAACCGCATCGGCGACACCCTGCCCAGCACAGGGACGATCACCAGGCATAGCAGGCAGAAGTGCAGCCCCAACCCGAGGAATACGGTGAAGCAGTATTTGGCGAGCGTGTAGACGTACTGGAGGCCGAGCTCGGAGATCGCCCCGGCCATGAGGGCGAACACGCCGATCGGGGCGAGGGCCATGATCCATAGGATGATGGTGATCAGGGCGCGGTCGAGTCCGCGGAAGGTTGCGATGGCGGCCTCGGCCGGCGGTCCGATGCTTGCCAGCGCGGCGCCGAACAGCAGGGCGAAGAAGATGACCGCGATCACGTCTTGCCCGGCCATGATGGGGTTCTGGATGAGGCGCGGCAGGGCCTCGTCCCGCAGCATCACGCCCAGGTTCGTGCGCTCTTGGGTCTGCCGATCCTCCTGGACCTGGTCGCGCAGATGGGCGCGGCCGGCGCCCGGTTGGACGACATTGACGCAGGTGAGGCCGATCAGCACGGCGGCCGCGGTGGTCATCAGGTAGAACCCGATGGTCTTGGCGCCGAGCGATCCGAGTTTGCGCACGTCGCCGATGCCGGCGACGCCGCAGACGATGGACACGAAGATCAGGGGCGTGATGACGAGTTTGAGCAGGAGCACGAAGAGCTGGCCGAACACGCCGAGATAGTCGGTGACCAGGGGCGGATCCCACGGGGTGAGGACCCAGCCCACGGCAATGCCCGCGACCATCGCGATGAAGATCTGGACGGGGAGCGAGAAGCGTTGCGGGAGGAGCACGAGGAACGCGGCGAGTCCCGCGAACAGGAACAGGGCGTTCGCGAGGGCGTGCGCCAGGCCGGCGACGTCTGTCACGGGCCAGGCGGATGCCGCGCCGAGGATGATCGCGACGGCGGCATAGAGGATGATGAACGGAAGCCGCTTTCGCATGGACAGGCGTCTCCTCCGCACACGGCGAGGTCCTCGACGAGGCCCCGCACCCCTGCACGAGACCGGGCATGAGCTTAGCGACGGTACGTGGACAGGTCAAGGCGAGCGCGATGCCGGACGGGACGGAAGCCGTGTATAATATACATAGTGTGACCTTACAGAATGCACAGTGCAAGCATTTCTGTTGACAGATCGACCGGATCTGTGCTACCACGTCACCAAGGCGAGAAAGGGGAGGCGACGAACCCCGTCGCCGCTTCTCACGAACATGACTATTCGGGGATAACCCGAACGCCTCGAGCGTCGGAGCGCCGATTTGGAAGGGGCTGCGTCATGAAACGCACACGCACGCAATTCGGATTCACCCTTATCGAGCTGCTGGTCGTAATCACCATCATCAGCATCCTGGCGGCGATGCTCCTGCCGGCGTTGGCACGAGCGCGCGAGGCCGCGAACAAGGTCTCGTGCTCGAACAACCTGCGGCAGATGGGCCTCGTTTTCCTGATGTATGCGAACGAGAACAAGGACGCGCTGCCGCCTGGCAACCCGAACGCGTTCTGGGGCGAGCCCAACCTCAACTATCCGCCGGAGTTCGACCGGTACATCCTGGGCTACTATCCGCGGCGTCTGATGCGCAACAACTACATCATGGACACGGCGACGCTGTTTCCGGATTACCTGAACGACCTGCGTACGCTGGTGTGTCCGTCGGCCTTGGCCGCGTCCGACGTGGACCGAGAGAACTGGTTCATGGACATGACGTTCCACCAGGACTACATCGACCCGAACCTCTACCTGGACCGGCGCAACGACGTCGTGCTGGGGCGTCTGCAAGGGGCGCGCCCCGACTGCGAGTGCGTGTCGAACCAGATGTACACCTACTTCCCGTACGCGATCACCAAGACGGAACACGGGATTTTCCTGTGGGACCGGCTGTCCCGGTTGATGTACGAGGGCGCGGTGAACTTTATGGAGGAGAACCAGGTCGTCGACGAGTACTGGACCGTGCCGGGCTACGGGCATGCGCCGGGCGGAGGCGATACGTTCTATCGGACCTCGATCGGCATTGGGCGCGTGTTTATCCGTGACATCAACAATCCGGGCAGTGACGTGGTGCCGGACTCGAAGATCCCGGTGCTGTTCGACTCGGTGGCGTCGCAGGGGCGTCTGCAGTTCGCGCATTTCCCGCTGGGCGGCAACGTGCTCTATCTGGACGGGCACGTCGAGTACAAGAAATACCAGCAGGTGCAGACGCCGCGCGACACGTGGTTCCGGTTCGACTTCAACGAGCTCCCCTACACGACGGACTTCATGGATTTCCTGCGGGCGAACCCGTATGACAACAGCCCGCTGTTGAACATTCCGCCGTGGTGCGGGAACCGGCTGCCTGGCACGCCGTTCGAGCCGCGCTACTGGTACTACCCGAACGACCCGCTGTATCGCGACCTGTGGTTCAATCGTGTGTACTGAGTCCGGGCGGGACAGGGCGTGCGGTCGAGAATGGAGAAGGCGACGTGCGTAGACCGTTCTCCGCCACGGCGAGATCAGAATCGCGTCTCAGATAGTATGCGGCGCAGGCGCGGAGACGGTTTCCGGCCCGCGCCGTAGTGTTGGACGCAAGGGGAGATTGACCATGCAGTGTGAAGTGTGCGGCGTGCGGAGCTCGGTGGGCTATTGCGAGGAATGCAAGAAGCTGCTCTGCGAAGAGCATGCCATCAAGTGCGAGAAGTGCGCCAAGACAATCTGCCCCGACCACGTGCACCTGACCAGCAGCGGTCGTCAACTGTGCGGCTCGTGCTATGAGGCGCGCAAAGCGGCCAAAAGCGAGCGGCGCAAGGAGCACAGTCACGAGGGCGAAGCCGCCGCCGCCGCCACGACCGGCGGGACGGGCTTGCAGGATCTGCGTGATGAGGAAGAAGAGGGCCTCGAGCAGGAGGCGCTTGTCGGCAGCGTGCAGGAGTTTGCGCCGCCATGGCGTCTCTCCATCATCACGGCGATCCTCGCCGTCGTCGTCGCGTTGGCCTTGCTGGTCTTCCCCGGTCTCCGGCGGTTCGACATCGGCGGCGGCAATGTGATGTCGACGCCATGGGTGCTGATGATCATCCCGGTGTTCGCGACCTTCTGGGGGATCGCGGCGCTGTTGAGCTTCCGCTATGAGGACAAACGGCTGATCAGCCTGGCGGGGATTGGACTGAGCGTGATCGCGGCGGTACTCCTGGTGGTGGCGGTCCAGACGGATCCCGCTCGCGCGCTCGAACGCGCGGAGCAGGAGCAGCAGGAGTCGCTGCAGAACATGACGCCAGAGGAGTTGGAGCAGCGGCGGATCGAGCGACTCATGCGGTACTCGCCGCAGCAACCGCAGGCGCCGCAGACGCCTCCGGCCGCGCCCCAGACGCCTCCGGCCGCGCCGCCCGCGCAACAGCCATAGCCACGCGCGGGACCGTCGGCGTTCCCACGTCAGAATCAGGCGCGCAAAGGGCGGGTTCTCCCCCGCCCTTCTGCTATGTGCTTCCCGATCCGTGGGGCCGTCAAGCCGGCGCCGTCAGAACAGCCCTGCCATGCCCGCCGCCGACCAGATAACCACGATGGCCCCGATGGCTGCGCCGACGATGGACATCAGACGTCCGCCCTGGGTGTCGCTGGTGAGGATGCCGCGCACCCCCCACCACAACGCGATGCACGCGAAGAAGGTCGGCGCGGCGATGATGTAGCGAGCCCATGGTGCGCGTCCGGCCAGGTCCATGATCGCCCCCGCGCCGAGGAGCGTCGCTACCGCCATGGCCGCCGTGGCCAAGCTGCCCCGCCAGAATGGCGTGGGCTCGTGGCCGCTGGCCCCAAGGGCGTCCATGCGGACCGGCTTGCGCGCACCCGCCTCGGCGCCGCCGACAATGCGGGCGCCTTCCTGCGTGTAGACCGGCGCGGATTCGAGGGGATCGTCCTCATCCTTGCGCTCGTCCTGCGTGACCTCCGACGGCGTGGTCTCGAAGAGATCAGGACCTGCCAGATCCTCGAAACTCGTCGAGACGGGTTCATTGTCATTCTGCGGGTCGGGTGTTGTTCTTTCCACGCTGATTCTCCTGGGATGCAACTTCGAGATCGGAGGCGCGATCCGCCCCCGGCGAGCGCTCCGCGGGGCTCGCGGCGCGCACACCGGGAGTGTACCACACGAGGAGGGCGAGGGGCCGAGCCGAGCAGGCGGGTCAGAAGTCGAAATCGGTGTCGGGGTTGTCCCGGTCAAACTGACAAACCAGCCACGCCCCGATGAAGAGGAGGCAGTCCGTAGCGGCCCAGATCACGTCCAGGACGACGTGGACGGCTATCTGCTCACGGGGCATCGCGAAACCCACCGCGGTCAGCAGGAAATAGACGAGCGACCCGATGAGCGTGAGCATGACGACGGAGCCGGACTGGCGAATCAGCGGAGCCATCGCCTCGCCCAGCTCCTGCCATTCGAAGCGTCCCAGGAACATCACCGCCGCGCCGACCGGAATGGCCAGCGCGGAGAGAAAAGGAATGCCCACGAGCAGCATGGACCAAGCGGCGGACTCCCCCGCCGTGCCGACGCCGAGTATGGCGACGCGGGCCGTGAGGAGCGTGATCAGGAAGAGCAGGTACCACGGCATGAAGAAGCGCCGGATGCCCTCCATCGGGCTCTCCACTTTCCAGAGCGGCTTTCCGAGCTCCCGACCGATCAGGGTGAAAAGAGCGGCCGTGAGGGCGGCCATCCCCGCGAAGACCAGCAGTTCCAGGGCGAACGCGACCGCGGGGAGCCAGGCGGGCCTGGTCCCCTCCTCCCCCGGGTCCAGCATCAGCGCGAGGGTGAAGTACAGGGCGACAAGCGCGGCTCGGGCGGCGCAGTAGGACAGAACGGTCAACCGGTTCCGCCCCATCTCGCTCCAAGTCGCCCGCAACAGTTCGGCCGGACTAGGCATTGGGCATTGGGCTCCCGAGACAGCGCTCCCGGAGCGAACTGAGATGGTTGAATGCGCCCAAGAGCGGGACTCCTTCCGACAACCGGCAGACGGTCAATCGGCTGGATTATAGGCAGGACGCATCGCGGGCGCAAAACGCGGGGCGCGACGTCGGATGTGGCCGACCGCACGCAAGGGGGGCGATCAGGATCTCACCACGGCTGACCGACGCCCACCAGGTGGCGACTGACGTAGTCGCTCATGGTGATGATCATGAGGATGGCGAGCCAGACGAACCCGCCGCCGACCATCACCATGGTGAGGCGGCTGCTGTAGCGCACTTCCATGAAGAACAGCACGATCAGCAGGGCCTTGATCGTCGCGATGGTCATGGCGATGAGCGGGTTGAACGCGCCCCAGTTGACGAATGCCGCGGCGACGGTCGCGGCGAGCAAGACGATGAGCGCCGCGAAGACGGAGAACAGGACTCGGATGGGAACGACGTGCGGACCGCTGGACATGGACAATCACTCCCCGCTCAGGATCGGTCGATCAGGTAGAGCAGCGGAAACAGGAACACCCAGACAATATCGACGAAGTGCCAGTACAACCCGGCCATCTCGACGCCCATATAGCGTTCGGGGCCGAACTTGCCGAGCATGGCCATGACCAGCAGCATCGCCATCATGACGATGCCGATGACCATGTGGAAGGCGTGCATGCCGGTCATGATGAAGTAGAGCACGAAGAAGAGCTGCGCATGGGGCGGATTGCCGCCCGGCCAGACGAAACCCGCGCCCGGTACGAGGTGATGCTCGAACTTCTGGCTGTACTCGACCGCCTTGACGCCCAGGAACGCCAGGCCAAGAATGATCGTCGCGACGAGCATCAGCGGGAGCAGGTTCCTTCTCCCCGTCTTGGCCGCGTAGACCCCCATCGCCATGGTCAGGCTGCTCACGAGCAGGATCAGGGTATTGACCGTGCCGAGGGTGAAATCGAGCGTGCGACTCGCCTCGTGGAAGACCTCCGAGTAGGTCGTTCGGTAGACCACGTAGGCGGTGAACAGGCCGCCGAAGAACATGACTTCGGTGGCCAGAAACAGCCACATGCCGAGGACGAGCGACTCGTTCTGCTGCTCGATGTCTTCGAAATGATGCGCCACCTGGCTGCTGTGCGACACCCTCTTACTCCCCTTGGCCCATGCCCGCCGCGTGCAGGCGGTTGTCGTACGCGTACGGCTCTTCCGTCACCACGGGCGTATGATCGAAGTTGTAGGTCGTCGGCGGCGACGGCACGGTCCACTCGAGGCCCTTCGCGAGCCACGGGTTGGCGCCCGCACGCTTGCCGACGAAGAGCGACAGCGGCATGTAGATGAGCGGGAGCAGGTAGCCGATGCCCATTACGCCCGCGCCCGCCGTCGACATGACGTTCAGGAGCTGGAACTCTTCATTGTAGACGTGGTACCGCCGGGGCATGCCGAGGGCGCCGAGGATGAACTGCGGGAAAAAGGTCATGTTGAAGCCGACGAAGATCAGGATGGCTGCGAGCGCGGCGAGCTGCCGGTTATACATGCGACCGGTCATCTTGGGCCACCAGAAGTGCAGCCCGGCCAGATAGGCCATCACCATACCGCCGACCATGACGTAGTGGAAATGCGCGACGACGAAATGGGTGTCGTGGAAGTGGATGTCGGCGGCGAGCAGGCCCAGGAACAAGCCCGTGAGCCCGCCGATGGTGAACAGGCCGAGGAAGCCGAAGACGAACAGCATCGGGGCCTCGAAGTAGATCTGCCCTTTGTACAGGGTCGCCGTCCAGTTGAATACCTTGATGGCCGAAGGGATGGCCACGAGCATGGTGAGAATTGAGAACACGATGCCGGTGTACATGGCCTGCGTGCTGACGAACATGTGGTGGCCCCACACGAGGAAGCCGAGAATCGCGATCGCCAGACTCGAGAAGGCGATCATGTGGTAGCCGAAGATCCGCTTGCGCGAGAAGCAGGTGATGACCTCGCTGACGACGCCCATGCCGGGAAGGATCATGATGTAGACGGCCGGGTGCGAGTAGAACCAGAACAGGTGCTGGAACAGCACGGGGTCGCCGCCGATCGTCGGGTCGAAGATGCCGACGCGCCAGACGCGCTCGACCATGATCAGGACCAGGGAGATGCCGAGCACCGGCGTGGCGAGGACCTGGATCAGGCTCGTGGCGTAGTGGGCCCAGACGAACAGCGGGAGTCGGAACCAGGTGAGGCCCGGCGCGCGCATCTTGTGGATGGTGACGATGAAGTTGAGGCCCGTCAGGATCGATGAGAACCCCGCGACGAATCCGCCGGCGGCGGCGAGCACGACGTTGCCGTTCGAGGCGAAGCTGCTGAAGGGCGTGTAGAACGTCCAGCCGGTGTCCACGCCGCCCTGGAGCAGCACGACCACGGCGAACACGCCGCCGATCCAGTAGAGGTACCAGCTCAGCAGATTAAGTCTGGGAAAGGCGAGGTCCTTTGCGCCGAGCATGAGCGGCAGCAGAAAGTTGCCCAACACGGCCGGAATCGACGGCACCAGGAAGAAGAAGATCATGATGATGCCGTGGAGGGTGAACAGGCGGTTGTAGATGTCCGACTCGACGAGGTCGGCTTGGGGGGTGAGCAACTCGATGCGGATCAACGCAGCGAAGAGGCCGCCGGCCAGGAAGAACACGGTGATCGAGATCAGGTAGAGGATCCCGATGCGCTTGTGGTCCGTGGTGAGCAGCCAGGACAGAATGCTCCGCTTCACATTGAGGTAGTTCGGGCGCGGCAAGGCATCGGCTTCGGCGATCTGCGTACTCATGAGGCGCTTCCCGGATCGCCCGCGTCGTCGAGCGACTTGATGTAGCTGATCAGTTGCGCGATGTCATCCTGGCTGAGCTGACCTTCGAACGTGGGCATGAGGGGCGTGTACCCCGCGACGACGTGCGCCTTCGGGTTCATGATCGACTCACGGAGGTACGCTTCGTCAGCGACTGTCGTCTCGCCGCCGGTGAGCTGAACCTCGCTTCCGAACAGGCCCGTCAGCGCGGGACCGCGGGCGCCGGAGCCTTCCCGATGACACACGACGCACCCCATGCGGTTGAAGAGATGCTCGCCCGAGGAGGCCATCGCGATGTCGCCTGTGTTGCCCTCTTCCAGCCAACGCTGGTATTCAGGCAGCTCCATCACGTAGACGTTGCCTTTCATCAGCGCGTGTTCCGTGCCGCAGTACTCGGCGCAGAAGAGGTTGAAGACGCCGGTCTTCGTCGCTTCGAACCACAGGGTCGAGTAGGTTCCGGGCAGCACATCCTTCTTGACGCGGAACTCCGGTACGAACAGGCTGTGGATCACGTCCTCCGACGTCATGGTCAACTTGATTGGGGTGTTGACGGGCACGTGCAGCTCGTTGATCTCTCTGCGTCCGTTCAGGTGCTGGGTCTTCCACATCCACTGCTTTCCGGTGACGAAGATCTCTTGGGCGTTCTCCGGGACACGGAAGTAGTTGAAGTAGATCTTGGTGGACCACCCGAACAGGAGCAGTACGAGTAGAGTGGGCACGACCGTCCAGAAGATCTCGAGCTTGTAGTTGTCGGGCGACTTCAGCTCGCGGTTCACGCGCGACCCGGCCCGGTAGCGGATCGAGAAAAAGACCACGAGCAACACGATCAGGCCGAGGAAGAACACGCTCAGACCGAGCAGGACGAACAGGAAGAGGTCGAAGTCCCTCGCGATCGTCGATGCTTGTTCCGGATATATCGGTAGGTTCTGCATACCGCTCTCGCGCCCTCCAGGGCGTTCCAGGCCGCGTGATGGTCGCCGGCTCGGAGGCCGTCGACCACGTGAAAAACAGTGGGGTCAGACCCCTTGATCCGTCGCAGTGTCCGCGGCCGCGGCCGCGGCCCGCCGCCGCTGCCATCGCTCAAACCAAAGGAGCAACCCCACCACGCCGCCGATCAGCAGGACGGTCGCCACGCCGGCGACCTGCAGCAACCGGTAGACAAGCAGGGTGTACGTGCCGGTGGTCGGGTCGTAGGAGTAGCAGAGGAGAAAGAGCTGCTCGACGGCGGAACCGATCTTTCGTTCCGAGGCGTCGAGCAAGGCCAGGCGGATGTCGCGTCCGGGATACTCGATGCCGAGCAGGTAACGCGACACGCGGCCGTCGGGCGTCAGGATCATGATGCCCGCGGCGTGTGCGTACTGGTCCGTGGCCTCGTCCCACTCATATCCGAACCCCACCGCTTCGCAGAGGCGGTCGATGTCTTCCTTTTCCCCTGTCAGGAAGTGCCAGCCGTCGGCGGCGCCTTCCCTGCCGTAGACTTGCACGTAGTTGCGCTTCTTCTCCGCGGCCAGCGCGGGCGTTTCGCGGGGGTCGAAGCTGACCGTGAGCGCCGTGAAGTCCTTGCCGATGTCGTAGGGCGTCTGCTGGAGACCCTCGAGCATGCTGTTGAGCACTTCGCCGCACAGCATCGGGCAGGTGAAATAGACCAGACTCAGAACGACGGGCTTCTCGCCGTCGAAGTAGTCGCCGAGGCGAACCTTGCGTCCGATGTCATCCACGAATACCGCGTCGAGCGGAACCTGCGCATCGAGGCGCTGTTCGATCCCCGCGCGCGATATGTCGGCGGGTCCGACGGCTTGCGCGTACGCGGCGGACGCGCCGACAAGGAGAACGCACAGGCCGGCGGCGATATTAGCAAGCGTTAACTTAGAGAGCCCAGAACTGCCATACTGCTTCATTGATCTACTCCGGAAAGCCGCGCTGCGTCGCGTCAGGCGCTCCGCCCGTTGACGCAGCAGCGGTCTCTGACGCCTACTCGGCCGACGGCCACACAGGCACTCCCCGCTCGGCCACAATGTCCATGGCCCTGTCTATGGGAAGCCTAACAACGCCCTCCGACTGGTTAATCCAGCCGTAGGTGTCGAGGAACGTCTGCTCCGCTTCCTCGAACCCGCGCAGGGTCGTGGGCGGATCGGGTTGCAGGCGCGGCTCAGGGGGCAGCAGGCGTCCGTAGTTGATCACGGGGCCGTCCTTGGCCACGGTCGGGTCGGGGGAGACGTTCTGCAGTACCGGGATGATCGCCGCCGCCAGGACAAAGGCGAAGACGCAGACGAGCGCGAGCGCCACGCCGCCGATCACGATGACGCTCATGTGGACATCGCGGATCTCGTACCCGCCCTTGGGATCGGTGTTCTCAGGGACGTCGTTCTTGTCGCGGGAATCATGCATGTTCCGTCGCCTCCGTCGGCAACGCCGTGTCCGTGCCCGCCGGATCGTGATGCCCCTGCAGCGCGCGCATGCGCTCGTCGCCCACGGGCAACAGCGGGCGTTTGGTCAGTTCGCGGAAGAACAAAGCCATCCAGATGCCTCCGAGGCCGACCAGCAGACACGCGCCGATCAGGAGGTGGCCAAGGAGCAGGCCGGGGCGGAACGCGGGGATGATGATCCAGAAGAGGTCGACCGCACGCATGAGGAGCATGAACCCGCAGAGCGTGACGAGCGGCGGGATCGACCGTTTGCTGCGGCGGATCAGGAGCACCGCGAACGGCACGACAAAATGGAACAGGATGAGCACGACCGTAAGTGCCTGATAGCCGCCGTGGGTGCGGTTGATGTAGTACGGGATCTCCTCGGGGAGGTTTCCGCTCCAGATGATCAGATACTGTGAGAACGAGATGTAGGCCCAGAGCACGACGAAACCGAGCAGCAGGTTGCCGAGGTGGTGGAAGTACTCGACGTACTTGGGCCGTGCGCAGCCCGGCGCGCCGTGGCAACCGGGGATCATCTGGCAGAGCTGCTCGTCCTCGGTGCATCCGAACCCGCCGACGTACGGAGCGCTGCGGTAGAGGCGCGACACGATGATGGTGCAGAACGCGATCGCGAGGAGGCCTTGTCCGACGATGAACCAGGCGCCATAGATCGAGGAGAACTGCTCCGGCTCAAGCGACATCCCCCAGTCCACGGAGGCGAAGGTCATCGCGAGCACGTAGAAAATGAGCCCGATCGCGCCCAGTCGGCGCAGCCGCACGATGTAGATCGCGTCGCCGGTTAGATCCAGCTTGCGCGACCAGTGGTTCAGGATCGCGGCCAGGCCGATGAAGATGGCGAAGTAGATCACGGCGCGCAGGACGAAGAACGATGTGTTGAGGTAGGCCGTCTTCTCGGCGACCACGGGATGGGCGATCAGGTAGTTCGGGTCGGCCCAGGGGTAGAGATCGCGGTAGGCGAGCAGAATCGGCGCGAAGGCGAGCGCCAGGAACGGCAGCACGCGCGTGGCGGCTTCCGCGACCCGTTGGATCATGTAGCCCCAGCCCCCGGCCACGAGCTGATGGAGCAGCATGGCGGAGAGGCAGCCGAGCGAGATCCCCAGCCAGAACAGGTAAGCGAACAGATAGCTCTGCACCAGAGCCGCCTTGCCGAACACCAGTGCGGCCGCGACCGCCGCGACGAGCCCGACGATCCCTGTGATCGCGGCGCCGCGCGACCACCCGGAGAAACGCATCCGGATGTCCGGCGTGACGCCGTCGATGGTCGGTTCATCCATGGTCATCTTGGCCTCCGTTGGCATCCGACGCGGCTGGCGCGTTCGGCGTCCCCGACAGCTCGTCGCGCCGATCCTCGGGCACATCGTCGACGCGGGCGTCCTGGCTAAGCTGCAACGCGCGGATGTACGCGGTGATCGCCCAGCGGTCTCGCGGGCTGATCCGCGCGGCGTGGTTATACATCACGCCGAAGCCGTTGGTGATCACGTCGAAGTAGTAGCCGTGGGGCATGCCTTTGACGCGGGGGTCGTGCAGCGAGACCGGCTGCTTCATGCCGCGCTGGACAATCATGCCGTTCCCCTGCCCCGTGCGGCCATGGCATTGGGCGCAGAAGATATCGAACTGCTCGCGCCCGCGCTCCAGGAACGCGCGGTTCACGTGGTACGGGATGCGCGGGATGAACGCGCCTTCCTCGTCGACGCCGCTGTAGCGCGGGTTGCGCTCCGTCGTAACCTGGAACGGGACGACGCCCTCGACCAGCGGACGGGCCGCCGCGCCGTCTGCAAAGAACTCGCTCTTGGCGAGGGTCTTGTACTTGGGCTGGTTCCACATGTCCAGGTGACACCCCGCCAGCGCAAGGACGGCGACGCCGCCCGCGAGGCCGCGCAGGATCTTGGATGCGCTCCGCCTAGGATTGTGCAACATCATAGCTGTGCTCTACCGTGGACACGGATTTGGCGTCCGTCGACTGGAGAAACGCATGAACCGATTCCGGGTCGAATTTCGGGTCCTCCGCTTCGATGCAGAGGAAGAAGCCGTCGCGGGTGACGCGGTCGAAGCCGTCGGCGTTGAACACCGGGTGGTGGGGACGCGGCAGTCCGTTCAGGAGGATCATGCCGAACGCCGCGGCGAACCCGGCGCACAGGATTGCGATCTCGAAGGTAATGGGGATGAACGCGGGCCAACTGAGGTCCGCGCGTCCGCCTATGTTCAACGGATAGTTGATCACGGCCGTGAAGTGCTGCAAGCCGAATCCGGCGGCGGCGCCGACCAGTCCGCCGATGAGCACGATCGAGGGCACGCCCGTTCGGCGCAGGTCGAGCGCCTCCGAGAGGCCGTGCACGGGGAACGGCGAGTAGGCGTCGAGCTTGCGATAGCCGGCTTCGTGCGCCGCACGTGCGGCGGCTACGAGATGCTCGGGGTCGTCGTACTCGGCGATCACGCCGTAGACGCGCGGCGAGGTTTCGACGGCGGCGGTCATCGCGACTCCTCCCCTTTCGCTGGCTGCGGCATCTTGGAGTGCAGCAGGTGCTTCATCTCGAACACGTTGATCATGGGCAGGAACCGGAGGAACAGGGCCATGTTCACGAGGAACAGTCCGAACGTGCCGAGATACAGCGCCCAATCCCAGAACGTGCCGTGGTAGGCGCCCCATGAAGTGGGCAGGAAATCGCGGTGCAGGCTGACGACGACGATCACGTAGCGCTCGAGCCACATGCCGATATTGACGAAGATCGCCACGATGAACAAGACGACGAGGTTGGTCCGTACGCGTTTGAGCCAGAGAAGCTGCGGGATCAGCACGTTGCAGAGGATCAGCGCCCAGTACGCCGGCCAGTAGGGCCCCGTGAGGCGGTTCTGCATCATGAACCGCTCATACGTGTTGCCGCTGTACCACGCGAAGAACAGCTCCATCAGGTAGCCGTAGAACACGATGAGCCCGGCCACGAGCATGACCTTGGCCATGTTCTCGATGTGGTTCATCGTGACCAGCCCCTCGAGTCGGTAGACCTTCCGAATCGGGATCATGAGCACGAGGACCATCGCGAAGCCGCAGTAGATGGCGCCGGCGACGAAGTACGGCGGGAAGACCGTCGCGTGCCAGCCGGGCAGCACGCTCACGGCGAAGTCGAAGCTGACGATCGTGTGCACCGACACGACCAATGGGGTGGCCAGACCGGCGAGCAGCAGGTAGGTCATCTCGTAGCGATGCCAGTGGCGGGCCGATCCGCGCCAGCCAATCGCCGCCATGCCGTAGGCGATCTGTCGGATGCGGTCGGCGAGCTTGCGTTCAGGCGGGGGCGCGTCGTTCCAGCGGCGCCATGCCCGGTCGCGCAGGGTGGCCAAGTCGGGCAAGAGCCCCACGTACCAGAACACGGCGGAGACGAGCATGTACGAGTTGATCGCGAACACGTCCCACATGAGCGGGCTGCGGAACTGCGGCCACATGCCGGTGGTGCTGGGGATGGGGAACATGAAGAAGACGACCCACGGGCGGCCGACGTGGAGCAACGGGAACATGCCGGCGCACATGAGGGCGAACAGGGTCATCGCCTCGGCGAACCGGTTGATGGAGGTGCGCCACTCTTGGCGGAGCAGCAGCAGGATGGCCGAGATCAACGTGCCGGCGTGGCCGATGCCGACCCACCACACGAAGTTGATGATGGCGAACCCCCAGGCCACGGGGATGTTGATTCCCCAGATGCCCGGACCGCGGATGAGGAGATAGCCGACGGCGTTCAAAAGCAGCATCAGCAGCAGGCTGCCGATGCCGAACACGGCCAGCCAGAACCGCGGCGGGCGCTCGGTCTGATCCACGACATCATTCACGAGATCCGTGATTGACCCGTACGTCTGGCCGGGGGCGATCACCGGTTCCTTCGGACTGATATCGTCCAGTCTACGCGTCACTGTGGCCATATCGGTCTATGCCGTTCCCCTTCGGAGGTCCGCCTTGCTCATGCGCGGCCCGCCTCTCCTTCCGTCTCGCCAACATCCTCGGCGCTTCCCCCGTGCGCGCCGCGGCCGCGCGCGGTTGGCGGCTCGAGGGCCTCGTTCGGGTTGCGCAGCCGCGCAAGATAGGTGGTGCGCGGCCGCGTGTTCAGATCGCCCAGCAGCGCGTAGTTGCGCGGGTTTTGCTTCGCCCGAACGATCCGGCTGTTCGGGTCGTTCAGGTTGCCGAAGAGGATCGCTTCGGACGGACACGCCTGCTCGCAGGCCGTCACGATCTCGTGATCGCGGATCGCCCGGCCTTCCTTCTTGGCTTCGATCCGGGCCTTGTTGATGCGCTGCACGCAGTAGGTGCACTTCTCCATGACGCCCCGACTGCGCACGGTCACGTTCGGGTTGTGCATGGCGTCGAGCGCACGACGGTTCTCCCCTTCATACTGCTCCTTGGCGTAGTGGAGGAAGTTGAACCGACGCACTTTGTAGGGGCAGTTGTTCGAGCAGTAGCGTGTGCCGACGCAGCGGTTGTAGGTCATGTCGTTCAGGCCCTCGTCGCTGTGGGCGGTGGCCGCGACAGGGCACACGACCTCGCAGGGGGCCTTCTCGCACTGCATGCATGGCACGGGCTGGTGCACGACCAGGGGCTCTTCGAGCGTGTCGCCGACAAAGTAGCGGTCGACGCGGATCCAGTGCATCTCGCGCCCCGCGATCACTTGGTCCTTGCCGACGATCGGAATGTTGTTCTCGGCTTGACAGGCGGTCATGCAGGCGTTGCAGCCGGTGCAACGATTCAGGTCGATCGTCATCGCCCACGCGTTTCCGTCCTCCGGGGCGGGACGGTGATGCATGTTGATGACACGGGCCGGATCGTGGGCCATGTGCTGGGCGAAATCGGGGGCCGCCTGGTACTCCGCCAGCGTGCCCATCCGCGCCAGCGGCCGCCCCTCCTGCGTCATTACGTGGTGGTCTTCCGTGCGCGCCAGCTTGTGGCGACCCTTGGTCGGCGTGATGTCCACCTTGCGATTGGACCACATGGCGCCGGCGCGCCGGATCTGATAGGCGCTGAACCCTACGTTGTCGCCCACGCGACCGCACCGTGTGCGTCCGTACCCCAAGTGGACCGTCACGCACCCGTCGGCATGACCGGGCAGAATCCACACCGGCCCGGATACGCTGTAGGCGTCGATAGTCAGATCGACGACCTGCTCACGCTCCACGCCGAGTCGCTCGGCCGTGGCGGGCGAAATCAACACGGCGTTGTCCCACGTGATCTTCGTGAGCGGGCGGGGCAGCTCCTGCAACCAACCGTTATTCGCCTCGGCGCCGTCGCCGAGCGCAGGGTCTCCGCGGAAGGCGATCTCGATGTGGTCGGTGCTCTCAAGCAGGCGCTGGTACGCGATGCCATGGCGGACGCGGACGTCGAGCGGCGGATGCTCCGAGCGCGGCACGAACCCATTGGCCAGCGCGGTCTCCCAGAACCGGTCGAACTCCGACGCATCCATCTGTGCGCGCCAGTAGTCCTGCACGATCGCGTGCGCCGATCGGTTCGTTCCCAGCGCAACGTCAAGTATTTCGGCCGCGGTTTTGCCGTTGTAGAGCGGCGCGATGAGCGGTTGCACCATCGCCGTCGTGCCGTCGAACGCGCGCGTGTCGCCCCACGATTCGAGCGGATGCGCCTCGGGCACATGCCACTGGCAGAGCGCGGAGGTCTCATTCGCGTGGGAGGACAGATGCAGGCGCATGGAGACGTGGTCGATGGCTTTCGCGAACTCGAGGTCCGGAGGCGCGTCGTAGGCCGGGTTGCCGCCCAGGATGAGCAGGAGCTTGACCTTCCGCGCGTTCATCGCCAGCACCAGATTCGCGAGCGACCGGACATGGTTCTCGGGACGGGCCTCGACGGGCTCGATGTACGTCACGGTCCGCCCGACGCTCTCGAGGGTCTCGTTCATGGCGTGGACGATGGCATGCGCCATGGCGGTCTGCGATTCGCCGGCGATGACCAGGCTCTCGCCCGCATGCGCGCGCAGATCGGCGGCGACCGCGCGGGCGAACGCGAGCTGGGATTCCGATAGCTCCTCGTCAACGGCGCAGTTGGGAACGCCGACCAGCGCCGCGATAGTGCGTGCGAGGCGTTCCATCTCCGTCAGGCGCATGGGCAACCTGTGGTCGGCCATGGAGCCCGTGACGGTCGGCATCGCCTCGACGACGTAGAGGCGGTTCATCTCGGGCACGCGATCGACGTCGCGAGCGTTCGCGAAGTCCTTTGCGTAGCGGATCGCGCCTGGACCGGACGACAGGAAATCGGCGTCCAACGAGAGGATGCGCTTGGCGCGCGCGAGGTGCAATCGCACGGATACGTTGCGTTCGAAGGCGATCTGCGCGCCTTCGATGGCGGCGTCGTTGTGCAGCGGGTCGTACTGATGCCACTGCGTCTTGGGGAAGGCCGCGCGCAACTGGCTGATCTGGTGCGCCAGACTGGGCGACACGACGCCCCGCGTCAGAACATACAGGCCTTCGCCCTGCACCGCCTGAAATGATCGCGTGTACCGTTGGATCGCCTCTTTGCAGGCTTCCCATGTCGTGATCGTACCGTCAAGGGTGACGTTGGCGGACCGGTCCGGGTCGTACAGGGAGAGGATGGCGGCCTGTTCACGCGCTCCGGCGCCGCCGAGCGACGCGGGATGGTTCGGGTTGCCCTCGATCTTGGTGGGGCGCCCGGTATGGCTCTCGACGACCACGCCCAACCCGCAGCCGTCCGAGGGAATCGACGTGGCGAAATGCATGGCTTCGCCGGGGATCATCTGCTCGGGCGGTTTCACGTAGGGCACGATGTGCTCGACGGGTTGCCGGGAACAGGCGGCGAGACCGCTCAGGGCGATCGAGGCGCCCATCAGTTTCACGAAGGAGCGGCGGCTGACGCTCTTGCCCCACTCCGAAGCGCCGCGAGGAAACTCGCGTTCGAGCAGGTCGCGGAACTGGGGCGTGTCGGCTAGGTCGTCCAGACTGCGCCAGTAGGCCGGTCCCTTGCTCGATCGCAGGCGCTCGCGAACGGCGATCCAGTCGAGCGCGGCGGGATCCGGGGCGCGGCTTGTGTCGCTGGGTTTGCTGCTCATCGATGGCATACCGAGCAGTTGGTGAGCTGCCCGACCTTGATGTCGTATTCCTCGAGCAACCGCGCTCCGAGCGTCTCTTGCGGCTCGTCGGGCTGCCACTCCATGCTGAATACCTGGTCGCGGGGCCGGATGAACTTCTCGGGCGCCCGATGGCACTCGAGGCACCAGGACATGCGCAGGGTGTTGGCCTTCCAGGTCAGTGGCATCTGGTCCACGCGGCCGTGGCACGTGACGCATCCGACGCCTTTGGCGACGTGGATGCTGTGGTCGAAATAGACGAACTCGGGCAGGTCGTGCACCCGCACCCACTCGAGGGGCTTGCCGGTGTCCCAACTGCGCCGAACGGGCTCGAGGATCGGGGCGTCCGTCCACACCTGTGAGTGACAGGTCATACACGTCTCGGTGGGCGGGATCCCCGCGAATGGGGCGTCTTCCACGGAGGTGTGGCAGTACCTGCAATCGATGCCCAGCCCGGCGACGTGCTGCCTGTGGCTGAACGGGACGGTCTGCGGACGGGGGTTGTTGACTTGGGTGACGAAGGAGGATCGATAGAGCGCGCCGAACGCGATCGTCGCGGCGCCTGCCAGGAAAACGGCCGCGATGATGCTTGACCGGGCTACCGCGTTCATCGCGGGGGAAAATACCTGCGGCACTGATTACCTCACACGAGTTTGGAGTCCAGCGAACGCACGATCTGACCCGGGAGAAGCCGCGCGCGAAGGCTGCCCTGGCCCGCCGGGTCGGTGTTAACAACACACAACTCTACGCCTTTATGCCCGCAATCATGACGGCTGTCCCGGATTCGCCCGGTGGCCCAGCTCGGGGCAGTACGCATCCCCTGTCCCCTACAGCTTCGGCACGGGGAGCCGACGTCCCACGCGCCAGGACTCGATACCCAACTCCGCGAGCTGCACCCCTTTGGCGCCTTCGCGCAGATCCCACGGGAACGGCTCGTCCGACGCCAAGTGGCGCAGGAAGAGCTCCCATTGGGCTTTGAACGCGTTGTCGTATGCCGTGTTTGAGGGCATTTCCGCCCAGGAGGCGAAGTAGTCAATCGGACTATCGATGTCCGGATTCCACACGGGCCGCGGCGTCGCGGCGTCGGGCTGCACCCAGCAGCGTCGCAGACCGGCCACGGCCGAGCCCCGTGTGCCGTCCACCTGCACGGTGAGCAGATCATCGCGGCGGACGCGCACGCACCAGGAGGAGTTGAAGTGACAGATCACGCCGCGATCCGTGACGAATGTCGCGTAGGCGGCATCGTCGACGTCGCAGTCGTAGCGCCGGCCGTTCTCGTCCCAGCGTTCGGGGATGTGGATCGCGCCCAAGCAGGACACCTCCTCCACCTCGCCGAACAGGTTGTCGATCACGTAGCGCCAGTGGCAGAGCATGTCGGTGATGATGCCGCCGCCATCCGCGGCGCGGTAGTTCCATGAGGGACGCTGGGCAGGCTGGTGCTCGCCGGTGAAGACCCAGTAGCCGAACTCGCCCCGGACCGAGAGGATGCGCCCGAAGAAGCCGGTGTCGATGAGATAGCGGAGTTTGCGGAATCCCGGGAGCCAGAGTTTGTCCTGCACGACCCCGTGTTTGACACCCGCCTTCACGGCCGCCTGGTAGAGGCCCATGGCGTCCTTGGAGTTCGTCGCGGTCGGTTTTTCGCAGTAGACGTGCTTGCCGGCGGCGATGGCCTGGCGCACTCCCTGGACGCGCAACGGGGTGGCGAGAGCGTCGAAGTACACCTCATACCGCTGGTCGCCGAGCGCTGCGTCCAGATCGGTGGTCCAGGGCAGATCGCCGTGTCGTTTGGCCAGCGCCGCTACGCGTTCGGCATTGCGTCCGACCAGGATCGGGTCCGGCATCACGCGGTCGCCGTTCGCCAACGGCGCTCCGCCTTGCTCGCGAATCGCGAGGATGGAGCGTATGAGGTGCTGGTTCATCCCCATACGCCCGGTCACGCCGTTCATGACGATGCCGATGCGGTGCGTGCTCATAGGCAGTCCTCCGATATCCCCGGTCCACGCGACAGATCGTCCCCATTCTTAGCAGATGTGGGACGCGGAATCCATTTCGACAGCGGAGGACCCCCTCCCCACCCCTGGCATCCGCGCGTCACCGACGCGAGACCAGGGTCTCGGGAGGGGTGACGGTGAACTGCACGGAGCGCGTCGCGCCGGAATCGACCATACACGCCAGGGTGTGTTCGCCCAGGGCGAGCGGCATCTGTACGGCGCGCTGCGGGGTCGAGGAGCCCAGATAGCGCCCATTCAGGTACCAATGGACCGGCTCCCGGGCGTCGCGCGAGCTGCGCAGACGGATGATGTCGGCCTGCCGCGCCTCGGTGAGGACGAAGCGGGCCTGGTCGGCGGGTTCGAGAATAGCCAGCGCCTCGAGACGCTGCGGCGCGGACGCGGGGGCGTCGCGGGCGGGCGTGATCGGCGCGGTCACGGCGGCCAGGTCCCAGGCGCGGGCGCTTCCGGGCCACCGTTCCACGACGCCGTCGCCGTCGGGCGCGGGGTGGTGCACGTCGCATGCGCGGTGGAGATACTGCTCCCTCGGGAAGGTCTCGACCACGACGTGCGGACACCACGCGCCGGCGGGCAGGCCGCTGGCGGCGCAGACGCGCACGGGAACAAGGTCGCCCTCGGCTTGGGGCAGCGCGGGCGCGGTCTTGTCGGGGAGCGTACGGAAGATGCGGGCGGCGAGCGGCAACGCGGCCTGCGCGCCGATCAGCCAGCGGGACGGCGACCCGTCGTTGTTGCCCATCCACACGCCGACAACGTAGTGCCGGTTGTAGACGAACGCCCATGCATCGTGATGACCGGTCGACGTGCCGGTCTTCCAGCAGACCTTCTCGCGGACGCCGGCGGCGCGGACCACTTCGCTCCCGTACTCATCCGGCAGCGGTTGCAGCATCATCTCGAACAGCTTGAGCGCGACGCCGCGGCTGAGCAGGCGTCGCGGCGGCGGGAGCGATTCGTCGCGCAGGGTGCGGAGCGGCCTGTAGCGGCCAAGGTCGGCGAGCATCGTATAGGCCGCCGTCAGTTCATCGAGCCGCACTTCGCAGTTGCCGAGCGTCAGACCCAATCCATAGTGCTCCGGGGCGCGGATCAGTGTGGTCAGGCCGCAGTCTTGGAGGAACGCATGGACGGCGGGCACGCCGACGCGGTCGAGGGTCGCCACGGCGGGCACGTTCAGCGAGTGTTGCAGCGCATAGGCGGCCGTGACCACGCCGCGGTAGAGACCGTCGTAGTTCTCGGGATGATAGAGGCCGTAGTCCAGCGACCCGTCGTGGAGTTTCTCGCCCCCGTAGAGCTTGTGTCGTTCCATCGCCAGCGCGAAGGTGAATGGCTTGAGCGCGGATCCGGGCGAACGGGAAGCGCGACAGGAGTCCACCTGTCCCCCGCCGGGGGTGTCGAAGAAATCGGCGGACCCGACGCGCGCGACCACGGTTGCGTCGGCGACGTCCACCACCATGACGGCGGCGTTCGTGATCCGGTCGTACATGCGGACCGCCTCGGCCGTCTGGCGTTCGACGCGTCCCTGCACCGCCGCGTCCAGTGTGGTATAGCGACGATCGCCGTCCTCGAGCGTCTCGCGAACAGTCATGGCGAGGTGCGGCGCGAGAGCCGGGAACTCGTGGCGACGGGCATTGAGCGGACCGCGCACCGCCGCCTCGTATGCCCCTTCGTCGACATAGCCCTCCTGCCGCATCCGTTGAAGCACATGGTTGCGACGGACCTGGGCCTGTTCGGGATGCGACAGCGGCATGTAGGCGGTCGGCGCCTTGGGCAGGCCGGCGATCAGGGCGGCCTCGGGGAGGGTCAGTTCACGGGCGGGTTTGTCGAAGTACCGCCGCGCGGCCGCCTCGCACCCGACGAGATTCATGCCGTACGGGGCGACATTGAGATAGGTCTCGAGCAGGGCATCCTTGGAAACCCGAGCGTCGAGGCGAACGGCCGTCCATGCTTCGTGGAGCTTGGTGAGGACATTCCGGGGCCTGTCTGCGTGGACGCGCTTGACGAGTTGCATCGTGATCGTCGACGCGCCGGACCGGGGCCCGCCGACCAACCGCGCCATCGCGGCGCGCGCCACGGCGATCGGGTCGACCCCGAAGTGGTTGTAGAACCGCTGGTCCTCGGTCGCGAGCGTGGCCTGGATCAGGTACGGGCTTACGTCCTCCAGCGGCCGCGCGAAGCGCCATTGTTCGTCGTCGGTCAGGTAGGGGTACAGGAGGCGCCCGTCTCGGTCGAGCAGCTCGGCCGAGGCTTCCACATGCAGATATGGCGCGGGGTCAAGCGGCCACGCGAGCAGGACGGCCGCAACGACCGCCGTGAGGACGGTCGTTGCGGCCAACAGACGCCTCGTGCGTCGGCTGCGGCGTATGTTGCGCGTCCGCCTCATCGCACCGTGATGGCGCCCGGCGCGGAGGCTGCGCGTATGCTCGCGTCGTACATGCACTCCGCCTCGATCGGCGGGTGTTGGTAGGCGCCGGGCGTGACGGCGCGCACAACGTAGTAGAACGTGTGTTCGCCGCGCTCCAACGCGCCAAACGCCAGGACCAGCCGGTCGTCGCGCAGGTCGAGATGCGTCGGCGCGACAGCCCCGGTGAAGGCTTCGCCCGGTGCGGCCGCTTCGTCCAAGCGGGGGTTCTCGATCTCGAACCCGGCCGGGAGCAGGTCAACGACCACGAGGTTGCGCACGGGCTGCATGCAGTTGACCGTAATGCCGACCACGTAGGCCGTGGTCTGGCTGAACGATCTGGCGGCGTCGCCTTCAAGCGGGTCGCCGGCGGCCGTGTAGTAGCGCCGCGCTACCGCCACGCCTTCCGCGACCGGATCGAGGTTCGGAGACGCCGGCACGCCGCGCGTGGTGAAGCTGATGTAGATGGGCGCCCCGCCGGTGTTAGCCACCGTGACCTCCCCGCCCGGGCCTTCATGGCGCACCCGGTGCAGGTCGTCGGCCTGGACGGTTTCGGTCGCGCCGGCGTAGGTGACGCTCGCGGACGCGGTCTCGCGCCCTTCGGAGAGGTCGTCCAAGTAGCCGGAGAGCGCGGCGATGACAAACGCCATCTGCTGCGTCGTGCCGTGGTGCGTCTGGTCGAGCCATGCCAGCAGCTTCGACGCGCGGGCGGACAGCTCCGCCGGATCGCCGCCGGCCTGCCGCAACGCCAGAAGCTCAACAGCCGTGTTCCGGATGTCCGAGTTCAGCGTGCCGTCGGGCTCGGTTACGGTGTGCGGATGGCTTGGCATCGCGCTGAGGTACATCGATACCCGCCCTTCGTCCTGGGTGTTTGCGGCCAAGGCCGCCGCGAGCATGTAGCGAGCGGCGCGCGGCAGACTCACGGCGTCGAACCGGTGAATCTGCTCGATGGCCTCCAGATCGCCGTCGAGCGCGAGCGCGTAGAGCGCATAGGCGCGGAGGTAGAGCGAGGAAGGACTCGTGTCGGTCCAGTCGACGGTCAGCCCGCGGACGTAGTTGCGCAGCGCCTCGTAGTTCTCCTCCGGCAGCGGGAACTCGCGCCCCTGATGGACGAGCGAGAGGAAGTGGAACGCATAGACCGATCCGTAGGGATATGGCTCGTCGCTGCCCGACCATGAAGCCAGGCCGCCCGACGAGGTCTGCATGGCGAAGAGTTTGTTGATCCCCGCGCCGAGGTACATGCCGACGTCGCTCAGTTCCTCCGGCTTGAGCGCGATCGCGCCGGGATCGCCGATCTCCGCCATATTCTGCAGGAGATCGGCGTTCTTGCGCAGCAGGTACATCGGGAACAGCCGCGAGACGGTCTGCTCGGCGCAGCCGTGCGGGTAGCCGATGACGTAGGCGAGGCTCTTCGCGAGGCGGAGCGCCGGATGCGCGGAAACGAGCACGTCCAGTTCGGCGCGCGCATCGTCGATGAACGCGGTGTTGCGGAGCGTTCGCGTCTCGCCGGGTTGGAGCACGATCGTCTCGTGCGTGGACTGATAGGCCGCCGGGGCCGCCACGGGCAACGCGGCATCCTCCACCATGCGATCGAGCTCGGCGCCCTGCGCGTCGAGGATGCGGGTCTCCCAGCGGATCGCCCCCTGGCCGGGCGCGACGCCCGCCGTGATCTCCGCGGTCAACGAGGCCTCGCCGTGCGGAGGCGCCTCGAGGGTCTGCTCGCCCGCGCCGCCGCCGATCGCGCCGGACGCGCTCCAGCTCACCACTGCTTGTACGGGCGCGTCAGTGTGGTTGAACACCGTCGCCCGGGTCTGGGCGCGGTCGCCGGGCAACAGGAACCGAGGCATCCCCGTGCGCAGCACGTACGGCCGTCGGACGTAGATCTCCTCCACCGCGGCGCCCAGGGCCCTGTCCGTTGCCGCGACCGCGACCAGGCGTAGCTGACCGGAGAACTCCGGTACGTCGAACGTGACGGATGCGCGCCCTTGCGCGTCGGTCTGCACCACGCCCGACCACAGCGCCAACGGCTTGATCCAGTTGTCGTCCGGCGAGACGGTCCGTTTGCCGATCAAGGCGTCCAGACCGCCGCCGGTCCGCGGCTTGTCGAAGTCGTACGCGACCTTGTCGTAGTAGTGCGCGCGACGCAGGTCGGGCTGACGCAGCCGCGACAGCCAGGCGTACGGATCCGGGTTGGCGTAACCGCGCACGAGGTGGATGCCCTCGTCGACGGCGGCCAGGGTGACCTCGGCCGAGAGGGGGTCGCCCGCCGCAGTTCGGGTCTCGACCACGAACGTCGTCCGCCGCGCCGGTCGAATCTCCTCCGGGAGATCGCCTTCGGGAGCGTGGAGCGAGACGGCAACCTGTCGCTCGACGTCGGAGACGGACAACGCGGTCATCGCGAAGCTCGAGAACGGGTGGACCGGGGTTTTTCCTGACTCGATGCTGTGGATCACGGTCGCCTCGACCCACACGTTCGGGAAATGCGACCGGGTGACCTCGAGTTCAACCGTCCCCACGCCGTCGTGGATGTCCACCGCGTGCATGTTCCGGATCGAATCTCCCTGCACCACGACGACGCCCTTGCCGTCGAATGGCGATTCGACGCGCACGACGGCGCGGTCGCCCGGCGTATACACGTCCTTGTCGAGCAGCACCTTGATCAGGCTGGGGCGCGCGGCGTCGACGATCTCGCACCTTCCGTCATACGAGTAGAACGCGACCGTACTGAACTGCGGGGTGGCCTCGCTATGCACCCGCACGCGGTAGTAGCCCCATCCGGACGGCTGGAACGACGCCGTTCCGCGTCCCTCGTTCAGCGCGACTTCGCGCGTCTCGACGGCTTGGAACGACTCGGACCAGTTCGCTTCGTGGTGGCTGTAGTAGCGGCGCACGTAGTAGTTCCAGGTCTGTCGCTCCAGCGTGACCTGAACCGATGCCAGATCGGCCGGCGTCTCGTCCGGTTTGATTGCGGCCACGTTGACCTCGATCCCGGTTCCGCCGGTCCGCGGGAACGCGGCGACGCCCAGCGCGATGTCGGACGGGAACAGCGTGGTCTCCTTCGTGGCGCTGACGGCCCGGCCGCCGAGCTCAAAGACGCGCGCCACCCAGACGGCGTTCAGCGGCATCGTCGCCTCAGCCGGCGCGCTGACGGCGGCGGTGAACACGGCGTCGCCCTGGGCGTCCGTCATGACCTCGCCGAACTCCTGGATGTCCGATGAGAACTCCGTGTCGTTGTCGAAGCGGTACCCCGCCCACCGTTCGCTGGTGAACGGCTTGCGACGCAGGACCGCGCCCAAGGCGGCCTTGCGGTCGGCGGCCGGGGCGCCGAACAAGTGCTCGGCATGCACCCGGATCTCATGCGTGGCGCCGGCCGAGATGACCTTCTCGGGGACGTCGATGTCGGCCTTGATGCGGTTCGGGACGAAGTCCTCGAGGTGGAACGCATAGCCGCCGATCGGCGTCTTTTCTCCAGGGACCAGCAGGTCGACGGCGTAGCGTCCGGTGGGGTACGCCCGCTCCGTCTCGAGGTCGATGCCGCCCGTGCCGAGTTCCGAGAGCTGCGTCGGCTTCTCGAACAGGGCGCGTCCGTTGGGTTTGAGGACGCGCAGCCGGAGCGGTACGGCGCCCAGCGCATCGCCGTAGTTGGTGCGCACGATCCAGCGCAGATGGGCCGTTTCGCCGGGCCGATAGATGTCGCGGTCGGCGTAGATGAACGCGTCGTATCCGTCCCGATCATACTTCGGCATGTCCGGGGTGAAGGCGACGGGGTCCTCGGAGCGATGCTCGAGTTCGAGGAAGGTGAAGTCGTCGCCGTCCTCGACGACGACGACGCGCGGCTCGCCATACGACGGGTTGAAGTTGGCCAGGCGCAGCATGCCCTCCGCGTCAGTCGCGCCTTGTCCGAGCAGTTGGTTCTTGTCGGAGTAGACGCGGACGTCGGCGAAGGGACGCGGGGCCATCGACACGAGATCGTGCACGAACACGGAACATTCGCGCTCCTGCCAGTGGGCGAGCACGCCAAGGTCGGTCCAGACGATCAGCTTGCGGGCCTCTGCGGCGGATTGGTCCGGATCGCGCGCTTCGAGACAGAACACGCCGCGCTGGTTCGTGAGGAAGATCGATGCGAGGTCGAGCGGCGTCTCCCCCACCCGGTCAGGCGTGCCGCGTACGTTGAGGCTCGTCTGTGCCAACTGCTCGCACCATGCGTCGTTGAAGCGCCAGTTGCCCGCGTCATCCTCCATATCGTCGATTGCCACCGGGAGATTAGACGGGAACAGCCGGTACAGCGTGAGCTGCGCTTCGTCCACATTGCGAGCGTGCAGGGACAGCGGGAGCCCGGCCTTGCGCGGGAAGTAGAACTTGCCTGCATATCCGAACCCGAGGTAGCCCGGAACCTCCGGCGTCGTGAGCGCGAGCGTGATGTCCTCGCTGAGCTGCTGCCCGCCGGCGTAGGGCATGCCCTGCTTCACCGTCAGCTCATAGTTCGTGCGGGAGTTCCAGTCGCCGTAGACGTAGAAGCGCGAGGCGCCTTGCGGCTCGACGCGCAGATTCGGGACTTCGGGAACCACATCCAGGGCGGCCTGCAAGTCGCTCGCCTCCGCGGCGCTGGTGCAGGTCAGGTAGAGCGCCAGGCCTTCTTTGTAGGGCTGGTTCCACCAGTAGTCGCGCACGCGGAACGGCGCGGGCGTGCGACGCAAGACCGTCACGAACGGTTCGGTCAGGGTCGCGTGCTCGCGCGCGCGGAGCCCGGCGGCCAACTCGGCGCGGATCAGCAGGGCGCCGCCGGTCTCGATGTTCACGCCCACCACGACGCGGCCGGAGTCCTCGCTCTGCTCCCAGATGTCGTACTCCAGCGGCTCCCCCTTCGCGTCAGGGGCTGTCGCAGCTTCGTCGCTCATCCCCGGGTCGCACAGGGTCAGCGTCAGCGATTCCTTCAGCGAGTCAGGGTCCACGGGGCGGTCGAACTCGAAGGCAATCCCCTGCGCGTAGGGGTACGTTTCGCCCCATGCGACCTTCTCGACCTGCAGCACGGTGTCGGAGGGGTAAGAGAAGACGCGGGATTCGGCAAGCGTCAGTTGACCGCTGCGGTCGACCAGTCCTGCGCTGACCTCGATCACCACGGGCCAGGCGGTGTAGTCGGTCAGCGTTACCAGATGGATGCGCTCGTCCGGCCCGGCGTTGAGCTGGTGCGGCGCGGGGCTTCCGTCGGGCGCGCGTACGGAGAGATGCTCCCGCAATGCCGATGCGCTCACCGGCACGGAAAAGGCGAGCCCGATCTGGGTGGTGGACCCGATCTCGCGGTGCAGGAAGGCCCGAAGGGGCTCGAGCGCCACGGCGGTGAACACGAAATGGCGGTCGTCGGGCGGGAGCGCGTCTCCGTCGACAGAGCGGAAGCCGTCCGAGAAGTGCATCGTCACCACGCCTTGCCGGTCGGCCTCGGTTGTCATGTAGACGACGTGGTTCCCGCGAGCGTAGGCCCCGCCTTCGCCGCTGATGTCGACGACCTGTCGCAGTTCGCCGTCAAGCTGGATGTCCTTATTGAAGAACAGCACGATGCGGTCCTGGAGCAGTTCGCCCTCGAGCGGGACCGCGCCGATGAGGCGGAACGGCTCGCGGACCGGTGAAGTTGATGCGACGTCGGTCGGTTCCGAGGTCCCCGCCGGCGGGACGTTCTGGGCCCAGAGCGTGGGCGCGACCAAGGCCGCCGCCGCTGCGAACGCAGAAGCGATGCCAGCGATCAGAAGGGTTCGAAGGTGTCTCATCGTGAGCGGTCCCCATTGGTTCACGCCGCGCGGCGATCCGCGTCGGTGCGGGATAATCTTAGCATGAAGGCCGCCGACTGCGGGCGGCAAAGCTCAGGCCATGCAGTCAGGCCGTCACATATTCTCGAGTCGACAGGACATCAATCCCCGACAGGGGGCGATCAGTTCCGTAAGGCCACGATGGTGCGAAAACGCACGGCTGTTATGTATCATGTCTTGTCGCGATGGAGCGACGGCGGGCGCGGCATTCGACTCAGAGTAGCTGTAGCGGGATGCGACGCCACGCGCTCGGCAGGACGGAGTCTGTAGTCATTCAATGGAACGCAAGCACTCGGATGTAGCGGCGGCGAAGGAGTTCCCTCTGGGTCGCCGATTCTGCGGGCAGTACAAGCTGACCCGGCTGCTAGGTCGGGGCGCGTTGTGTCTGGTCTATGCGGCGGACGATCTGCTTACCGGCGAGACGATCGCGCTCAAGGTCATTCGGCCCGATCAGACGGACAACGAGAAGGCGCGCGAATCGCTGGTTCACGAGATCCGCATGGCCCGGGACCTCAAGCACCCCAACGTTGTCGAGCTCCACGACCTCCACAAGGACGGCCCCACCATCTTCTTCACCATGGAACTGATTGAGGGGCAGAACCTGCGGCAGGTTCTGGCCCGTCGCGACCCTTTCACGATCGAAGAAGCGACGCCGATCCTCCGCGACCTCTGCGATGCGCTCGACTACCTTCACGAGCACATGGTGCACCGGGACGTGTCGCTCGATAACATCATGCTGGGGCCGACGGGAGCGAAACTCATCGACTTCGGCATCGCCAAACCGATGCACGATGAGCAGGACATCGGGGAGAAGGTCCTCGGGAAGCCCTTCTACACGCCGCCGGAGCAGCATGAAGACTCGACCCGGGTTGACGGACGGGCCGACTTGTATTCGCTCGGGGTCGTGCTGTTCGAGATGCTCACGAAGAAGAGCCTGCCCGGTCCGCCGGACTCGAGCTCGGTATTCGCCGGGCTGCCGCCGAACGCACGGGCGGTCATCGAACGTTCCGTCGTTCGCCTGGACGACCGGCTCCGAACGGCTTCTGAGTTCATGGAGATCCTGGATGCCGGCGCAGACGCGCGGGCCTACTCCGAGCTGGACTCGGACCGGGACGACGACCTCGACGACCTTGACGACCTCGAGACGCCTGCTCAGCCAATCGTGATGTTCGGCGCAGACGGGTTTTCCGATGACGAAGAGGAGCCCTCGGGCCGGCCAACGCTGCGCGTCGAAGACCCGTCGACGGCGCCCGACGGTTGGACGGGCGACGAAGCTCCCGCGCCGGCGCCTTCACGGCGTTCCTCGCGCAAGTCGCGATCGAAGTCGAAGAAGCGGCGCAAGTCGGCGGCGCCTCCCCCGCCGGAACCCGTCTCCGAAGCGTCAGAGGAAGGGTCGCAGGAACAAGTCGTGGAGTCCGCGGATGGGAAACGGCGGATTCGGGTAGCCCCCGCGGGTTTCAACGAGGATCTGGACGCTGCGCCGATCCTTTCGCCGAACGCTCACGAACCCATCGGACAGCAGATTGCGCGCCGCAAGCGTCGGAAGCGCCGTCAGCGGACGATGGTCGCGGGCGCGATCATTGTGATCGGGGGCGCGTCCGTCGCCCTGGGGTGGCTGTTCTGGCCGGAAGGCGCAGCGGAGGATCCGGCCGAACCGTCGCGGTTGTCGCAGGTTAACAGTGACCTTGCCGATGCCGTCGATGCCGCTGAACGGGCGCCAGTCGAGCAACGCGATCCTCCGGTCATGTCGCCCCCGAAGCCGCCGCCGCCCCAGTCCGTCATTGTCCTTGAGCCCGGCCCCTCAGACGGGGAAACTGACGCGCTGCGTACGGATTGGCGCACGGCAGGGCCGAGTTGGGTCGATGAACGCGGCGGCCGCCCGACCGCACAGGATCGTACGAGCGCGTCGCCTGAGGCGGAAGGCGCTTCAGACGACGCCGGTATCGCCGCCGTGGAGGGTGGACAGGAACGGCCGCTCAGCGAGCGTGTCCATATCGTCGCCCGGGGCGACACGCTGGCCGGCATCGCGGAGCGCTACGGGGTGACCGTGGCGCAGTTGCGGGAGTGGAACGGTCTGCGGGGCTCCATAATCCATGCGGGACAGGCGCTCAACCTTGGCGGTCCGCCGGAGCCTGAGCCCGAGGCGGTAGAGAGGGCCGAGAGGCCGTCCGAGACCGCGCCCCGCTCCGCCCGGATTCACGTCGTTCGGCGGGGCGAGTACCTGACGCGCATCGCCGACCGCTATGGGGTGACCGTGGCGGACCTGATGGAGTGGAACGGCCTGACGAGCACCCGGCTGGACGTCGGTCAAGAGCTGCGTGTGACGGCTCCTCCGGCGCCCGCATCGCGCATCGAGCCTATCACGCCCCCGCTGGAGAACGGCTCCTGACGCATCATGACGCCGAAGCGACCTCTGCCGATTCAGGCGCCACGGGGTCGAACTGCGCCATCTGGGGATCAGCCGGGACCAGCGGCGGCGACTGATAGTCGTCCCAGAACCTGCCCATGCGGACGTCGAGGCGGTCCGGCTTCGCGAACCCCGACGTGAACATGCCCGCCAGATAGCTTTCCTCGAGTTCACGCAACGGCAAGGTGCGGTAGAAGGCTTCGCGCTGGAAGGTTTCCCGGGGTTCGACGGAACGCCCGCTGGGCAGCGGCGTGGGCAGCGCCTTGTCCGCGGCGAGATGCACGCGTCCCCAGCGCCACTCCGGCGGATGGTTCGGGTCGAACGACAGGTCGTAGAGCCGTGACTCGATGTCCAACAGGCTGAGCGTCACGACGGCGCCCTCGGCGCTGCGGATCTCGATGGTGCGTTCGCGGAAGATGCGTCGCTTCTCCCTCGCGATCCGGAAAGCGAGGTCGGCGGGACTCCAGAGCCCCTGCCGACCCAGGGCGCGGAGATCCAGCGCTCCCGGAGTGCGGCCGAACACCCGCACGATCTCCTCCGCCATGGCGACGGCGTGGGCGTAGCGCCCGCGCAGGTCGGCGTCGAACCCCGAGGTGGCGTAGCGTCCCCATCGTCCGCGGTCGTTGAAGATGTTGACGGTTCGCATGGCGTCCGGGAACGCGATCGGACCGTTCGTCTGGACATCGCTCCAACCTGCCTGGACGATCTCCTCGCGCGCCGCGACGTGTCGCAGCAAGTCGTCCGCGCAGCGTTCCAGCACGCGCAGCGGATCGACGGGCGTGCGCGGCCGCATGCGCTCCCGGATGAAACTCTCGAAGCTGGTCAGCTCGAGCCCGTTCTCGCGGATGGCGCCGGTGGTCGTGAGCTCGCGCATCACGTCATACTGTTCGAGCGAATAGCCCAGCGCGCGCATTTCCTCGTCGGACATGCGCCGAAGCGCCGTGACACGGCCCTCCGCGTTGATCTCGATCACCGGGAATCGGTAGATGCGGAAACCGCGGTAGCAGCCGGCGTAGCGGTTCTCCTCGCCCGGGGGTCCAGCCGGCTGGATGCCCGACAAGGGATGTAGGCCGTAGTCGACGCGGATATCCCGGGACGGGGCGGTCGTCGCCTCGAGGAAGTGCAGCTCCCCGACCTCCCCCACCTTGGCCATCACCATCACGTGGCCGTCGAAATAGAACAGCGATCCCGGCATCAGGCAGTCGGGCCGAATGGCCACCGGAACGGTGTCCGACCCTTCCGAGCCCGGTCCGTTTGGGTTGACCCGATAGTTCCCGGTGCAGAATCCCTGGACCATGTCGGCGAAGAACGCGTGCGCGGAGGGGTAATCGAGGCAGGAGGCCTGGCCGACCGCGCGATTGAAGGCGGACCGGCGGATGTCTTCGCCGTCGCCCGAGACGACGCGCGACACCATCCACGGCAGTCCGCGACGGTAGGCGTAGTAGCCGGCAAGCGCCGTGGCGAGCTTGCCGCAGTCGATGATGCGATGCGCGACCAGCAGCGTCTGCTCCGGGAGTTGCGGGTTGGACGGCGTCCCCGCGAAGGCGGGATCCTCGAGGAGGTTCATGGCGGGGTCGGACAGCATCTGGGTGAATCGCGCCGCACGCTGCTCCGGCGTCCCGTCCGCCTTGGCGTCGTACAGATGCTCGATCCAGCGGGCGTAGTGGCGCAGCTCCGCCTGGGTCCATTGGCGATAGAGCGGCCAGGCGCCGCGATCGGTGAAGAGGCGGCCCGGGTTGGGGTCCTCGGCCGCAGCCGGCGCGGGCGCCGCGATCGCCAGTGTGGAGATGAGAAGCGCCACCAGGACGAGGCCGCGCCGGAGTGCGGACGGGCCGATGAGGTTAGGCGAAGTCATGGATCTCCCCCTTGTTCGCTATCGCGACCGGCATGGGCTGGAACGTGTCACAGCGCCGACTCGGTCGGTCTTGAGGCTGAACCCAACGAATCAGCCAAGATGGCGGCCGGGTCGCGCGGGACGAGGATATACGGCCGTTCTTCCGGCTCGGCCGGTTCCTCCGGCTCCGCGCGTCCGGTGGCCACGAGCCACTCCGCGATCGCTTCCGTGGGCTCTTCCCGGTAGAACCACTTGGCGACCTGCCGATCGAACTTCGGTCGCACCGGATACCCCTCGGTGAACATGCCAAGCAGGAAACTCATTTCCGTCTCGCGTTGACTGACGCTGCGGTAGAACGCCTGCAGTCTGTACGCCTCCTCCATCGGCACGCGCGTTCCGTCCGGCAGCGGCGTGTAGGTCCGCGGCGCGGAGGCGCGCTCCTCACTGCCGATGGGGGCGCCCCAGCGCAGCTCGGGCGGATGATTGGGGTCGAACGAGAGGTCATACAGCCTGCGCTCGATTTCCGCGAGCGTAAGCCGAACCTTGTCCCCGTTCGACTTGGTGTACTCGATGCTGCGCTCTTCGAAGATGCGTTGCTTCTCCGCCAGCAACGCCTTCGCCAGGTCGCCCTGGCTGCGGATATCGTAGGCTTCGAGGCCAGTAAGGTCAGTCGCCTCAGGCATCATTCCGAACCAGCGCACGGCGTAGTCCACCCAGTCGGCGAGGTAGATGTACTTGTTGCGCCGGTCGACGTCGGAAGACGGGGAGCTCCAGGTCTCCCAGCGTCCGAAGGCCTGGAAAATGTTCTCGTCGGGCCGTTCGGCGGGGTAGACGATGGGACCGTTCGCCTGCACGTCGCGCCATGCGTCCTGAACGAACTCCTCGCGCAGCTCGTAGACCTGCACAATCTCGTCGGCGTACTCCTCCATGTAGGGCAGCGGCGCGATCGAGTCGACGGTCTTCAGACGAATGCGGATGAAATCGTGGAAGCTCTCCGGCCGAAGTTCGCCTTCCTGAATGAAGCGCTGCGTGACCATCTCCTCGAGCCGGGTATACTGCTCGATCGAGAATCCGAACGCCTTCATCTCCTCATCCGTGCGTCGGCGGACGCGGGTGACGCGACCGCTCGCATCCGTCTCCGCGATCGGGAACCGGAACACCCGCAGCCCCTGGTAGCAGCCCTGCCACTGGTTGAGCCGCGACTCGCTGTCGACGGGCGCCCCGACGACGGCGTTCATCCCGTTGTAGGTGAAGATGTCGCGGGTGGTCGTGGTGCTGGCATTGAGGAAGCGCAGCTCTCCGTAGGGCGTCACTTTCCCCAGGATCAGGCAGTGGCCATCGATATAGTTCACGCAACCCGGAAGCAGGTAGTCGGGATCGATCGCAACAGGGACGGTGTCGGACTGCTCTGAGTTCGGTCCGTAGAGTTCGACACGGTAGTTCCCAGAGGAGAACCCTTGGAGTGCATTGCGGAAAAACGCCTCCACCGAGGATGCCGTGAAGCTGTTGGCGTTGCCCGCCGGGATGTTGGCCGGGGCGGTGCGGACGTCTCCCCCGCCCGAGCGGACATACGCGACCATCCACGGCAGAGCGCGCCGATACGCGTAGTAACTGGGCAGAAAGATCGTGAACTTGCCGCAATCCATCACGTTGTGCGCCAGGCGAATCACCGACCGAGGCAATTGCGGATTGGATCCAGCGCCCAGGAACTCGGGGTGTTCGAGCAGGTTCATCTCCGGGTCGGTCAGGATCCGTTCGATCTTCGCCGTGCGCTGCTCGACCGTCCCCTGGGTCTTCTTGTCGAAGATGTTCTCGACCCACCGGGCGTAGTGCCGCACCTCCTCGGGAGTCCACTGGCGTCGGATGGGCCACGCGCCGCCCCCGCGGATGGAGGGCGGATTGGGGCAGCGCGGCACGCTCTCCGCGGCGGCCGCGGCCGCAGACGTCGCCAACAACAGGAGGGCTATGGCCCGTGCGCCGGTTCGGCGCAGCGCGGGTCGCGTCAGGATGGCATCGATGGCATGCATGTCGTGTTCACTCCGGAAAGGGGCGATCCCCTTCCCCAGCGTTCGTGTCACAGCCTCTCGGGCGGGGCGCAGAGGGCGCTTACGCCCAGCCCCGCGGTATGGCATGATCCGGACACGGCTTCCGGGCCGTTTGGATCGGGCGCGGCTCGGCCGGTTGAGCCGAGCGCGCGCTCCCATAGATTATGGCATGATAACGCCGAAAACGGTAGTCTGCGTCGTTGGTCGGGCCGGATCTCAGGGCGCGGCGAGTCGGCGCGCCAAGGAGAGGGTGTATGACAAGTCTGTTCGTCACCGCACTGGTGATTGTCGGCGCGGCGTCGCCGCAGCATTTCCCGTTGCAGAGCGCAGTGGACGTCTGGGACGTCACCGTCGAGGACCTGACGCTCAACGGCATGAAGGATATCATCGCCTTGTGCTGCGACCGCGACGCGCGCACGGCGGAAAAGGAAATGGCCGTCTACTTGCCGGATGCAAAGGGTGCGTACCCTCCCATTCCGTCGTTGCGCGTCGTGCTGCCCGAGGAGACGGGCGGGGTGTTTCTGGCGGAGACGGACGGGGCGGCGCCCCGTGAAGTCGTGGCCATCCATGCGGGAGGCGCGACGGTCTACGCTTTCGAGGATGGGCGATTCGTCCAGCGGTCGCAGACGGCGTTCTCGAGCCTGCTCCCGAGTTACTCGCGCGAGCCGCTGTTCCTGCGCACCATCGCCAAGGACCTGGACGGCGACGGCGTGGATGAGTGGCTGATCCCGGTCGTCGGCGGGTTCGAGATCCGCACGCCAGAGCGGCGTCTCGCAAAGGCCATGTGCGACGTGGTGAGCGAGGTGCGGCGGAGCGGGAGCTTCCAGGTCCTCCACCGAATTCCCGCCTGCCACCTCTTCGAGATCGAGGGCCAGACGGAGAAAGGCGTCGCGTTTCTGAGCGACGAAGCGGCGGACTTCGTCTACGGCCCGGAGTGGTCGCAGCACAAACGCTTCGATATCCCCGTCAGTGTCGAGGACAAGTGGGAGTTCTCGGCCCACATGGTGGACATCAACAAGGACGGACTGCCGGACCTGACCGTGTCGCAAACGCGCGGCACGGTGAACATGGAGGTGGTGACGCAGGTCTACCTGGCCGAGGGTCCGCTCGAGTATCCCGCCAAGCCGACGGCGAGGTTCGAGACGAAAGGGGCCATCGCCGCCCCGGCGGTGAATGACGTCGACGGCGACGGCAACGGCGACGTGATCTTCATCAAGATCCCCATTGGCCTGCAGACGTTCATCAACTTCTTCCTTCGCCAGCGACTGACGGTACAGATCGAGGTCTATCTCTTCGACGGGACCGGGTTCCCCGACGCGCCGGACTTCAACCAGAACCTCTCGATCGAGGCGCCCGAGGGACGCGAAGAGGTGGCGTATGCGTTCGGCGACTTCAACGGCGATGGCCGCCTCGACGCGGCGTTTGCATCTGGTGCGGAAAAACTGGTCGTGCATACCGGATCGCCCACGCAGTTGCTGTCGCGACGGCCCTGGGCGGAACTGGCGCTGCCGGCGTTCGGCGTGGCGGGCACGGACAATCTCGACGAAGGCCCGCAAGACGACATTGTCATCTTCCACCCTGGAATGGACAACCGGAAGCGGATCCAGGTGGTGCTATTCGAGGAATAGCGGACCGCCGCGCAACGAAAGGTCACCAAGTCCATGACACAACCCGACGGCAACCCCTACCGCGTCCGCCCCGTTGCACAAGAGCACACGGTGGTGTACGCATCGCCCGACCCGCAGCGCATCTACTGCTACTCGCCCGGGCTGGCTAAGCTGCCGTCGGGGCGCCTCGTCGCGACGCTCGATCTGGGCGGTCCAGGCGTTGCTGAGCTGCTCGGGCCGAAATGGGAGCGCGGCGAGTCGGGCTACGCCTGGCAGGGCAAGGTCTTCACCAGCGACGACGGCGGGGCGAACTGGACCCATCGGACGGATTTCCCGTTCATGCACGCCCGGCCGTTCGTCGCGGGAGCGTCGCTCTACGTGCTCGGCCAGGCCGGCGACCTGATGATGATTCGGAGCGACGACGACGGACGCAACTGGTCCGAGCCGACCCGACTCACGGAGGGGCAGCAGTGGCACCAGTCTGCCTGCAACGTGCATTACGCGAACGGATGCGTCTACCTGGTGATGGAGCGTCGCATGACGCACGATCTGCGGGCGTGGCCGGTCGGGGAGCTGGCGCCGGTGTTGATGCGGGGGCGGCTGGAGGCCGACCTGACCCGGCGCGAGAACTGGACCTTCGCTTCGGAGCTGTCGTTCCGCGACACGATTGAGAACGTGGAGACTCAGCCCATTCTCGACCAGTTCGGGGCGCCGTTCTGGAACGCCCCCTACCCCGCGGGCGCGCCGGTGGGCGGCGGCCGACGTTGCGCCCCCATCGGGTGGCTCGAAACGAACGTCGTCCAGTTCACGGATCCGGCGCATATCTGGCACGACCCCGCGGGCAAGACGTTCCACTTGCTTATGCGCGCGCACACGGGCGGCACGGGCTACGCGGCGTTGGCGAAGGTTGTGGAGCGCGGCGCGGCTCCGGGCACGGGTCCCATGCGCACGGCGATTGAGACTGTGCCCTCCGGGCGCGCGATCCAGTTTCTCCCCATGCCCGGCGGCCAGATGCGCTTCCACATCGTCCACGACCCCGAGACCGCGCTGTACTGGCTGCTGAGCTCCCAGGCGACGGACTCGATGCGACGCCCGGAGCTGCTGGGACCGGATCGGTTCGATCTTCCGAACAACGAGCGCCATCGGCTGCAACTGCATTTCTCGCGCAACTGCGTGGACTGGTGTTTCGCGGCGCTCGTGGCGACGGGCGACGGCCCACGCCAAGCGCGGCACTATGCGTCGCTGATGATCGACGGCGACGACCTATTGGCGCTGTCGCGCAGCGGCGACGAGCGGGCGAAGAGCGCGCACGACGGCAACCTCATCACGCTGCACCGGATCGGGCGGTTTCGGAGCCTCGTCTACTGAGGGGCGGTCCGCAGCGCACGGGCCAGTAGAGGAGAAGACGTAGCGGAGGCGGAGGAAGCACGCGGATTGCGGGCGGAATCAAAACCGGCGCTAAGGGTGTTAACGAGATCAAACAACATGAACCCCACGGCGTTGGTCTGATAGGCCGCCGCCGGAACCTGATTCCAGGAGGAGAAGTAACCATGGCGTTTGAGTTGCCTGCCCTGCCGTATGCGTACGACGCCCTTGAGCCGCATATCGATGCGCGTACCATGGAAATACACCACACCAAGCACCACCAGGCGTATGTCAACAACGCCAACAAGGCGCTCGAAGGCAGCGCGTTCGCGTCGAAGGACGTGGAGGAAATCCTCAGGAACATCGCCGCGGTTCCCGAGAAGATCCGGCAAGCCGTGATCAACAACGGCGGCGGGCACGCCAACCACTCGCTGTTCTGGCAAGTCATGGGTCCGGGCAAGGGCGGCGAGCCGAAGGGTGATCTGGCGGCCGCGATCGAGAAGGACCTCGGCGGCTTTGCGGCGTTCAAGGAAGCCTTCGCCAACGCGGCCGCGACGCGATTCGGCAGCGGCTGGGCCTGGCTGGCGCTGGCGAACGGAAAACTGAGCGTCTACAGCACGGCGAACCAGGACTCGCCCCTGTCGCAGGGGCACACGCCGGTCCTCTGTCTGGACGTGTGGGAGCACGCCTACTACCTGAACTACCAGAACCGGCGTCCCGATTACATCGCCGCGTTCTGGAACGTGATCAACTGGGACAAGGTCGCGGAGCTGTACGCCGCGGCGAAGTAGTTCCCCCGTCCCACGACGTAGTGAGACAAGACAGACGCCGGAGCTCCTCCACGCGAGGGGCTCCGGCGTTTCCGCTTCCGGGATGCATATCGGCAGGCGTCAGACGGCCTGTCTAGATGAGTTGGCCGTTGAACTCCACATCGAGTCCGTCGTGAGTCGGGTTGCTGCGGTACGTGAGCTCGACCCCGTCGGGTCCGGAGGCAAGGATGCGGAGCTTGCCGCCTTCCTTGCGCCAGTGCACCTTGACGGGGCCCTGGACGAACTGGGTTGCGCCGCGGGCCCACTCGTGCCGGGCGACGTAGGGGCTGATCTCGCAGGTTTTCCCGCCGACGCCGCGCTGACGGATGCCGAGGACGATCCGGTTGAGGAAGTGGACCGGGGCCGACGACCACGCATGGCAGTGGCTGCGCGTCGGGAACTCGCCCCACCCGTGCAGGCCCGTCGCGAACGTCTCCCAGACCGTCGTGGCGCCGAGCTCGATCATCGGCATGTAGTTCTTGAGGATGTCGTCGAGGATGCGTTCGTCCTCTCCCAGCTTCTCCAGCGTCTCGTACAGGTACATGATCGCGAAGGGCGATCCGACCCGCGTCATGCCCTCGGGCGGGTCCGTGATGTTGCGGAACGCGGCCGCTCGTTTGTCCTCAGGCACGATGTCGTACAGGAGACCCAGGAAACTGGTGTGCTGACAGATCGAGTCGCTGACGACGCCGTCGTCGTGGATGCTGTCCGGGTAGGCGTTGCGCGCGTCGTCCCACAGCGCGTTGATCGAGGCGACGAGGCCGGCCCGTAGCTTACTCATCCAGGCGATGTCGTCCTTGGCTTCAAGCGCCTCGCCGCAGCGGATCGCCGCGTCGATTGCGCCCACGAGGAACATGCTGTTGTGCAGCACGGTGCAGTGGCGGTCGTCAACCGGCGTCCAGTCGAACATGTTCCAGAACGGTCCGCTGAACAGCCCGCGTTCGTCGATGAGCTCGGATGCGCCTTTGAGATTCCTCATGACCCAAGGCCACGCGCGGCGGAGGAACTCGGTATCTCCTGAGTAGCTGTAGTAGTCCCACACGGACAGGCCCCACATGCAGCTCCATGCGGGAATGAGGGTGTCCCATGCCGAAGGGACCTGACAACCGACGATGGGATAACGTTCGAGCGACTGCCCGGCGATTGAGATGCAGCGGCGGGCGATATCCGTGGCGCCGAACGCCGTGAACGCGAACACGGCCTCGTTGCGCGCGTCGCCGACCCACAGCGTCTGCTCGTACAAGGGGCAATCCGTGAAGGTGTCTTCCATACACAGCTTGAGGGTGCGCACGGAGATGTCCCAGATCCGATCGAGATGCGGATCGGAGCAGGAGAAGGCGCCCAGGCAGTGCACCGGATACGTCGACTCGACCAGGCGAATCTGTCGGATGCGGACCGGGGCGCCCTGGTTGCGGAGCGTCACGAACAGGTAGCGCTGGGAGCGGCGCTTGAACGAGAGGAACCGGTTGAGGCCCTGCCGACACACGTAGCGCATGCCGTTGCGGTACTCGTTGGTGTGCTGAACGCTCCCCGACGCAGCGATGTACTCGACGCCGGAGAAGTCGAGCACGACGCCCTCGTCCGCGATGAGGTCCATCTCGTAGTAGCCGCAGTTCTGCTCGCCGAAGTCGAGCTGCAGCTCGATGTCGCCCTGGTCGGACGGCTGGACCGTCGTGTAGGCCCCGTTGTCATGGAGCATGGCCTCGGGATGCGTGACCAGGCCCGCGGCGTCGCCGACGACCTTGCGCGACAGGAACCGCCAGTGGGGATCGTCTGACACCTGCTCATCCGGATCCAGCGCCACGGCGCGGTCGCCGAACTCCGAGCGGAACTCCTCGGGCATCGTTACACGGCGCTGCACGTCCGCGAGTACGGCGTCGATGCGTTGCCGAACGGGGTCTTCGACGATGCCGTTGGCGAGTTGCCAGTTCAGGTCATCTCCCACGAATTCGCACTCGGGCAGGCGTGCGAAGGCCCAGGGGGCGTCGGTCGCGCCCTCGAGCGGATTCGCCAAGGACACCGGCGCGGCGCCGTCGAAGCGCACCGCGACATCCGTGGCCCAGTGGGAGAAGTAGGCCGAGACCACGGCCAGCAACAGGTTCGACCCCTTCTTGACCGAGTAGACGCCGTCCTTGCCCAAGTCGCCGTTCACCGTCACGCGCAGGAAACGGGATTCGATGCGGACCTCGCCGTCTTCCGGCGCCTCGATGCAGGTCGCGAGCACGCAAGCCCGGCTCACGCGTGCGTTCGCCTCAATCAGTCCGGGGTAGATCAGGCGGCCGACCGGGAACGAGTAGCCCTGCCAAGCCGAATCGACTACGCATGCCCCCGGCACGGACTTGGCGGCGAAGGGCGTGCGTGTCAGCAGCGCGACGTCGCGGGGGTTCAGGTCGGACCACGGGCCCTCCCCCGGGGCGCAGACGACGTGCGCGCGAGAGAAATCGGCCGCGCCGTCGACGCGTGCGTCGAACCACTCGTACGGCTCCATCTGCACGCTGACCTTCGGGGTGTTCGCGCGCAATGCCGGGACGCGCATGATCTCCCAGGACTCGTCGGAGCCGACGCTGGTCTTCGCGCCGTCCGCGTCGATGATGTCGATCTGGGCCAGCAGCCCGCCCTGACGGGGGATCTGATGGAACGTGCCCACGCCGAAGTAGCGCGCGATGATGCTGATCTCGTTCTCGCCGTCCTGAACATGGCTCGACACGTCGATCACGTCGTACTGGTAGTGTTCCGGGTAGCTTCGACAGGGGCCGTCAGCAACCCATTCCCCGTTCAGGAAGAGCCGATACCACGAATCGGCGGTCACGGCGATCGCGGCTTGCACGGGGTTCTTCGCCTCGAACCGTTTCCGCGCCTCCACTGTGACGTTGTAATCCTTGCAGGGTTCCGGGCCGTCCCAGATCCACTTCGCGGTCCAATTCATGCCTTCACCTCATATGCGCATCGACTCGGCGAGCGGTGCGGTCTCTCGGGGCGCTTCGCGGTACGCCGACCCAGCGAAACCGCGCACCATGCGCCCACGACTCAGTACAAGAAGATCCCTTGCCCCGTAGGATGCAGCCGCCTGCAGCAGCCTCTCTGAAGACCGGCGGGCGAAGCGCCCTTGGAGCGCAATACGCCCCCCTCCGTAGCGTGTCGGGAGTGGGAGCATACCTGATCCGCGCGGCGGATCGCACGACGGCCCGAAGCGGCCCCCGCAGGGCGCCGGCCGCGGCAACCGGGAATACTACCCACGATCTTCTTGACGGCGTCGCCGCGCGTATCTAGAATTGACCTATGGCGCGGCGGGTCGCGCGCTTTGGATGACGATCCGCGCGGATCGGCGCAGCATCGACCTTGGGGAAGGGCGCGAGATGACCAGAGCGTGTCGGCACGCGTTTCTATGCCTGTGTCTGGTCGGCGTACTCGATGCCGCCGGCGAGGGCGACGCGCCTCGGTCCGGTCCGGCGCCTGCCTCCGGCGTCGCGACAGGGCCTGCCGTGTCGGCCTCGGGCGAGGCGCCCGAAGGCGATACCATCACCTTGACGTCGGGTAAGGTTCTTATAGGGTTCCAGGTTCTGCGGGAGACGGTCTCCCACTATGTGGTCGAGATCATCCCGTCCGAACAGACGCTTCGCCTGCCCAAGTCGCTTGTCGAGTCGGTCGTCTACGACGACGTTGATCCGCGGATGGAGCCGCAGAGGGACGCGGACCAATCCGCCTCTGAGGAGCCTGTCTTGCTGCCAGGACAGCAGATGCAGGTTCGGCTGATCGATGCCCTGAGCAAGGACATATCCGAGCCTGCCTTCCCCATCGACGGCATGGACTGCCTGCAAACGCTGAACGAGATCAGCGAGCGTACCGGGGTTCGCATCCGGGTGGATGTTACGGTCACGGGGATTCCGCCTGAGCAGCGCGAATGGACCTATCAAGTCCCCCGGGGCGCCAACGGGATGACGCTGATCGACGCGCTGGTTCGCGCGTTTCCTGATCTGCGGGCGGTCTATCGGCAAGATGACGTGCTTGTCACGACGCGTACGGACCGGCCATCGGACGCAACCCCCTCGTCGTCCAGTACGGAGATTCCCCCGCCGCCCGAGTAATAGCGGCCGCCGTGGAGGCGGTCAGGCGGTCAGTTCCACTCGTCCTCGTCTGTGGGCACGAGGGGGTTGTTCGGCGTCGCGGCGGGCGGCAAGGCGTCGAAATCCTCCGCATCGGGCAGCGCGCCGGGCGCAGCGTCGTCGTCGTCCTCTTCCTCCTCCTCCGCATCGTCGACGTCGTCCGCTTCCTCGGTCAACGCCTCGTCCTCGCCCTCGTCACTCTCCCCCTCGATCGCATCCGGCGCATCCGCCTCATCGACTTCCGGCTCGTCCGTTGCGTCGTCTTCATGCTCGTCATGAGACACGGCCGCGACGGGAGCCGGGATCGGCTTGCGGACAGACTTCCGTTTGAGCGAGCTGCGCTTGGGCATCTGGTCCTCGCCGGCGCCCGCCCGGACCAACTCGATATTGTCCGGAGCGTCCGCGGGACAGAACTCGTCGTGCGGGCACTTGAATCCGAGTTTCTCTGCGCCCCATTCGGTGAACTTGCGCCCGCACTTGGGGCATTCGTACTTGATCGCCATGGTGCAATCCTCGCAACTGCAATAGTTAAATGTGTGTGTGGTACGATGCGTAGGGCACGGGGATTATACCAGAACATACGCTAAGCGCAAAGAGGGCTGCGCGCCCCTGTGAGGAAAGCCATAAACGCTTTGTTTGCAGCGGCTTATCGGTCTGCGGGGTGTCCGATCCGAGGCGAACGAAACGCGCCCAGCGCCAGCAGGGACACGCCGATCACCGCCGCGCCGACGAACGTCGCCGCCGCTTCCATGGAGCCCCAGTCGCCAACGGAGGCGACCAGGTAGTCGGCCGCACCCCGTCCGCCGGGGATAGACCATCCCCACGCGTCCCCCTGCGGCATGCGTGCGACGAGAATGGCGATCGCCGCTGCCGCGCCGGAAGCAAGCAAGCCTCCTTGCGCCAAGCGCGTCCGGAAGCGTTCGCGATCATCGCGTTGGATTTGATCCAGCCGGATTCGCACCATGGCGCGCTCGGCGAGTCCGCGCGGCGGCTCCACGACCCGCGTGTCGCCAAAGGCCTTCAAGAGGCGCGCATGCAGGTCTCTGTCTTGACTGCTATCCACCGCTGTCCAACTCCTTCTCGATCAGGACCCGGAGCCGATGCCGGGCGCGATGCATCCAGGTCTTCAGCGTGCCCAGGGGAACATCGAGCGTTTCCGATATCTCCTCATAGGAACGCTGCTGCAAGTAGTACAACCCGATCACCGTCGCGTACCGCTCGGGCAACCGACCGATACACCGCCGTACGGCCTCTCGGAAGTCCGTGTCCTCCGGCTCGACGGTCTCCGCCGGCCGGCGCTTGAGCGCGGCCTCGTCCAGCGGCGATTCCTTGCGACGCGCCCGTCGCCGGAGCTCGGTCAGGCAGACGCTCGAGGTGACGCGGTAGAGCCAAGTCGTGAACGCCGCGTCGCCCCGGAACCCGCGAAGCAGGCGAAAAGCCTTGAGAAACGCTTCCTGGGCCATGTCGTCCGCTGAGGCCGGGTCCCCCATATATCGAAGCGCGAGGTTGAACACCAGCCCTTCGTGGCGCTTGACCAGTTCGCCGAACGCCGCTATGTCGCCCGCCTTCGCCTGGGCGACAAGCGTCTCGTCGGAGGCGTCTACCATCGCGCGCACCGTCGCACCCGCCCACAGCGGGGCGGAGACTGCGAACGCCTGCACTTCACCTCCCAACACCACCCAACAACGGTACGCCGGAGCCGCCGCGGGCGATCCACACGTTGCCATTGAGCGCGCGCACGCGCAGGTTCACCGCTCCGTCGTCGACGACTCCCTGAAGACGACGACGTGTGGACAGGACATCGGGCCCGGAGAGCGGGTGGTCGCATCGGATCGCCCCCTGGTCCGTTGCGATGTCCAGGGTCGCGCCGACGCCGTCGGGCAACGTCACGGTCACGCCGCCGTTGTCGTTCCGCAGCACGCAGCGCTTCACATCGGGCGTCTGCAGATGCGCGACAATCGCGCCGTTCGTCGTGCGGGCATCGAGGGCGCCGCCGGAAATGCGGACGAACACGCTGCCGTTGATCGTGGTCAGGTTCGCTCCGCTCATCGCCGAATTGACGCGAATTCGTCCATTCAGGGTCTCGACGACCAGTTCGCCCTCGGCGCCGTCTACGGTCACGTCGGTGTTGCGGCCCTGCACCGTCAAGGCGCCGACGCCGGGCCCGGCCCAGACGTTTCCATGCTCGACCTGCAACACGAGGCTGACATCACGGGGGACGCGCACTTCGAGGTCCGTTCGGACCTCGAGGTTGTCAGGGCGTTCATCGGGCTCGCAACGCACCGCCATCCACGGGCCTTCCTGGACGACGGCGAGCAGTTGATCGGCGTATTCCAGCGCTTCCTCTCCGTCGGCGGGCGTGCGTTCATAGACGCGGATGCGGGCGTGGATGGTCGCCTCGGTCCCTTCCGTCGGCATGACGCGCACGTTGCCGCTCCGGTTCGCCACGAGGATCATCCGGGCATCCTGGAGGATCAGCGCGCGATCGCGGTCTACCGCGGGCTCCCCGACGACGCGGGGCAACCCGGGGGCCACGACATGCACGGAGAACAAGAGGACCAGCGTAGCGAGGATCAACGCCGAGAGCAGACTTCGTATGAACGCGATCACGGCCTTGCTGTACTCCTGCACCCTTTTCCCACCGAAACGCCTCGCTTCAGCAGTTGGACCGGGGCCTTCGTCCGGAGGTTTCGCTGTTGCTGAAACCCGCGCCCGTGCGGTACGGTCTGAGTACTGGAAGAGAGACGTACGTCCATGACTGTAACCATTATAGCCGCGTCCGTGGCCATCCTTGCAGGGAGCGCCCTGTACTTCGCGATTCTGCTGGTAATCCGGGCGTGGCTCGAACACCGCATTCAGAAAGACGCTCTCGTGCTGCTTCAGCGCGACCCGGAGCTGCTGGAGAACCCCGAGCGTCTTCGCGCGGCGCTCGCGGAGACGACCCGCGCGTTGCAGCCGTCGCAGCGCATCCTGACGCCGCTCACCGGGGTGTTCGTCGCACTGATCGGCGCGGGGGCGTGGGCGTGGGGCGCCAATATACGCGTCGGGCAGCTCGCGGTCGGCCTGTATGTGGGCGGGCAAGCCTGCGTCGCCCTGGGGCTCGTGTGCATTCTGATGAGCATGGCGTTGCGACGCATACAGCGCGCCGACCATTAGCCGCGGCTGAGACCGACGGTTGGCGTAGACCGGCCGCCCTTGCACCGACCCCCTCCCCCGCCTAGAATCCGGACCTATGCCCAAACGCAATGCGTCCAACGGGGCGACGGCATCGTCCCCCGATCCGATTACCCGAGGGGAGATTCTGCGCCATGCCGCGCTGCTCTGCGCGCTGCTGGTCGTGCTGTTCCCGGGAGTGTTCTTTCGCGGCGAGGTGATCGCGCCCGGCGACATTCTGTTCCAGGCCCCCCCTTGGAGCGCCTACGCCCCGGAGGGCTGGGAGCGACCGCGGAACCGGCTCATGTCGGATATCGTGGCCGCGTTCTACCCCTACTACGCCGCGTCCCTGGCCTCGCTGGACGCCGGAGAATGGCCGTTGTGGAATCCCTATCAGCTCGGGGGGATTCCGCTTATGGCCAACTGCCAGTCGGCCGTCTTCTACCCTCCGCGCTTGCTGCATCCGCTGTTGGGGCTCCGCTGGGGAACGACCGCGTTCATCCTCGTGAAGGTTCTCCTGTGCGGCATGGTCGGGTATGCCTGCGCGCGGGCGCTCGGGCTGCGCCGGGCGAGCGCCGGGTTCTTCTCGTGCGCGTGGATGTTCGGCAGCTACAACGTCATCTGGTGCAACTGGCCCTTGACCGATGTCGCTACCTGGCTGCCGCTGTGCTTTCTCGGCGTCGAACGCACTCTCGAGGGACGCGGGCGATCGGCCTTCTTCGCCACGGCGGCGGGGGCCGCGTTGATTCTGCTTGCGGGACACCCCGAGACGGCCTTCGCGATGGCGCTCGAGCTCGCAATCTACTTCGCACTGCGGCTCGCGCTGCAACTGTGGAGTCGCGAGCGAACATGGCGCGAGGCGGCGCGGGCGGCGGGCCTGCAGGCCGCCGGATGGGCGCTGGGACTCACGCTGTGCGCGGCGCAGCTCCTGCCTTTCCTCGAATACCTGCTGCACAGCGCCACTTTCTTCGATCGCCCGCACGAGACGGAGCAGACTTGGCTGTCGATGGGCGCGGTCGCCTCCCTCTTCGTCCCCCGCTTCTTCGGAACGGAGGCGGAAGGAAACTACTGGGGCAACTTCGATTCAAACGTCTACGGCATGGTGTACGTCGGCATCGCGGTGTGGCTTGGCGCGTTCCTCGCCTGGTCCGGCGTGGGCGTGGGCGCACATCGTCGCCGCCAGGTCGTCTGTCTGGCGATCGCGGGCCTGTTCGGAGGGCTGTTGGCCTATCGGGTCCCCGGCCTCTCGGCGGTCCACGGGCTCCCCGTGTTCAGCTCGATGAAGGCCGCGTACCACATGGGCTTCGCGCTCTTCGCCTTGCCGCTGATTGCCGCGATCGGCCTCGAGGCGTGGTACGCGCGCCCGCGACGCGCCCGGGCGCTCGCTCGCTTCCTGCCGTGGCTGGCCGTTCCCGTGCTCTGCGTGGGCGGAGTCTACCTGATATCCGCGGGATACATCCGAACGGCGGAACTGACGTCGTACGTCAACCGGCAACTGGCCGTAGCGATCGCGGCGGGGGCGCTGGGAATCGGCGCGTTGGCTCTGGCACTGCACCCGCGGCTACGGTGTGCGGGCCTGCCGTTGTTGACTGTGCTCGCGCTGGCCGACCTGTCGATCGCGACTCGAGGGCTGAACCCGACGATGCCGGCGGAGCAGGTGTTCCCCGAGACGGAACTGACCACTGCCCTGCGCGACTTGGGGCGCCCCGTGCGGATCGGCGTCGGGGAGGGCAACATCGCGTCCGGCATCATGACGGTGTACGGCGTCGAGGAGTGGTTGGGATACGACGGCCTTTACCCGGCGCGGATCATCCGGTTCCAGACGCGACTGGGCGAGGCGATCTGGGATGCGATGGAGCCGGCCTGCGCGATCGCCTACTACGTGCATGACCCCGCCTATCCCCCGCTGTTTCCCTTGGAGGAGGAGGGGCGTTTCCGTTGTGCGGCCGCGGCGGACGGCCTCGAGATCCATGAGAACCTGCACGCGCTCCCCAGGGCCCGTCTCGTGGGCGGTCTTGAAGTCGAGGCAGATGCCGACGTCCTGTACAACCGCATGCGCGATCCGGAGTTCGATCCCCGTGGCGCCGTGCTGGCCGACGTCGCGCCGCCGCATGGGCTTCCGCCGACCGGCGAAGCGGCGGGCTCCGCGGACATCGTGCACCACACCCCTTCGCGCTGCGTGGTGGCGGTGGATGCCGAGTCGCCCGCGGTTCTCGTGTTGGCGGACGCCTACTATCCCGGGTGGCGAGCGCGAATCGACGGAGAACGGGCGGAGACCTTCCCCGCTTACGGCGTGTTCCGCGGCGTACTCGTGCCCGCGGGGACGCATCGCGTCGAGTTCGACTATGCCCCTGCAACGTTGTACATTGGACTCGCGCTGTCCATCATGGCTATGGTGGTAGGCATGGCCGCCGCCATGCGTCGGACTAAGACGATGAGGCCAGGCGCGGCCTTGCGCCGGCCCATGCGCGGTCGGCCATTGCGCCCTTAGATGAGGTGGACCCATGGCACGAGTGCTGATCGCGACCGATGACGCCCGGTTGATGGCGAATGTGGAGGCGGCCGTGGTCGCCCGAGGGCATGAGTCGGTCGAGGCGATTGACGGGCAGGACGCTATCGGGCGCGTTCTGGCCGATGCGCCGGACATGGCGTTCCTTGACGCAGGGCTCACGGTCTTCAACGGGTTGGAAGCCTGCGAAGCGCTTCGGGCCCATCCGGATGTCCCGCGGAACTTGCCAATCATCCTCCTCAGCGACGTCCGCATCGAGACGCGTCAGTTGGAGAACGCCGGCGTCACGGAGCTGTTCCCCAAGCAGTTCGCTTCTGTCGACATCGAGGACCTGCTGGTGCGTTTCCTGACGCCGGACCGCTCGGACATGTAGCCGGACAGGCGCCTCACGGGTCCTGTGACATGCTTCCGCCGGTGAACACGCCCTCGTTCCCCAACGCGGGCGGGACATCGGGCTGCGTCAGGCGGCGTCCGATCAGGATCCGCGTGCGTTCGATTCGCTCCGCCCACGCATCAAGCGTCGTCGGACCCGGAGATTCGAGGAAGACCGGGCTGACGTCCAGCAGCGATTGTCGCGTCTCGCCCTCGGGAGTCCGGAGCGCGGCCTCCATCTGCAGGTAGACGTAGTCTTCGAGTCCGTCGCGCAACCGTTCCGCCTGAACGGATGCCAGCGTCATGCCGCGTCCCGGATAGAAGAGCACTTCCTGCGCGCTCGGCAGCCCGGTCCACGTAGCGGGCATCGCCTCCGCCAAGCCGCGCCACGAGGCAGGCCACGCGGCGACGCCGCCCATCAGCACGCCGGCGAACTCATGTCCCCAGCAGACCCAGGGGATCAACCGCGCCTCGGCCGGATGGGCATCGAGCGTGTGCGCGGGGAACCGGCCCGGCAGCAACTGCAGCCACGGGGCGATCGGCGCCATGGGCTCGACGGCTGCGTCTTCCGGCGGGATCCCGAACTGAATCTCGTTGATCGCGATGGGCCTTCCGTCTGGCCGGGGCGCGACCACGACCTGCAGACTGGCGACGCGCTTGGTCATGGAGAATTGCCCACGCGCCCAGCTCTGTCCCATGGGATGGATGTCGTCGTACCGCTCCCACGTCATCTTCGGGCGACTGAACAGCACGCCGGAGAAGGAGGTCTGCACGGAGACCTCGCCGCCCTCCATCCCCGGCAGGAAGCCGACGGTGATCTCGTCCGCATCCGCGATCTCGGAGAAATCGATCTGCGCCCAGACGGGTTCGCCGCCGATCGCGGTCATCTTCGGCGCCCATGCGCTGAAGAGGCTGCCGTCGTAGGCGTCCTCGGGGCGGGAGACGTAGGACCAGCCGGGCAGGCTGCCCGATTCCGTGCCCGTTACGCGGTCGGCGCCGGGGCGCGGCGGGGCCTGCAATGAGTAGCCGCGCCGAAAGCGGTCCACGATGGACGGATGCCAGGCATGGAGCGGCATCGCCCAGACCTCCGCGAAGCGCTCGAAGGACGGATGCGGTTCGCCCGCGAGCAACCTGCGGACGCGCTGGTCGGCCAGCCGCAGCCGGAGCGCGGCGCGTTGGGTCGTCTCCCACTGGTCGCGACGAGGCAGCGCGCCGACGCGGAACACGGCCTTGTCCAGCCAGCCGCGCGCGTCGAGCCAGCGCCCTATGTCCTGCAGGTAAGGCTGAAGCGGGTCCGGCTCGGCATCGCCGACGGGTTCGCGGAACCGGGCCACGCCCGCATGGGGATCCCCCACCTCGAGCACCGACATGCCGCGGGCCGCCGCCCACGACAGATGGTCCTTGAACGCTTCGGCGTCCACTTCCGAGAGCCCTCGCGGACGCACGAGGTCGTCGCCCCACAGCGGCGCGGCGATCCCGTAGTCGATGAGTTTCCCGTAGAACGGCCTCCACGAGGCGAGGTCGCTGCCGTCGATCCCCAGCGCCTCCGCGGCGGCCGCGCGATCGATGCGGGCCAGAAGCGGCAGCGCGGGCGTCGCGGGCATCTCGAAGTCAAATACCTCGACCCGCACCGGGATCCGCACATTGGGGACGCCGTCCAGGCGAAGGAGGTATCGCCCCGTGTAGACGCCCGGCGGCGTGTCGCGGGGGATGTCGAACGTGAGCCAGTAGACCGTTGTTCTGCCGGGCGACAAGGCGGGCAAGGGGTCGCTCGCGGGGAGGAGCGGTCCAGGCAGCAGCAGCTCGGTTGAAGCGGCGCGCGGCGACGGGCGGTCGAGCGCGCCATAGCCGACGATGCGAATGCTCGCCGGGGGGATGATGTCGCCGATCGTCTCGGGGTCGAGGGCGGCCCCGATGGGCTGGTCGGCCCCGATGCGGACGCAGAGCTGCACCGACTCCCGTTCGCCCTGGGCCGCGTAGATGCGGATCTCGTTCGCCGGGTTCGGGCCGGGCGCGGACGTCGGGTATACCTGCGCGAGGCTCGATTCCACCCACACGTCGGCGGCGCCAGCGGCCGCGAACGCGCCTATGAGGAGCGTCAGGAACATGGTTGACTCCCGGGGAGGATCCTCTCGCCGCAACCGTGCGATTGCAGCCGCACACCGGGCGGTTGCCGCGTCCGGCGTCCGCGTTGGTCAGGGAGCGGGCAAGACCTGGACCCACAGCTTGCGGGTGCGCGGTCCGTCGAACTCGCAGAGGTAGAGCGATTGCCACGTGCCCAGGGCGAGGCGTCCGCCGCGCACGAGCACGGTCTGGTTGAACCCCATGAGGCTTGCCTTCACGTGGGCCGCGGAGTTCCCTTCTCTGTGAGCGTAGTTCCCGCGCCACGGCGCCATCCGCTCGAGGATCGCCTCCATATCGCGCAGGACATCAGGGTCCGCGTTCTCATTGATGGTGACCCCGGCCGTCGTGTGCGGCACGAACACGTGGCACACGCCCTCGTTGATGCCCGATGCTGCGACCGACCGGCTGACCGGGTCATCAATGTTCAGGAAATGCGTGCGGCTCGCCGTCCGCACTGTCAGTTCTTGCATGGTTCGTCGCTCCTCCGCTTGCGCTAGAACTCCGTGCGCATCAGATTGCGCAGGCCCAGCTTCATCGGCAGCAAGGTGCAGACGGCGCTGAGCACGGTGATGAAGCCGCCGACCGCGGCGAGCGTCCACCAGAACGCAGCCCGATTCGGGTAGAGCCCGAGGGCTTCCCACTGGAGCATCACTGTGAGGGCGGCGACCACGAGCGAGATGTACGCCATGCTCGCGAGGAAGTTGAGCGTGCCGCCCATGCCCGACACCACGCGCGCCGGATTGTCCTCCTGGAAGTTGGGGTACAGGCTGCCGAGCCCGACCGCCAGGCCGGACAAACCGAAGTTGGCGGCGATGATCGTGTAGACCGCTAGAGTGAACGCGATGGGCTCGATGCCGAGGCGGATGCACGAGAGCACGACCACGGTGATGGTGAAGGCGGAGGTCGTCGCGACGCTCAGCCAGAACTTCTGCCACACGAGCTGGCGGATGGTGATGGGAGCGAGCCCGATGATCCAGAACCTGCGGCCCTCGAGGCTTACCAGGGGAAACACGAACCGGCTGGTGAGGGTCGCGAGAACCAGGGTGCTCGCGCCGATGTTCATCGCGGCGATCCAGCTCCGGTAATGGGGTACGCTTTCCGGCTCGCGGTTGCGCAGGGTGGCGATGTAGACCGCCATGATGCCGAAGAAGAGCAGGAACTGCGTCCACTGCGTCGGGTCGCGCCAGAACAGCCGGACATCCTTCGCGACCAGGGCGCGGGCCGGGTTCGGCAGGGGCCGGAACGCGCGGTCCGATATGGCGAAAAAGCCGCGCCCGGCGCGACGGGCGCTGCGTCCCGGGAGCCCGGCCAACTGCGACCAGCCGACGTGGAACAGGCGCGCGGCGGCCTCGGTCGCGACCCACGTCGCCATGAGGGCGTTGGCCGTCAGGAGCAGCAGATAGAAGCCGCTCTCGCCGTAGCGGCCCCAGGAGGCGAGGATGATGCCTTGCGAGGCCCAGTGGCTGGGCAGCCAGGGCGATTGCATGCGCTGCGACACGCCCAGCGCCCGGGAAATCTCCGTGCCGAGGAACAGGGAGTCGTCGGGGGTCTCGGTGGCGATGAGCGTGGCGCGCAGGTAGAAGAACAAAACGACGACGGCGACGCAGGCGACTGCGGGCAGGGTGTAGCGCGGCATGGCGGGATACCACCGGACAAGCAGCACGGTGATCAACGATCCCAGCGCTGCAGGCAGCCACACGAAGGGGATGTAGAACGCCAGCGCCGCGCCATAGAACGGCCATGGCGCCCCGGTGGTGAGGCCGTAGGCCAGGACGAGCGGCGACCCGAGGTAGGCGGAGGCCCATGAGCTGAACACGACGCATTCAACCAGGCGAACCAGGAAGAACTCGCGAACGGTCAGGGGCGCCTGCAGCAGGTAGGCGACTTCCTTGGTGCGGTAGATCGTCGAGAACGAGACGAGCGCGTTGGAGAAGACCAGCATCAGGAACAGCGCGAGCGCGAACACCGACAGCAGGCGCAGCATGATCAGGTCGCCCAGCCCGAGGTAGCTGGGACCGGAGGCCACCTCGAAGTTCTTGAGCCAGTGGAATCCCTCGCGGAAGGCGATGAAGGCGCCTATCCAGAGCAGCGCCGCGGAGATCGATACCACGCCGACTTTGAGCTTGGATTCGTTGCGCACGGAGGCGATGGAGTGACGCGCGATGCGCCCCTTCGCCCACAGCACCGCCCACAGCCCGGTCACGGCTGCCGCTCCTCCTCGGTAAGCTGGAGGAAGATGTCCTCAAGCGAGCCGGGATGCCGCGCGGTCGCGAGGGTCTCCTGCAGCGAGCCCGTGTGGATGAGCTTGCCGCGGTGGATGATGCCGATACGGTCTGCGACATCCTCGATGATGCTCAGGGAGTGCGTCGACATGAACACGGTGACGCCTTCGCGGGTCTTCTCCTTGAGGAAGTGGCGTACGAACCGGACGTTCTTGGGATCGAGACCGACCCACGGCTCATCGACGACGACCACCTCCGGCCTGTGGAGAAAGCAGGACGCGAAGGACAGCTTCTGCCGCATGCCGTGGCTGTACTGCTCGATGAGGCGGTCGCCGACCTCGGCGATCCCGAACAGCGCGAGCAGCTCCTCTCCGTCCGTCGCAACCGTCTCCTCCGGCAGGCGGTACAGGCCCGCGACGAACCGCATGAACTCACGTCCGGTCAGCTTCTCGTAGAGGTACGGCGTGTCGGGGATGTAACCGAGCAGCGCCTTGGCTTCCACGGGGTGGGTCGTCACGTCCCATCCGCCGACCTCGGCGCGACCGCGGGTCGGGCGCAGGAGCCCGGTCAGGATCTTGATGGTGGTGGTCTTGCCGGCGCCGTTCGGACCGAGGAAGCAGAAGAACTCGCCCTTCCGAACCTCCAGGTTCAGATCGTCCACGGCCGTGTGATCGCCGAACTGCTTGGTCAGGCCTTCGATCCGGATCATCGGCGGCCCGTCCGCATCGTCGCGAGGCGCCGGGGCAGCCGTGACGGCCGACCTACTCGAGTTCGGTTACCTCGATCCGCAGGCGCCCCAGAAACGAGATGAGTTCGGGCCACTTGTCGATGCCTCCGGTAAGTAGTTTGAGGTGGGTCGCGTCGGCGATGGGTTGGCCGAGGGTCGGGTCCATCCAGATCCAGCGGCCGACATGGACCTCCGGCCACGCATGGTAGTAGAAGCCGTCCAGTCGATCGCTCCAGACGACGCCGAGGGCGACGCGCGTCGGGATGCCGACGGCGCGGGCGAGCGCGGCGAACAGGATGGTGTGTTCGTTGCAGTCGCCGCGACGGTTCTGCAGCACTTCGAGTGCAGACGGAATGCTGACCGTCGATTCCTTCTCGATGTTCGCGTACACCCACTCGTAGATCGCCATCGCCCGCGACCAGGGGTCCGTGATCTCGCCCACGATCTCGGCCGCTGTCGTGCGCACGATCTCGTGTTCCGTCTGGATGAATGCATCGCCGCCGAGATACGGGGCAAGCGCCTCGGCATCCTCAGCCGCAAACGGCGTCTGGACCGCCTCCGGCGCGCTCGGGGAAGCGATCACCAGGTTCTGCCCGTCGGGGCTCGTCTGCGTTGCATCGGTCGGAAGGGGAACGTCCGGATCGATGCCGCTGAGGCGCACGACCATGCGGCGCGCCCCGTTCCTCGGGCGCAAGCCCTCGGGCGCGACAGCGGTGATGCCAAGAAGATCCGACGACGCCGCGCCGGACCGGCCGACGATCGCCTCCTGAGGCGTCACGCGTCGGAGCGTCAGGCCCATGGGCGACTCGAGTTGCAGCACCTCTCCGTCCGAAGCGATCCACGCGCGGTTGGTCATGCCGCTCGATTCAACCGTCACGACGGACGCCTCGATCCGCTCGCCGGACACCTCGATGATCTCGCGGCCCGTGCAGCGCAACCGCGCGGGCGCGGTGGTGAGGGTCAAGGGGTCGAACGTGTCGATGGTGTAGCCGTCTCCGGGGTTCATGGGCGGCAGGCTCATGGACGAGAGTCCCGACCCGCCCCAGATGCGGAGTCCTCCTTGCAGCGGGAAGCTGAGCGGCACGGTCTCGCCCGCCGTCTTCACGTTGAGATCGAGGCGATCGTCGACCACGACGCCCTCGACACGGGTATCGTAGTCGCCGGAGCGGAGCCGCATGTCGAAGGTTTCGAGGCCCTTGTCCATGCTGGCCCATGCGGACCCGAGCAGGGTCAGGTCGACCTCCGTGCCGAGGAGGTTGAGCCCGAGTTGTGCGCTCATCTGCATGCGGGTTCCCTCGCGACCTTCACGGAGCGAGGGCGTGGTGCGCACGTTGAGGAAGCCGACCTGCACATCACCGGGGAGATAGACGCCCATCCATGCGTCGGTGGGGGTCTGTGCGGCGCGGGCATCCATGGGCGCGCGCTCCATCAGGAGCTCGCGCTGCACGAGGAACGCCGTCATCACCATCCAGAAGAGGATGACGCCGGGCGCGATGAGCCGGATCAGACCTTTCCGCAGCATTTCTTGTATTTCTTGCCGCTGCCGCACGGGCAGGGGTCGTTCGGCCCTACTCTAGGCAGCGTGCGCCGCACGGGCGCCCGTCTCGGGGCTTCCTTCTGCGCCGCGCCGGCCTTCGGCTGATCCGTCTGGCCCGCCAGGGCGAAGCGGCTCGTGTCATAGGACGAGAAGCTGCGGTCCTGTTCCTTGTCAGCCGCCACATAGGAGTAGTGCGACAGGCCGGCGAAGGGATCCTCTTTGGGCTGGGTGCGCCCCTGCCGCGCATCGCGGAGCGAACGGCGGATCTCCGGGTCGGTCAGGCGGAACAGGGTCTGGAGCACGTTCTCTTCGATCGACGCCATCATGGACTCGAAGAGTTCGAACCCCTCGGCCTTGTACTCGACAAGCGGGTCTTTCTGGCCATATGCACGCAGCCGCACGGACTCGCGCAGGTAGTCCATCGAATAGAGATGGTCAATCCACTTGTCGTCGACCGCGCGGAGCAACGCCATGAGTTCTAGATCGTGCACGCGTTTGCGCGCGATGCGGGCGAAGTCGATGCCCGACTCGTCGCCGCCGATCTGCTCGCGGTAACTGGCGCGAATCTCTTCCTCGATGAGCCCCTCGCGCCGCTTGTACTCCGCGATGAGCTGTTCCACGCACGTTTCCTGGAGCGGCTTTGGCGGGTCCGTCTGCGCGCCGCTCAGGTCGGGCGTGAAGCCGAACAGGTAGTTCAGGCGCGCTTCGAGCCCTTCGAGGTCCCAGTTTTCAGGCAGCTCGGACTCGGGCGCGTATTCGGCAATCGCGTCCGCGACGACGTTCTCGAACATCTGCCGGATGCGGGCGGACACGTCGCGGTCTTCGAGCACGTCGCGGCGGATGGCGTAGATGATGCGGCGCTGCCGGTCCATCACGTCGTCGTACTTCTTGAGGTGCTTGCGGATCTCGAAGTTGTACTCCTCGACCTGCCGCTGTGCACGCTCGATCGCCTTGGACACCATCCGCTGGTTGAGCGGTTCATCGTCGATCTGCTGGCTGCCGAACCAGTCGAGCAGCTTCTTCACCTTGTCGCCGCCGAAGAGCCGCGCGACTTCGTCTTCCAGGCTCAGGAAGAACTGCGTATCGCCGGGGTCGCCCTGGCGTCCGCAGCGACCGCGGAGCTGGTTGTCGATGCGGCGCGACTCATGGCGCTCCGTGCCGATGATGGCCAAACCGCCCAGCTCTCGCACGCCTTCGCCCAGTTTGATGTCGGTGCCGCGGCCCGCCATGTTCGTCGCGATGGTGATCGCGCCGCGCTTGCCGGCGTTCGCGACGATCACCGCTTCGCGCTCATGCTGTTTGGCGTTGAGAACCTCGTGGTCGTTGATGCCCTTTTCTTGCAGCATCGCGCCGACCTTCTCCGACTTCTCGATCGACACCGTGCCCACGAGAACCGGTCGGCCCGTGCTGTGAATATCGGCGATCTCGTTTACTACCTGGCGGAACTTGCCCTCCTCGGTGGCAAACACGAGATCGGTGTGGTCATCGCGGACCAGCGGAAGGTTTGTGGGGATGCGGACAACGTCGAGGTCGTAGATCTCCGCGAACTCCTCGGCTTCGGTGGCGGCCGTACCGGTCATTCCAGCGATCTTGGTATACAACCGGAAATAGTTCTGGTAGGTGATGGTGGCGATGGTCTGCGACTCGAACTGGATGGGCACGCGTTCCTTCGCCTCGATCGCCTGGTGCAGGCCGTCCGAGTAACGCCGGCCCTCAAGCACGCGTCCCGTGAACTCGTCGACGATCAGCACCTCGCCGTCGCGCACCACGTACTCATCGTCGCGCTTGTAGAAGTTGTGCGCGCGCATGGCCTGTTCGATCATGTGGACCATGCCGATCGACTCGTCCGTGTACAGGTTCTCGACCCCGAGAAGGCGCTCCACGAGTTCCATGCCCTCTTCCGTGAGCATGACGTGGTGGCCCTTCTCCTCGCATTCATAGTGCTCGTCCACGCGCAGGCGGCGCACGATCTCGTCGATCTTGTAGTAGATGTCGGAACTTTTCTCGGGACGCCCCGAGATGATGAGCGGGGTCCGGGCCTCGTCGATCAGAATCGAGTCGACCTCGTCGATGATGGCATAGCTCAGCGCCCGCTGAACGCGCATCTCGGGCCGGACGGCCATGTTATCGCGCAGATAGTCGAACCCGAATTCGTTGTTGGTCCCGTAGGTGATGTCCGCGCGATAGCCGACCTGCCGCTCCGCGGTGCTCATGTCGTGGGTGATCAGACCCACGGTGAGGCCCAGAAACTCGTAGATCGGTCCCATCCACTCTCGGTCGCGGCGGGCCAGGTAGTCCACCGTGGTCACGACGTGAACGCCTTCGCCGGTCAGCGCATTGAGGTACACCGGCAGCGTCGCTACGAGCGTCTTGCCCTCGCCGGTCACCATCTCGGCGATGGACCCGGCGTGCAGCACCACGCCGCCGAGCACCTGCACGTCGAACGGGCGCATGCCCGTCACGCGCTTGGCGGCCTCCGATACGACGGCGAAGGCCTCGGGCATGACAGCGTCCAACTCTTTCTGGTAGCGCCGGCGCAACTGCTTACGGTAGATATCGTCGTCAAGATCCTGCTCGTCCAACTCTTCACGATGACGGCGCAGTGCAGGGGTCAGGCGCTCTTTGAAACGCGCCGTGTGCGCGCGGAGTTCGTCGTTCGACATCCGCACGCACTTCGCCTCGTATTGCCGGACCGCGTCGAGGATCGGGTATAGTTTGCGTATATGGCGCTCGCTGCTCGTTCCGAACCACGAACGCAGAAAAGACGTCCACACGTCGAAATGGTCTCCCGCATCACAAGCTGCTACTATGAGACGCCTCAACCGGCGTCGGAGATGACGCTCACGTACGATTCCGCATCATACCAGAGGGTCATTGGGGGCACAACACAGGCCCCGCGCTCCGGACGCCGAAGCGGCGTTCTCGCTGCATATCCGTCGTTGCATCAAGGGGTTCGCGCCACGCATGTTCATCGGACTGTATCTGCTTGCGCTCGCCGGATCGGCGGCCTGTGTCGGGGTCTTCGTTCACCAGGTGCTCGCCGAACAGGGCTATGCCGCGGGATTCGCGGCCAGTGTGTGGCTCACGACCGGCGTAGCCTCCGCGTATATCGCGGCGCAGTTCGCGTTCATGGGGCTGCTCGGGCTCGTAAAGCCGGCCAAGGGCGGCAAAGTGGCTGCGGCCGAGATGCTGAGCCTTGGGGCCGCGGTGATCCTGGTTCCCTACCTCTCGGGCGCTGAAATTCCCTGGCCGGATCCGTTGCTCGAACGCGCCGCGCCTCTGGTGTTCCTGGGCCTGTTCGCATCGATCCACGTCGCACTCAAGCTGGTCTCCTTCTTCGCCGCGCTGCAATCCGAGCCGACGAGCCACGCCTACGGACTCGTCTGGCTCGGCCTGGCCGTGGCCGCCGCGGGCGTCTCGTACACGTCGTCGACCCGTTGGATGACCGAGCTTGAAGCGGCGCGTCCCCGGGCGCCGGAGAAGAGCGAGGTCTGGCGCGTAGGGTCGGTGTACAGCCTCGCGCGGGTGATGCCCGAGGGCGCGCTGGCTGAGATGCCGATCGATTGGGAGCCCGGCCAGAGCCTTACGCTCCGATGGGCGCCGTTGGCGGGCGATGACGCCCCTGCTCCGACCCGCGCCTACGTGACGATCTCGATGCAAGGCGACTACGCCAAGGACTACCGACGCCGTGTCGACCTGACCGAGGACGGATGGGCGCATCTGCGCGTTCCCGCGTTGGAGATTCCTCCGGGGCTGCAGAGCTGCTCTGTCTACTGGACGCAGGCGCAGGAGCCCGGCTGGCGGCGCGTTACCGGGTTTCGTCCGCTACGCACGGGAGGCCGCAGCGTTCTGCTTTCCGGCCCGTACGTGCACTCCGAACGCGACAGCCATGACGGCCCGAACGTGGTCGTGGTGCTCATCGATGGGTTGGGCCCGGGGCATATCGTGCGAGGCGGGGCGGCGGATGGACCGACGCCGGGACTTGATCGATTCGCGTTCACCTCAGTCGATTTCCAGCGGGCCTACACGGTCGCGCCCGATTCGCCTGCAACGGCGGCCACATTGCTGACCGGGCTGAACCCTTTGCGCCACGGCTACCTGGGCACGCATGCGGGGCCGCTGCCCGACGACGCCCTTTCGCTTGGGGAGATGCTCCGCAAACGCGGCTATGCGACAGCGGCATTCACGGAAGGCGAGGGACTCGACACGTTGGATTTCGGATACGGACTCGAACGCGGGTTCGCGGACTTCGACCCGTTCTTCGCCGAGCGCGCCGCGCCTGCGCCCGAAGGCCCGCCGGAAACCGAGGACGCCGCTACCCTGTTTGAACCGCAGTCGCCCGACCCGGATCAGGGCGAGAGGGGCGAGGGCGCCGAGGCGGCTGCGTCGGAACCGGAGGCGGAACTGGAATCGGAACCGGAGGTCCCTCTCCCCAGCGACCCGGTCGGGTCCGCTGCTACGCTGGACCGCGCCCGCAAATGGCTCGATCTGCACGCGCCGACGCAGTTCCTGTTGTTTGTCCGGTTGACCGAGCTGCGTCGGGCGGTTGAGCGCGGCTGGTCGGCGGATGGCGTTGAGGGGGAGTCGGAGGAGACGGGCGCGTCTCCGGAAGCGACGTTCCATGCCTCGCTGGCGCGCATCGACAGGCATCTCGGGGCGTTTGTGAAGCATATCCGCGATTTCGATACGCGCAGCAACACGCTCGTTGTCGTGACGTCGCCCTTCGCCTATGCCTTCGACGGGGACGAAGGGACGCCCACGGCGGCGCTTACCGAGGAAAACCTCGCCGTTCCCTTGTACATCTGGGCGCAATGGATTCCCCGGGACGAGCGGAACGACGAGGTGAGCCTCGAAGACGTCCTGCCGGCGCTCCTCGGTCAATTGGACCTTACGGCCCCGTCCGGACTCGATGGGTTGGACTGCCTTTCCGGACCTGTCGGCGGACAACCCATATCGGTCGGCGGCGATCCGCTGGTGATGACCATGCGCAGTCCGCGTTGGCGGCTCTACTGGAATACCGGCCGCACGGCGTTTCATGCGGCGCGGATGCCTGAAGAGGAGCCGGTGCTGTTCGAGATGCGCGGGCGCGGCGGGCCGGTGGATGTGACGCAACGGTTCCCGGACACGGTGGCGCTGTGGCAGGATCGGCTGCGCGGACGGCTTGAGGAACACGACCGGCTGTGGCTGCGCTGAGAGACCGGCGACCGGGCAGGGAATACGAATCGGCGCAGGGCCTGTTTTCTCTATGGCCGTATAGGTGACGACGCCCGCCGTCGGCGCGGCAACGTCCTGGTTCCCCGGCAGCTACACGGAGCCCTTTCGCATGCCCCTCCTTCCCGATCACGCGAGCATATCGCGGATAAAGTTACCCGTTGTTATCATTATCCTTCTCACCCACTTGGGCGCGGTCGCGGCTCTGTTCGCGTTCTCATGGACGGGCGTGGGCATCGCCGTCGCGCTCTGCTACGCCACCGGCGCGCTCGGCATCACCCTGGGCTACCATCGCCTCCTCACGCACGGCAGCTTCCGCTGTCACCCATGGACGCGCTATGTGCTGACCATCCTCGGCTGTCTCGCGTTGCAGGGCGGGCCGGTATCGTGGGTCGCCTACCATCGCCTCCATCACAAGGGATCGGACCACGCGCCCGACCCGCATTCGCCGAAGGTCGTGAACTTCCTGTGGTCGCACATGCTGTGGTTGTTCTGGAGCGACCCGGGATTACCGGACGAGGCCGCGGAACGCGCCATGACGCGCGACCTGCTGCGCGATCGCGGGCTCGATCGGATCCACCGTCTCTTCTTCCTGCTGAACCTCGCGCTGGGACTGGCCCTCTTCGGCCTCGGCTACGCGATCGACGGCTGGGCGGGCGGATGGAGCGTATTCCTCTGGGCGTTCTGCATGCGGGCGGTGCTGGTGTGGCACAGCACGTGGTTCGTGAACTCGGCCACGCACCTGTGGGGCTACCGCAACTATGAGACCCCGGACAATAGCCGCAACACCTGGTGGGTGGCGCTGCTTACCTTCGGTGAGGGGTGGCACAACAACCACCACGCCGATCAGCGAAGCGCCGCGCACGGGCATCGGTGGTTCGAGATCGACCCGACCTATCTGGTGATCCGCCTCCTCGAACGCGTCGGCCTGGCGTGGGATGTTGTTGTTCCGCGGCATCGGGAACGCATGTCGCGTGTGCGGAAGGCCGCCTGACGACGGTCTGACTGCAGCGCGCTCGGCGGCTCAGGCCAGCTCGCTCGGATGGGGGTCGTCGCCCGCCTCCGTCTGCAGACGGCGGAGCTCTCCTCGCAACTCGCGGACGACATCCGCGTAGGCCGGGTCGGCATACACGTTCCGCAGTTCATGCGGATCAGTATCGAGGTCGAAGAGCTGCCACTCCGGTTCAAGCGGCGGCACGTTCTCGTCCTTGACGTGGTCGCCGACGCAGAACCCGCGATCGGCGCCCGGCTGGCCCATCCCCTCCGAGTAGAAATAGATCAGCTTGTAGCGCTTCGTGCGGATGCCGTAGTGGGCCGCGACATTGTGGTCGGAACGGTTCATCCAGTAGCGGTAGTACATGCCCTCGGGCCAGTCGTCCGGCGTCTCTCCCGCGAGTTGAGGGCGGAAGCTGCGCCCCTGGAACTCGTCCGGGACCGGGACGTCCGCCAGTTCGAGGAAGGTCGGGGCGAAATCGAGGTTGGTGATGATGTCCTCGTTCGTGGAGCCGGCCGCGATCGCAGGGGGATACCGCATGACGAACGGCATACGCAGCGACTCCTCGTACATGAACCGCTTGTCGTACCAGCCGTGGTCGCCCAGGAAGAACCCCTGGTCGGAGGTGTAGACGACGACGGTGTCGTCGGCGATGCCTTCTTCGTCAAGGTAGTCGAGCACGCGCCCGACGTTGTCGTCGACGCTCGCGATGACCCGCAAGTAGTCCTTGATGTAGCGCTGGTAGGCCCATTTGCGCAGTTCATCCTCCGACATCGCGCGGTTGATGCCGCACTTCACGTCGTCGAAGAACATGTGCACGCCGACCCGCATCAGCGCGGCCTCGGCGACCGGGCGTCCTTCGTAATCGTCGTAGAGGGTATCCGGTTCCGGAATGTCCTCGTTGAGGTACATGTCCGCGTGTTTCTCATCCGGCTCCCATGGACGGTGCGGCGCCTTGTGGTGGTAGAGCAGACAGAACGGCCGCTCGCGGTCGCGCCCTCTAAGCCAGTCCAGGCTCATGTCGGTGATGATGTCCGTCGCATAGCCATGGACCGTCCGGCGCACGCCGCCGTCCGGACCCTTAAAGAAGAACTGCGGGTTGTGATAGAAGCCCTGGCCCGGAAGCACCGCCCAGTCGTCATAGAAGCCGCCGGGACAGTGGTTGGGCCCGTGGCCGACGTGCCACTTGCCGAACACGGCGGTCTGGTATCCGGCGCGATGGAGCAGTTCCGGGAACGTCACGATCGTATTGTCGAGCGGCGTGGCCAGGGTCGTGACGCCGTTCACGTGGTTGTGCGTGCCCGTGAGGATGGCCGCGCGGCTCGGCGTGCAGATCGAATTCGTGCAGAAGCAGTTGTCGAGACGGATCCCGCCTTCGGCGATACGGTCCAGGTGAGGCGTTCGGTTGATGCGACTGCCGTAGCAGCTCATCGCGTGCGCCGCATGGTCATCGGACATGATGAAGATGATGTTCGGACGGGCCATCTCACCCCCTCGCCGTTCGGGCCGGTGTATTCGGATGCTCTGGAGACCGCGAGCCTTCGCGCTGTCAGGGCGATTCTACCGAGGCTGCGCGGCTTGAGCAAACCGCGGGAGTCCCGGCGTCGGCGCTACGCGACCCGGGTATGATGACGGATTCCGGCCAGGAGCCATCCGCAGTGAGACGGATGCGGATCGGCGGACCGGCCGATTCGAGCGTCGCCCGCCCGCCGTTGATGGAGACCGCAGCCCCCTCTTGCGCAAGCGTGTAGGGCCATGGAGCGAGCGCGATCGGCGCAGTCCCCTCGGCGATGAGGACGCCGCCGAGACGATCCCACGAAGCAAGGGCGTACGCAGCGCCGTACTGATGGTGAATCGGAAGGAGAGGTACGATCGGCAGGGCTTTTGCGAAAGGCGTGTCGTGCGTGAGGGCTTCGCTCAGGCAGACCGGCGCGCCGCCCATGTAGCGCAGGTCGGGGCAGATCGCCGCGGGGCCCCCGCCGTCCTCGACCAGCGCTTCGACCCGCGCCCGAACATCTCGCACGATCCCGTCGGCGTGACGCCACATGAGCACATGGTGCACCTGAACGGTGAAGTAGACGATACAGAGAACGGTCGTGCCTGCGACGATGGCCGATTGCCAACGCGGGTGGTCCATGGTTCGGAGGAACAGCGCGACCAGCCCAAGGTGGAACAGGGCGCTGGGCAAGAGCAACTGCCCCATGCCGGACAGGTGCACGAGGTCGATCGGCTGCTCCGTTGCGGCAAGGCGCAGGATGAGCGCGCTGGCGAACCCGAGCGCGATGGTTCGGCGGTTCGCCCGCCGCAGGACGAGCGCCAGGGCGAGTGCGCCCAGCGCCCCGGAGGCCCATGCGAGCGCCGGCCAGTCATGGAAGGCTTTCGCCGTTTTGGGGAGAAAGCCGAGCGGATAGGCCAGGAAGTAAAGCGGCGCCACGATGTCGCCGATGCCATGCAAATCGCCAATGATGGCTGGGAGCCAGTGCGCCGCGGAGAGCAGTCCGAGCGCGACCAGTCCGGACAGGGCCGTTCGGCTGCGGCGCTCGCGGGGAAGGAGAAGAAGCTCGATGAGCAGGGCCGGGGCCCACACGAACGCGGCGGCTCGGAACAGCGTGACTGCGCCGATCAGGGCGATCCAAGCCGCACAGGCCTTCCAGACGCGCGGACGGAACCGGTAGAACGTCCAAAGCAGGAGCGCTGCCAGACCGACGAAGGTCGGCAGGAGATAGTCGGACGCGGTGACGTGGAGAACGCCGGAGCCGGTCGCGGGGTTGGCCATGAAGAGCACGGCGGCAAGCGTGCCCAGCCAGAACGGTCCGCGCACGATGACGCAGACAAGGAAGTAGAGGAGGATCATGCAGCCCAGCAGCAACGCGAGGTTGACGAGATGGTAGCCGGGGGCCCAGTCGCCGAAGACGGAGACCTGCATGCGCAGAAACAGGTCCTCGACGGAGAGCGCGACGGCGTCGTCAGGCGGTGCGGCCGCTTCGGCCAGGCGTGCGTGGTCGCGCCCGAGCGGACCGAGCCAGAGGCCCAGGCCGTAGACGATCAGCACGTACAACGCCATCGATACGGCGTCGTACCAGCCCTTGTACTTGAGACGCAGGGCGACCAGGAAACAGCGTGCGGCGGTTGCCATGGAGCGGGAGTCTACGCGGCAGGGGACACGGGGTCAACCGAGCGTCCACGGGCGCCAGCCTATGGAGAGCGCCGTTTCGATAAGTTGGATGAACTTGCGGATAACGTCCAGGAGTCCATTGATGAGGGTCTCGATGTTGGTGATGGGGGCCGCGTCCATGGCATACCTCTCCTCAATCGCGGGGACTACCGCGTAAAGCCATCGAAGAACCGCCAGATGTCCTCCGTGGCGTCGATATCGCGCGCCGTCTTGCCGATCACCCAGTCCGGCAGATACTGCTCGCCTCCGGGCCAGGCATGTCCCCCGCCTTCGACGACGTACAGCGTAACGCGGGCGTCGTCCGCGCCGCCGCGGTAGGTCTCGACACGCACCCGCATGCCATCGTGCGGGTCGGCGTCGGGCAGCCAGGCGATCTCCGGGGCGGGCGCGCAGCCGTTGTGTTCGACCCAGAACCGGACCATCTCTTCCGTCGACACCACGCGTCCGAGGACGTTGCTCTGGACGCGCACCTCGCCTCCCTCCCACGGCACGACCGGATCGGCGTCGCCGTTGATGATCAGGACCGGCAGCGGCGCCGACGGACGGCGCTTCCTGAACACGGGCTCCGGGATGGACGCGGCGACGCAAGCGATGGCGGCGAACAGCTCAGTCGCCTCGGCGCCAAGCCGCAGGGCCATCATCCCGCCATTCGAGATGCCCGTTGCGTAGACCCGACGGCGATCCAGCTCGAACTCCCTCGCAAGGTCGGCCGCCAACGCCGAAAGGAACCCCACGTCGTCCGCCGTCTCGCCCGGCTGGCCGCGCCCATCGTTCCAGTGCGTGCCTACCGCGTCAGGGAACACGGCGACGAAGCCATGCCGATCCGCGGCGTCCGCGAATGCCGTAACGCGGGCGACCTTCTCGCCGGACCCATGGCCGCCGTGCAGCACGAGAACGAGCGGCAAGCCCGCGACGTCGTGAACGCCCTGCGGAAGGCGGAGCAAGAAGGCGCGCTCGATCCCATCGTGCATCATCGTGCGCGCCTCGCCGAACGTCTTGAGCGGATCTGTCGCAGACACGGCGATGGCAGGCAGCATAGACAGCAAGGTCGCGATACTCCGTGTGGATCGAGACAGCGGCGTGCAGCGCCCGACCCTGGCCAGCAGATACGGGGTTGGAATGTAGCACACCGCGTCGCGCGGTTGCATGCCCCGGCGCCGGGTCCGTATAGTTTGACGCATCGCGCATAGTCTGTGCTTGACCCAATACATTGTAGGGATCACTGTCATCCGCATCTTGAGTCACAACGTCTTGTGGTTCCAGGGGTACCCATACGAGGAGCCGCTGCCCGGTCCGCCGCATGCCGAAGTGGTCGCCGGCCTCGCCGACGTCTACCGCGGTCTGGGGCCGGAGCTGCTCTGCCTGCAAGAGACGCCGAGCCCCGAGGCCCTGCGTGCAATCGGCGCGCGGCTCGACATGCGGGGCGCGTTTTGTCCGGGATCCCGGCAGCCGGCCTACTCCGGCGGCGTATTGTGGAAGGGGTCGGCGGAGGTGGTCCGCTCATCTCAATCGAACGGGGCCGCGCCGGTGCGGTTCTGGCAGGTCATCGCGCTTCAGCAGGGCGCCGCCCCGCTGTACGTCGCGAATGTGCATCTCGCCTCCGGGCGACACATGACCTCGGAGGAGGCGGAGTGTTCGCGTGTTGACGATCTCCACACGTTGCTCGACGCCGAACCGCTCCCCCTCGTCATCGCGGGCGACTTCAACGAGGGGCCGGGCGGACCCGCCGCGGCGTATCTCTATGGCCGGGGCTACGAAGACGCCGCCCTGCTGTTCGCGACGGACTTGCCGTCGACGGGCATCGGCAAGGCCCGCAGCGATCAGATCTGGTTGCACGAATCGGCGCGTACGCGTGCGTTGGGTTTCGGCGCACTGTCCTGGAACGCGCTCAGGGGCCCGGATGTCGCCCAAGTCGCCTACCTGAGCGATCACCTGCCGCTTTGGCTGGAGCTGCGAGAGACGCCATGACCATGTTGTGCCTGACCCTGATCCATATGAGCGCCCTGCCCGCTGCGGATGCGGAGGTCTTCGACATCCGGACCGCGATGGGCTGGATCCAGCATCCAGTCTTCGCCGATCATGAACCCGTTGAGGTGCTGCGCGCGGGTTCCGGGGCGAGACCGGCCTCGGATCTCCGCAACGTTCACACGTTCTATCGCAAGGAGTTCGAACTGCCGGCGGCGGCCGCAACGGCAACGCTCACCGTGACCGGAGACGACTACGTCAAGCTGTATATCAACGGTGAGCAGGCATACCAGGGACCCGAGCCGGGGTATCCGTGGGCGTACCCGGTCCACGAGGTCGACGTCACGAGGCATCTGCGCGGCGGGCGGAACAGCATCGCGATCCACGGATACTACCAGGGCCTCGTGAACCGCGTGTGGAACAGCGGCGACAACCGCTCCGGCGCGATGGCCCGGCTCGAGGTCGGCCTGGCGGACGGGGAGACGGTCGTCGTCGCGACCGACGAGAGCTGGCGGTGCACCATCTGTGATGCATGGGGCGAGGCGGATCCCTTCGGCTACGACACGCAGTTCCCCGAGCACATCGACATGCGGAGAGTCCCTGTGGGGTGGCGCGATGTCGGGTTCGACGACTCCGGCTGGGACACGGCGCGGGTCGTGCGGCAGGACCATGCCTTCCAGCGCGCGACGACGCCGCCGCTCCAGCGCGTCACTGTCCGTCCCGTGCAGACGGTGGATCTGGGCGACGGACGCTATTTCTACGACTTCGGCATGGAGATCGTGGGGCACACGCGCATCCGCATCCAGGGACCGGCGGGGCACGTGATCGACGTACGCCACGGCGAGGAGCTGACGGGGACGGCGCCGTACGAGGTGCGGTACAACATGCGCGCCGGTTGCGCCTACCAGGACCTCATCACGCTCTCGGGCGCGACCGACGTCATCGAGCTGTACGACTACAAGGGCTTCCGGTACATCGAGATCGTGCATGCCCCGTCCGAGCCGGAGGTATGGGTCGACGTGCGGCACCATCCGTTCGACCCGGAACGCGCCGAGTTGAACACGGATCACGAGCTGCTCGACCGCATCTGGGAGATCTGCCGGAATGCGCTGTGGATGGGGTCGCAGGGCGGTTTTCTGGATTGCCCGACGCGGGAGAAAGGGCAGTACGTGGGCGACGCGCTGATCGCGTCGAAGGGTCATCTGCTGCTCACCGCGGATCCGTCGCTGAGTCTCAAGGCGTTGCAAGACTTCCACAACTCGCAGCGCGTGTGTCCCAGCCTGCTCGGCGTCGCGCCCGGGGCGTTCTGGCAGGAGATCGCCGAGTACTCGCTGCAGTACGCGATGCTTCTGCGCAACTACTATCTGCTCACCGGTGACCGCTACAACGCCTACCTGTTGGTCTCGCGCGCCTTGCCCCCCATGTTCCACTGGTACGCGCAGTTCGAGACCGAGTCAGGCTTGCTGTCGGGCGTCGACGGCAAATGGGTGCTGGTGGACTGGCCTGGCAACATGCGGGACGACTATGACTATGACTACGCGGCGTCACGCGAGAACGCGGTGGTGAACGCCTTCTACTACGCCGCGCTTCGCGCCGCCGCGGAGACCGCCGAGGCCGTGGGGCTGGACGGCGCGCCGTACGCGCGCAAGGCGGAAAGGGTCGCGGAGGCGTTCAACGCGGAGCTGTGGGATGCGGCGCAAGGCGTCTATGTGGACGCCCCCGGATCGGCTCACGCGTCGCTGCACGCGAACGCGCTGCCCTTGGCGTTCGGGATGGTTCCGCCGGAACGGGTCGAGGGCGTGCTGACGCTCATTCGTGAGAAGCGCCTGAGCTGTGGGGTCTACATCGCTCCGTTCGTCATCGAAGCGTGTTACGAGGCCGGAGCGCCGGACTTGGGGTATGCCTTACTCACGTCGACGGACGAGCGATCCTGGACCGAGATGCTGAGACACGGCGCGACGACCAGCATGGAGGCGTGGGGTCCGGATCAAAAGGCCAACACCAGTTGGTGCCATCCGTGGAGTTCAAGCCCGATCTACCTGGTCGTCGAACGGGTGCTGGGCCTGACGCCGGCTACGGCGGGGTGGGACGACGTACGGTTCGCGCCGCGGATCCCCGAGCAGCTTTCCGAGATCTCGCTGACCATCGCCGTGCCGCAAGGCCGGATCACCGTGGACTACGCCCGCGGCGACGGATTCCGCATCCAGACCCCGCCGGGCACGCGCGTCCATCCGGCGGAGACCTTGACGGAACCGGTCGAGGTGATTGAATCGATCGCCCACGGCCCCGGCGTTCTGGCGGCGGATCAGCGCGAGTTGCTGCGGCGGTACGGCTGGGATGAACGCGTCGGGTCGGACGAGGCGGCCGTCTGGATCTCCGTGAGAGAGCAGCGGTTCCGCATCGTCCGGGGTGACGCGGTAGTGTGGGAGGTTCCGTGCGCGACCGCAACGAACGGAGTCGGTTCGGTGGTGAACAGCTACCAGACGCCCCCAGGTTGGCACCGGATCAGCGGCAAACTGGGCGACGACGCGCCCTGGGGGCAGGTCTTCCGCTCCCGCAACGCCGGAGACGAGGTGTGGCGGCCGGGAGACGCGATGGACGAGGACCTCGTGCTGACGCGCGTGTTGTTGCTCGACGGGCTCGACCCGGGCATCAACCAGGGCGGCGAGGTGGACTCCGCGGCGCGGTACATCTACATCCACGGTACGAATGGGGAGGCGGACATCGGCCGCCCGTCGTCGCATGGATGCATTCGCTTGCGCAACAACGACGTGATCGCCGCGTTCGAGCGGGTTGACGAGGGCGCGCTGGTACTGATCACGCCGGAGTGAGACGGCGGCGCGACGTACGGATCAGCCGCCGGCGGCCACGCTCATGTGGTAGCCGCTCTTGGGTCCGGTGTAGAACAGGCTGTTGTCTCGCGGCCCGAACCAGCCCACGCCCCAGCGGTAGTTGTCGCCGTCAAACACGTTCTTGCGACTGTGGGCCCATCCCCAGCGTTCGCTGGTCACGTGTCCGTCGCACCAGACCACGTTCACCCGGCCGTCGTGGCGGAAATGCATGCTCGGCGCGGCCGGCCAGGCGGGGTTCTCGAGGTCGGTCGGATCGCCGAGGGGGTTCTGGGGGGACGGATAGTACGGCGCGTACAGCAGGCCGTCCTCCGTCAGATACTCTTCTTGCGGCATGGCGGAGTCGGCGAACATGATGGTTCGGCCCGGCTCCGCGATGCGACTGTCGAGCGCGGTCCAGAGGCCCGCCTCGATGTAGTCGTGTTCGTGGAAAGAAGCTCCGACGTACGGGTAGTTGTAGCCGTAGCCGCCCGCACCCGACTCGAATGCGTTGTTCACCTCTCCCCTGCGCCGGAACTCGAGGAACGCGGGGCACTCCTTCACACGACCATCGGGCAGATACTCCGCCAGCGGCCCCTTGGCGGGGTCGTAGTCGCTGTTGGCGTTCGGCGTGGCGCGTACGCCGTGCCACCGAATGCGCCCGCCGAACCCTTCGTAGATGTCCGGGGCCGCGGGGCAATACCGGCCTTTGTTCTCGGCCGCGTACATCGTGTTCGCAAGGTAGAGCTGTCTCAGGTTGCTGACGCACTGCATCGACACCGCTTGACGCCGCGCCCGCCCCAAGGCGGGAAGCAACAGCGCGGCGAGGATGGAGATGATGGCGATGACCACCAACAGCTCGATCAGGGTGAATCCGCGTCGGCTCATGCGCGACTCCCATGCCTGGCGCGCCGCCGCGTCACAAGGATGCCCAGCGCCGCCAGGATCCCGGCCAAGGCCCATGCACCGGAGATGGGCAACGGCGGCGTGGGCTCGACCGGCGTGATCTCCGCGGCGCCCAGGGGATCGCTCTCGCCGCCCAAACCGTAGACGGCGATTGAGAACGCCTCGGTCGGGTCCCACACCTCGACGAAGATCCGGAGCCGACCGCCGGTCACGAGCGCCTGATGTCCGGAGGCGACCGGGTCGGCGTCGTCCGACACGATTACTCCGCCGTTCACGACGACGGTCAGGGCGGCGCCGTCGCGTACGAGGTTGCCGTAGGCGTCGCGGATCGGCAGCGACACCAGCGATACCGTTGCGGGACCGTCGCCTTCGGTGGATTCCACCGTCCAGCGGATCTCGCCCGCCGGAGCGCCGGGCGCATACACGTAGTCAAGCTCGCCATAGGCCGCGCCCGCGACGGAGGTCGCCGTGAACACGACGGGGCCGGCGAGCGTTCCCGCGGCGACTTCGAAGCTGAACATGCCGCCGGCGGTCTCAACCTGCACGCCGGGCTTGGTCGGGTCGGCATCGGCGGAGGTCACTGCGCCGTTGCTGGCGGCGACGGTGATGCGTGTGCCGTCCTCCGCCAGATCACCCACGCCGTCGCGGACGGGCCCGCCCGTGACCATGACGATGGACGCTGGGCCCACGACGATCTCGTCAGCGGGGTCGGCGACGAGCGGGATGTCTCCGCGCGGGCCTTCGGCGTCGGGATCGCCGTCTCCAGCGGTTCCTGCCAAGGCGAATATCCCCGCATACCGCGTGCGGAACATGACGTGGTTGGCGGCGGCGTTGCGTTCGATGGCCGTGATCCCCTCGGAGGTCCAGACGCCTCCCGAATGGCGGTACGGCGTCAGCGAGGCCTCGTCCAGCCCGACGATGTCCGCCGCATCGTAGGCGATGCGGAACTCGGCAGGCTGCACCTGCACGGCATCGAAATCACCGAACTGACTGACCAACTCGCGCACGGCGCCGCTGAGGATCAGGTCGCCCGAAGGCAGATCTCCCGCGGGCGGCGCAGGCGACAAGATGTCCACGTTCACATTGTACGGCTTGGGATCATAGGCACGGTCGCCGGACGAGAAAAGGCGCAGGCGGTTGCCTGAAGCGTCGGCCGCTTCGCCGAGCAACGCGCCCTCCGGGCTGCCGCCCCAAAGCGCGGGAATCTCCAGCGGAAGCGCCGTGCTCTCGGGACGCAGCGGGTCCGTATCCGCGACGCGGATCTCGTACGCGTCGAGCACGCCGTCGCCGTCCGTGTCGATATCCGGCGCGACGGCCGCGACCGCATGGACTTCAGGAGTGATCCAGCCGACGACGCCGGTGTTCCGCGACACGAAGGAGGTGATGCGGATGAAGTGGAACTCCGTCAGCGGCGGCAGGCCCTCCTCTTCCGGGATTGCCCACGCGATGTCGAACGCATCGCCGCCGCCGGTTCCGAAATCGATGCCCACCGTGAAGGGATCGTCCGGCCGCATGTAGTTGTCGCGATACGGCGGCATGGCGGGCGAGAGTTCCGCGTAGCCCCAGTTGAACTCCTCGTTGTCGTTCGCGGGATCGTCGTCCGTCATGTTGGGGTTGCGGATGCGGCCCCCCATCAACAGGCGATACACGGAGGCGTCGTTGGGGTCGTCCGGGATCTCGCCCGGCTCGGTCCAGCCGTCCGGCGGGTCGTTCGTCTCGCCCGCGGGTTCGACGCGGTTCGGGTAGCGATCGGGCGCGTAGCTGAAGCCGCGGCTGCCGGGGATCATGTACCACGGGTCGTCGGCCAGTCCGTTGCCGTTGGCATCCCGACTGATCTCGACGAACGCGGGCTCCTGCCACCTGCGCTGCGCGTTGCCGCCGGCCCAGAGGGCGTTCGAGTACACGATGAAGTCGAGGCCCATCGGGTTGTCGGGGTCGTCCGTGATGGGCGTGTCGACCTGAAGCGCGATGCGCCCGTGGGGGCGGCCGAGGCTCACGACCGAGTCATTGTTGACGACCACAGGACCGCCGCCCAGCGGCGGACCGAGGGCCTGTGACGGATCGTCGTAGCCGGGGTTCGGATCGTTCGGCGCGTACTCGACGACGGCGTCCGCCCAGGGGTCTTCAGCGGCTGCGAGCGAGGCGACGCCGACCAGCGCCGCAACCACGGCAACCTGCACCGCGGGCCGAATTCGCTTCCATACGCTTCTCATGCTGCGAGACCTCCATCGTGCGTCCGGGACGCCTGTGACTGCGTTAGCGCGAAGCCCGAGCCGAGCGGAGCCGCCAGGCGCCAAGGGTGATGCAGGCGGCGACAAGCGCGGCCAACGCGACGTTCCCCGCCGCCGGCAGACCGGGTTGCGGGTTGCTGTAGTGGAGCGGGCCGAAGTACTGCATGGCCCAGATCTGCCGCGCGCCGCGGTTGTACATGACATTCGAGTAGAACGCGACCGCGCCTGCGTTGTCTGGGTCGAGCGCCGCCACGATGGTCCCGTCGGCCGGGTCGACCACCTCGATCGGGCCGGAACCCGACATGAGCAAGTAGCCCATGTCCGTCACCCCGGCCACGCCGCCGCCCATGCCCCCGGTCGTATCGGTCACCACCACTTCGCCGTCGCTCCAGTCGATCGGCGCGTTGTTGCGATAGGCCGCAATCAGATCCGCAACGGCGAACCGACGCACCTCGTTCAGGCTGAGATCGTTGAAGGTCGCGTAGATGTGCGTCCCGGTGAGGTCGCGCTTGACGTCCGTCGAGTAGCCGCCCTTGTTCGCGATCACCGTTCGGTACGCGGGGGTTCCGCTCCAGTCGATCACGCCCAGCTCGTCATCGGCGCCCCATCCCCCCGGATTGCCGCCGACGAGCAGCATCGTGTTGCTGATCCAGACGCCGGAGAACGTGTAAGGGACCTCCAGGACCTGTGTGTTCGCCGGGGCGTCCACGGGGTTCCTCAGGTCGACGAGCCAGATGTTCATCGGGTAGGCGAAGGCCCCGGATCCCGCCGACACGGCCAGGGTATGTCCGTCCGGATGCACAGCCACGAATCCCGGATCGCCGTAGTAGCCGTCCGCGACATAGGCCCAGCCGTCGCCGTTGGGAACGGTCTGCAGCCAGACGCCGTGGCCGTCGAGCAGCACGCACCGTCCGTCCGGAAGGGCGTCCATGGAGATGCCGCCGAAGGTCTGGCCGGCGGGCGTGTTGGCAAGCGCGCCCCACGATATGCCGTCGAGGGCGCGGCTCGGCAGCGCGATGCAGCAGAGCGCGACGGCGGTGAGGATCAGGATGCGGAAACGGCGGGCGTTGCGGATGGCAGACTGAGACATGGCGACGGTATTCCCCTCTCTTGGCCCGAAACGCGCCGGGCCGGCTCCAGGTTGAGCGATCGAGACGTGCCCGACTTCGAGGGGGATCAGGAGGGGAAAGCGCCAGAACATGGGCCCGCCCACCTCAACTTTACCCGCGAAGTTGAAGCACGCACATTCACGTGGGCAGGTCTTCTGGCTTCCGGCTCGTCCTACCGGCCGCGCCTTCCCATCCGAACAGCCGGACAGTGGCATGGATGCGGCCTTCGTCGCCGGTCACAGCAGCGCGTCTGCGACGGATTCGCACCGTCTTCCCTTGGCCCTACGCGCAAGCCGATGCATTCGATGCGGGGATATCCCGCATCCAGCTTGATGACGGTACGGTACACGACCCGGCGGCGAGCTGTCAAGGGCGCGAAGAGGCTGCCGCGGTTCCTGGGCGCCGCACACCGCGGAGCCGTCGGAACGGCATGCGGGTATGGGAGTGTGGGGTATGGGAGTGTGGGACCGGCGCCCTCGCCGGTCGTTCTGCGCGCATGCCCCGGTCTCCGGGCCAAAGCGGCGGCAGAGGCCTCCGGACACACCGCAGGGGGCGAAGCCTCTTTCGGTGGACCATGGCTGTTGCGGGTCCCGCGCGCTTGGGCGGCCGGCGCTACCGGATGTTGATGCCGTCGGTGCGCATCCAGTCGATCCGATGCACCCATTCGCGCCATGCGTCGCTCTGCCAGGGCCAGACCCGCTTCCGGACGTGGACGAACGCCACGTCGCCCTCGAAGGGGAAGGCCTCCAGGTAGTGCGGTTCGATCACGAACGCCCCCTGCCTGTCGATATATCCCCAGCGGTCCCCGCGCTTGGCGGGGGCGAGGCCGTCGGAGAAGGCCCGCGCGTCCTCGAACTGCGGATCGATGGCGAAGGCTCCGGAGCGGTCGATGTAGCCCATCTTGGAGCCGAGGTCCGGACGCGCAGGGTCGATGACCGCTACGGCCGCCAGTCCGTCGGAGAAGACGTTCGCTCTTGCCACAGTCTCCGGCAGCTCCAGCACGGTCTCGCCTGTAGCGTCGATGTAGCGCCATCGCGGCCCTTTGTCCGTGTTCGCGATGACGCACGCGAGGCCCTCGCTGAAGTCGCTGGCTGTCGTGTACCGGGGCGGGATGACCAGTTCGCCGTCCACGTCGATATACCCAAAACGCTCATCGACTTCCACCCATGCCCGCCCTTCCGAGAAGTCGCCCGCAGACGGGTACTTCGGCGGGATGACGAACTCTCCCGTAGCATCGATGTAGCCGGTCAGGCGAAACGGGTTCAGCGTCCCGTCCGGCAGCACGCGCGGCCCGACTGCCGCACGCCCTTCGCTGAACGGACTGCACAATACGAAGTCGCCTTCGAGCACGGGCCGGCCGTCGCGGTCTACAAACACGTACCGCGCCCCCAGTCCGTCGGGATCCGGGCCCGCGAGCAGGATCGGATCCGATCCCGGTTCGTCGTTCTCGGTCCCCGCGAACAGGGACGATAGCATAGCGTCCCAGCCCTGGGAGGCGGGGTAACGCGCATCCACCGCCTCCGGGATCTCTTCATCCACGGCCGTGGACGGCGGACTCGTGGGGTGTCCCTGCTTGTCGATGAGGACGGCGACCTCCGCTCCGCATCCCGCCAGGCACAGGACGAGGAGTGAGGGAACAGCGTACAACAGCATGCTCTTGAGGCGCATTTCAGAACCTCCCGATTCTCGGCCAGCGTACATGCCTGGAGGCTATGCTACAGAAACTGCCGCGCCGGCGCTACCGGATGCCGTACTTGAACCAGTCCACCCACTCGCGCCAGACGTCGCTCTCCCACGGCCAAACCGGCTTCCAGACAGACACGGACGCGTATCCTCCCTCGAAGGGCGCGGCGTCGAGGTACTGCGGTCTGATCACGAACTCGCCCTGCTTGTCGATGTACCCCCAGCGGCCTTTGCGTTTGGCGGGGGCAAGGCCGTCGACGAACGCGCCCGCGCTCTCGAATTGCGGCTCGATGACGAACGCCCCAGACCTGTCGATATAGCCTGTCTTGGCGCCCAGATCCGGACGCGCGGGGTCAGTCGCCGTGACGGCCGCCAGTCCGTCGGAGAAGACGTCGGCGTAGACCACGGTCTCAGGCAGCTCCAGCACGGTCTCGCCTGTGGCGTCGATGTAGCGCCATCGGCGAGCGTCATCTACGTCCTCGGCCACGGCCGCCAAACCTTCGCCGAAGTCTGTGGCTTGGGCGTACTGGCATGGGACAACGAGGTCGCCGTCCAGGTCGATGAACCCGAACGTGCTGTCCTCCATCACCAGCGCCAGACCCTCGCGGAAATCGGCGGCGAACCGGAACTTGGGCGGGATCACGAACTCCCCCGTCACATCGATGTAACCGGTCAGAAACCGCGTGTTTGGCGTCCCGTTCGGGAGCGTTTCAGGCGTGGCAGCCGCGCGCCCTTCGCTGAACAGCTCGCACGTGATGAAAAGCCCCTCGATCACCGGCTGACCGTCTCGGTCGACGAACACGCACTGGGATCCCATGGACCCCGGTGTAGTGGGAAGAACGTTCTGCACGAGGATCAGCTCGGACCCCGGTTCATCGCCCGGCGGATCGCTGAGCGTGGATGGAACCTTGATGAACGAGCCGAAATGGAACGTGGCATCGCGCGCCCGCAGCGCTTTGACTGTATCCTCAACCATGGCGATCGATGGCGGGTCCGTGGGTTCGCCCTATCTGTCGATGACGAGGGGAGCCTCCGCTCCGCATCCCGCCAGGCAGAGGACGACCGCCGCAGAAACGGCGCACAACAGCATGCTCTTGAGGCGCATATCAGAACCCCCGATTCTCGGCCAGCGTGCATGTCTGGATCCCATACTACAGGATCCGCCGACGCAACGTCAGGCCCGCACAATCTAGGGCAGGACCTCCGGAAGGTCGTCGGGATCTTCGACGGGCGGGGCGGCGTCCTCCGGAACGGGGTCGACGACAGCCTCGGCGTCGTCGAGCGGCGCGTCCGGGTCGACTGGCGAGGTCGGTTGCGGGACCGGGGTCAGCTTGAGGATGAACGTTTCGCCGAACCGGACCGAGAAGGCGAAGCTCTGCTTCGCCGGCCAGCCGATCTCCGGGTTGAGCAGGTCGGTGACGTCGAACACGCCGGGCAGCGACAATCGACGCTCGCGGTCGGCCTGGCCCCGGCCGTGGATGGCGATCAGGTTCGGGCCGAAATAGGCCGCGTCGGGCGCCTGGTCCGGGTTGGACTCGATGTAGATGTGCTCCTCGAGAATCGAGAGGACCTGACGCAGCACGTTCGGCGTGACGGCGGGGTCGGCGCAGTAGACCGAGGCCCAACCGTCCGGGCGAAAGCGCATGGCGATGCTGGCACGGCCGGAGTCGGCGTACTTGGCCAGCACGGCGGCTTCGTCGTCCTCCTCGACGTCGATGGAGAACAGGGGGTCGAGTGCGCGGACGAAGCCGATCGGGGCGCCGTTAGGTATGAGCGGCGTCCCGAGGGCGCCGAGCGAACCGGAGTATGCCGGCTGAGCGACGCGACGGACGGGAAAGCCGGTCGTCGCTTCGATGCCCGCTTCCATGCCGCCGCTCCCCAAGGCGCCGGGAGCGTACGTCCAGATCGCAGCCGACCGGTGGTCGCGAAGCCAGCCGTGCACGGCGTTGCGGCGGGACTCGTTCAGGTGGAATGCGTTCAGGAAGAGGTAGGCGGCGGCCTCCGGCGCGACGCCGTCGACCAGGTCGCCAAGCAGACAGAACGCTGTGGGGACGCCCGCGGACAGCGCTGCATCCCGCGCGCGGTAGAGCAGGTCCTCGCTGAACTCCGGGTAACTGCGCTGGTACGCGCGGCTGAGTTCGTCGACCACTACGCAGAGGGTCGTCCGCGTCTCGGGCGGGGGCGTCTCCCACGCGGGCTGAGGCCATGTGTCCGCGTAGAGGTCCGCCATGGCGCCGAAGCGCGTCCACATGGCCTCATCGATCAGGGCGCCCGTGCCGTCCGAGTCGGCCCAGAGGAGTCCGATCCCGTTGGCGAGCGCGGCGCCGTAGTTCCTGGCCTGAACGGCATACACGTCCTCGATGCGCAACCCTTTGAGCTGGGTGATCTCTCCGGTGACGCTGTCGCGCGCGATGCCGGTCCGCGTGTCGTCGATCAGATGCCACGACTTGCCGCGACGGAGGGCGCTGTGGATGGGCCCCATGAAGCCGCCTGTGCCGCCCAGTCCGCGGTCGTGGTAGGACACCGGGCTAATGAAGCCGTCGATGGCGCTCCGCCACAGGACGCCGAGCGCGGCGTGCTGCGACCCGCCGGGAGCGGCGTCGAACACGTGGCCGTACATCACGAGGATCCGCTGCTCGGGAGCGATCTCCTCACGCAGCGCCTGGGCCAACCCGGCGATCGCCTCGGCCGTCGCCATGGCCGTGTAGCGGCGGTAGTCCACGGTCGGCTCCGACGCCCGATCCGCGTAGAGGGTGGCCGCGGGCTCGGCCCCGTCGGCGTCCGACGCGAGAGGGATCTCCGCGGCAGCAAGGCTGGCCTCCGGACGGTCCCACGCGATCCGCAGGTTTTCGTCCGTCCCGTAGCGCTCGTGCAGCCACCGCCGGAATCCTGCCGTGTTCGCGGGACCCGTGTCCTCGGGCCCGGTGCGGACCCATCGGCCCCCTTCAAGGCACTCGAGCACATAGCCTTCGATCGGCCATTCATGCTCCTTCGCCATCGCGGCCGCCGCGCGCAACACGTCGGCCGCGGCATCCCGCCACGTCTCCGACGCGACGCAGGGCTCGGCGTGCGCGACGCCGTTGAGGTAGACGCAGGCGTCCGGATGGCCGGAGAGCCACTCCACGGTCATATCCAACGGGAGACGCAGAATGATGCGGGCCCGCGGGTTGGCCTGGAGCAATGAATCGATGACCTCCCGGAGAGGCGCGCCGTCGTCCGAAAGATCCGGCGCAGGGGCCGGGGCCGCGACGACGCACAGATGGACGCCCGCCTCGGCGGCCAGGCGAAACTGCTCCTGCACGGCGACGGGATCCGCCCCGGGCAGGGCGGAGATCCAGAGCCCCAACGGTGGGCGCGCGGCGATGCCATTGGCGTCGCGAGCCTCGTCGCCCTCGCCCCGCGACAGACGATGCAGCGCGGCCAGCTCGTCTTCGTAGGAAGGGATGTCGGTCCGACCGCCGAGGAGATACCCCGCGACCGCCGCGAAGAGGAGCAGAAGGACGGCCAAGGCCGCTGCAGCGGCAAGCAGTAGTGGGCTACATGGTACGCGCGCTGACATGCTCGGCGATGACGCGCAGCGGCTCCGCGCGATCCCCCAGCGGATCGAGCGCGGCGACCGCGGCCTTCGTGAGTTCCTTTACGCGTGCCCGGGCGCCCGCTACGCCGAGATGCGCCGCGTGCGTCGCCTCGTTGCCGTCACCCGGGGCGGCCTGCGAATCGAGCAGGTCGTCGGTGATCTGGAACGCAAGCCCCAAACAGCGTCCGTAGCGGGTCAGGGCGTCGAGATCAGGTTCAGGGAGGCCGACGAGAATCGCGGGGATCCGGAGGGACGCGAGGAAGAGGGCGGCGGCCTTCTTCTCAAACATGGACTCGAGGAGGACAGGCGTGTCCGGATGCGCTCTCAGGTGCAGGTCGATGTGCTGGCCGCCGACAATGCCGTCGGTGCCCATCACAGCGGAGAGTTCCCGCACCGCGCGCAACCCGGCTTCGGGCACGCCCATGGTCTCGGCGTTGCGCGTGACGAGGTCGAATGCCAGCGCAACCAGCCCCAGCGCGGCCAGCAGCGCAGTCGCCTCGCCGAACCGGACATGGGTGCAGTCGGTATCGCGTCGCGTCTGGGCGTCATCCATGGAGGGCAGGTCGTCGATCACGAGGGATCCGGTGTGGAGCAGTTCGATGCCGCAGGCTGCGTCGAGCACGGAGGTCGGCGCGCGCCGACCCAGCTCGCTCACCGTCAGCGAGAGGATCGGACGCAGGCGCTTTCCGCCGGCCAGGGTGGCGTAGCGCATGGCCTCGTGAACGGTGCACGGCTCGATGTCGCGCGACGGAAGGCGCTCATCGAGGCCTTCGTCCACCAGCGCTTTGCGCGCCGAAAAGTACTCCCGCAGGTCCAGTGCAGGCATCTCTCTCCCAGGAACGGCGGGGGATGCCCAGGAAGCGACTTCCCGCGACCGGGTTCAACTACTCGGTCGGCGGACTCCCGTCGAACGCAAACCAACCGCCTATGTCGACCCCCTCGCCGGTGTCATCCGCATCGAACAAGCGCTGCGCCCTGAACTCGATGGTCCCGGCCGGAATCGTGAGCGCGAAAGACTCGGCATCTCGTACGCAGAAGCGGGTCAACGGCACACCGTCTCCACAGACCGTGACATCGACCAAGCCCAGCTCAGGATACCAGTTTGCGATCTCGCCCCGCAATGGCCGACCGTGCGTCTCGACCCACGCTCGGGGAGCCATCGGGTGGAACGCGCGCCCCTCCCGCTCCCGCGGGCGGTACCAGCCTTGCACGGGCAGCTCGATGCCGGGAAAGAACAGGGGATCGCGCCGGACCAAGTCCCAGAAGCGGCAGGTCGCGATGCCTCGGCGGCGGTACTCGGCGCGGCAACGCAGGGCGACAGGCAGATAGCCCAGCGCGTCCGCGTAGGCGCGGAGATGGGCGCCGATCCGCCGCCAGGCCCCATCGAGCGCGGCCCGCCCCCACGCCTTCGCCTCGCCGCGAACAAGGGCGGGCAGCAAGGTCCCGGCCGCGCGCAGGGGATAGTTGCGAAGGAGCAGCCGGAACCGGTTGCGGGTGTTCAGGTAGTACTTCCGGTCGACGTGCTCCGGCTTGCCCATGGTCGCGCTGAACTTGTGGCGAACCCGCGCCGATGGGCACGTCTGCACGCGGAAGCCGGCGTTCCACAGGCGCAGGCACAGTTCGAGGTCGTCGAGGTAGATGCCGTAGTCCTCGGGTAGGAGGCCGACCTGATCGATCGCGCTGCATCGCAGAAAGCACGCGCCTCCGCAGACCCCGGCGACGTCGACGGGCGCGTCCCACTTCGGCCCGTCCGCCCGGCCGAGACCGCGATCCCATCCCACGCCGATCACGGAGCACTCGATGCCCACCGAATTCAGCAGTTCCGGCTGGTCGTAGAGGAGCATCTTCGGGGCCAGGGCGCCGAGGTCCGGTTCCGCCTCCATCCGCGCGACGAGTTCGGAGAGGGCGTTCGGATCGGTCCATGTGTCGTTGTTCAGGAGCAACACATAGTCCGCTCCCGCTTCGAGGGCGCGGCGGATGCCGGCGTTGTTCCCGCCCGACCATCCGAGATTCCGCTCGAGCGCGAGGATCTCCACCCGCGGATCGCCGCCGAAGGCCTCGCGCACGAACGCGACCGAACCGTCGTCACTCCCGTTGTCGACGAGCACGAAACGGGCGTGTTCGTAGGGGCTGTCGAGCAGGGATCGGAAGCACGCGTCGAGGTGTTCCCGACCGTTCCAGTTGATCACGAGGACGTGGACGAAGGGCGTGTGCATGGCAAGGCGGGAGTATAGCAGTCGGTTCGGGCAGGCGCGAACGCGGCGTCTCCTCGCCTTTGGCGGGCGTCGCGCCCGGTGGTACAATCCCGGCCCAACTCACCTCGTTCGGAGATCCCCGCACATGCATGGCATTGAGCTGATCGTGTTCGACTTCGACGGCCTGATTCTCGACACGGAAACTCCCGATTACCAGGCCTGGCAGGAGATCTACGCCGAGCACGGGCAGTCGCTGTCGTTCGACCGATATGCTGAGGGCATAGGCGTCCGCGCGGGCGCGGTCGACTATGTCGGCATCTTGAACGCGCTAGCCGGTACGGCGTTGGAGCGGGCGACGGTTGAGGCCCGGCACCGGGCGCGTCTGCGCGAGATCCTGGCGCAGCGGCCGCTTCGTCCCGGGGTGCGCGCGCACATCGAGGCCGCACGGCGCATGGGACTGCGGCTCGCGGTTGCGTCGAGCGCCACGCGCTCGTGGGTGACGGGGCACCTCGAACAGCGCGGGGTGCTGGCGGCGTTTGACGCGGTGCGCACGATCGAGGACGTCGGTCAAGGGAAGCCCGCGCCGGATCTGTACCTGGCCGTGTTGGACGCGCTGGATGTTCGGCCCCACGCCGCCGTAGCCTACGAGGACTCGCCGAACGGTCTGCTGGCGGCGCGTCGGGCGGGGATGCGCACCGTGGCCGTGCCGAACCCGATCACGGAACGGCTCGACCTCTCCGGCGCGGACGTAGAGATCCCCTCGCTTGCCGACACGCCATTGCCCGAACTCCTGGCGCGGCTGGACGGAACAGAGCGGGCGGCGAAACCGAAGTGACAGGGCGGCCGGCCGCGGCGTCAGCCGCGATCTTCGGCGGGGGCATGCGAGGGCTCCCGCGCGACCCGATTCTGCAGGGTCTGCTTGCGTTCGGCGACGGCGCGCTTGGCCATATCGCGGATCTTCAGCGCCAGCCAGCGGTAGGTCGGGCTTGTATCCGTGTAGTCCGCCTCGCCGTAGGCGTCGACCCGGTCGCTGTCGAGCAGGGCGACCGCCTGGCGGAAGCGCTCCTCGTCGTCCGGAGGGTATACGGCGTAGGCCAGGCCGCCGTGTTTGCGCACCACGGAGAACGACGGGACGTCGCTCGGTCCGTCGGCGACGTAGATCATGTTCCGCATGGGCACGCGCCGCTCTTCCTCGGGGATCGCGCTGTTCACCGTCACGCTGCGTTCGACGTTGACGCCTTTGTTGATCTCGAAGATCGCGCGCGTCTTGGAGGTGTTGTCGAGGAAGCCCGCGATCTGTCGAATTCGACCGGCGCGCGGCGTTCCGGCGAGGTCTTCGCCGGGCTCGGCGGGCTCCTCGATGAACTCCGAGGCCCAGACGCCATCGAGCTGGTCGGCGATGCGCGATCCCCGAATCATCTCCGCGAGGCCTGTGCTGACCACGTAGTGTTCGACGCGCAGGTCGGCGTAGCGGAACTCCCCCTCCTGCACGATGGCGCGGAGCCGTCCGAACACCTCAGGCACGCCCGGGAAGAACGCGATCTCACCGCCCAGCTCGCGCAGGCGCGCGTTGCTGAGATCCGGGAAGCGACCGTGCTCGACGTAGGACAGCAGGTGGCCGAGGTAGCAGGTGTCCCGCTGGACCGTGATGCCGGCTCGCGCGTAGTAGCCCGGGAGCGCGTTGACCTCGCGCCAGAACGCGTCCTCGTCGACGCCGTAGGCTTCGAAGAGGGGACGCTGCATGTAGTGCGGCGAGAGGGTCTGGTCGAAGTCCCAGATCACCGCGATCACGTTCTGGTAGAACAACCCCTTCGTGGACAAGCGCTTCCCCTTCCCGCGGGCCCCGTGCAGACGATCAGTTGTCCGCCTGCAACCGTTTCCGCGCCTCGCCGACCAGCATGTCGTGGGCTTCCTGCAACATGCCGGGGATCACGTCGCGATGCGGCGAGTTGCGCAGACAGTCGGTCAGGTCGACCTGGTCCAGCTCCGCCGCCTGTCGACCGGGAAACCAGTGACCGCCATTTCCGAGCAGATTATAGCGCATCCTGGCGAACTCGACCATGTCGAACGTAACGGCGAGGTCGCGCAAGCGGAGAATCCACGGGATGTTGATCTCGTTCGGGGTCTCGTGCCACTCAGGGAGCCCCTTTTCCCACGCCTCCACCCCTGCATCGCCGAGCACGCGACGCTTCTCCTCTTCGAGACGCTTGACGATCGGCGCGACCTTGGTCTGCACGATGATCTGGTCGCGGGGAAGCCTGCGGCAGGATCTTGCCGAGCTGCAGCTCGCTGCTGCCGTAGCCCCGGGCGGTCTCGATGTGGTCGATGCCGAGCTCGAGGGCGTGGCGTACGCAGGCCTGGACGTTCCGCTGCGAGGTCTCGGTGATGGGCTCGTCGGGATGGTAACCCTGCTGGAAGCGCATCCCGCCGCAGCTTATCACCGGAATCTGCAGCTCTGTTCGACCGAATCGACGGTACTCCATGGCGCAGACCCCCTCCCTATCGCGTTTGACTCGCCTCAGCCGAGGCGTCTTGCCGGACTGCCTTGTAGCACATCATAGCCCCACGGGATGCGCCGCGCCCGGCCGCTCGGTAACGCGACTCCGCGCCCAGCTATTTCGGACCCGGCCTCTCCTGCTCCGCGCGGGCTTTCGGGGGCTGCGTCATGAGCTGCTCAATCACCTCGGCGACCCGTTCGACGGGGGCCTTGGGGATGAGGTAGCGGCTCCGTCCGCCCCCGGCGGGCTCGAACCGCGTTCGGCTTTCTGGGAACGCGACGCCTCCCGCTTCACTGAGTTCCCAGAGCGCTTCTTCGCCGCACATCACGCCGCAGACCGCATAGTAGACGGCGGTCTGGTCGTAGCTGGCGGAGGCGGCGATGTTCCCGACCCCGCCGGCGGGAAAGAGTTCGTAGGCTTTTGCGACGGGGTTCGTCTCCGGGTTTCGCATCCGGCCGCCCGTCAGGATGGCGCGGCCTATCTCGAAACCGGAATACACGATGGGCGTCGGCCAGGTCGCGGCGATGTGCTGCGATGCTTCGGGATCGAGCGCGACGTTGTGCTCGGGATGGCCTGCGTCCGCGAAGTTGCCTGCCATCAGCACCAGTTCGCGCACCTTGGCGGCGACGAGGTCGCGTCCCGTTCGCCCGATGGATCCGTCGCCTTCGAAATCCGCCTCGGACTCCAGCAGCAGGTTCACGCAGGTCTGGGATCCGATCACGACGATCGTCACGCTCTGGTCCGGCGATTCGTGCAGCAGGCGTCGGTAGAGCGTCGTCGAGTCGGGCGCCGTCTCGTTGCGTTGCGTGCTCGGGTACAGCGCGGGGTCGCCGATGACGGGAGCGTAGAAGTCGTCGAAGCGCTGGTCGTCGATCGGACTGATCCCGACCGGTACATCGCCGCGACCGTAGTATGTATTGATCGCGTTGATCGCCGACACGATCGCCGGGCCTGTCTGACTGGCGATCACCCCGATGAGCTCGCACTCTCCGTTGTCGGCCAGCGCATTGGCCAACGCAATTGCTCCGGCGTCGTCCACATCGGACCGCAGGTCGGTGTCGATGATGATCCTGGGGGGCGCGGCGCCGAACGCGGTTGCGAAGAGGAAGGGCACGACGCCGATGCCGATGAGGGTGCTCATATGCCGACTCCTGATGGGTTGGCCCGGTTCCGGGATGCGAACGCGGGAGACTACGGGAGGACGTCGCCGCTGACTTCAAACCCCGCGGCGTCGGACTCGTTCGATTCCGAGACATCCTGGTCTTTGTACTGAAGCTGGTACAACGTGTAGTAGAGTCCGCCTTTGCGGAGCAGCTCCTGATGCGTGCCCGACTCGCGAATCTCGCCGTGGTGCATCACCATGATGCGGTCGGCATGCTGCACGGTCGACAACCGGTGGGCGATCACGATCGAGGTCCGGTCGCGCATGAGCTTGGCGATCGCGTCTTGGATCAGGGCTTCCGTCTCTGTGTCCACGTTGGAAGTCGCCTCATCGAGGACCAGAATCGATGGCTCGTGCGCCAGGACGCGGGCGAAGGCCAGCAACTGGCGCTGGCCGGTCGAGAGGTTGCACCCCCGTTCTCCCACGTCGTAGGCATAGCCGCCGGGGAGGCGTTCGATGAACCGCGCCGCGTTGACGTAGGATGCGCAGGCGCGCACGTGCTCGTCCGACAGCGCCTCGTTGCCCAAGCGGATGTTGCGCTCGATGCTGCCGGAGAACAGAAAGACATCCTGAAGCACGATGCCGATCTGGCGGCGGAGCGACTCGAGATCATAGTCGCGCACGTTGACGCCGTCAACGAGGATCTCGCCGCGCTGCGCGTCGTAGAAACGGCTGAGCAGGTTGATCAGGGTCGACTTGCCTGCGCCCGTGTGCCCCACAACCGCGATGCGTTCGCCGGGCGCGATCGTGAAACTCACATCCTTGAGCACCCACTGCTCGCCCTCATAGGCGAACCAGACGTTCCTGAACTCGATCTCGCCGCGAAGGGAAGTGCATGGGACCGCTTCGGGCGGGCTTTCGATCTCGGGCGGCGTGTCGAGGAGACTGAAGATGCGCTCGGACGATGCCATCGCCTCGAGCAGCATGTTGTAGCGATCGGCCAGCGCGCGAATCGGCTGGAACAGACGCTCGCCCCACTGCAGGTAGGCGAAGAGTCCGCCTACGGTCGCGCCGGTCTGGGCCCACATCTGCGCGCCGAGCAGTTGATAGCCGATGTACAGCACCGTGAGGGCCATGGTGAACGTGCCGAGGAAGTCCACCGTGGGGAAGTAGATGGCGTAATTGCGCACTTGCCGCAACCACTCGTCGCGGTGCGCCGCGTTTCTGCGATCAAACTCGCGGAACGCACGTTGTTCCTGGCCGAATATCTGCACGATGCGTATGCCGCTCACGCATTCCTGCATGTAGGCATTGACGGATGCGATGAGCTTTCGGATCTCGAGGTAGGCGCGCCGCGCATAGAGGCGGAAGATGTAGCTGGTGACAAACACGAACGGGACCGTACTCAGGGTGATCAGGGCAAGCGCCCAGTTCACCGACAGCATGATCGTCACGATGACTACGATGGAGAACAGGTCGTTGGCGACCTGGACCATGCCGCTCACGATCGTCTGCTGGATCCGCTCGACGTCCGTGGTCACGCGCGTCATCATGCGGCCTATGGGGTTCTTGTCAAGAAACCGGAGCGACATGCGCTGGAGATGCGCGAAGATCTCCATGCGCATGACGAGCATCGTGCGCTCGCCGATGTACGAGACGATGATCGTCTGCAGATAGCGGATGACCGCCTGGGTCGCCATCAGTGCGCCCAGCATGAAGATCAGCCGATGGAGTCCGGTCAGATCCCCTTCCCGGAGTCGGTCGATCTGTTCGACCAACGCCGGGGCGGCCTCGCCGGACGTTTCGAGTTCGGCCTCGACCGCGACCCGTTCCGGGTTGTTGATGTAGCCGTCCACCGCCCGCATGTTGAGCAGCGGAATCGTGTTGCTGACCACGGAGACGACGAAGAGCAGGATGATTGCGGCCGCGAGACCGTAGCGGTACGGACGCACGTAGCGCAGAAGGCGCGACATGAGCGTCGCGTCGTAGCGCTGCTGCTGGACCTCGTCCTCCATGTGGTAACCGGCGCTCATTCCTCCTCCAGACGGTCTTCGAGCAGTTGCCGACGGTGCATGGCTTCGTACAGGCCTCCGCGGGCGATGAGCTCGTCGTGGCGCCCGTGCTCGACGACGCGCCCCTCATCCACGACGAGAATCTGGTCTGCGTGCCGAACGGTTGACACGCGGTGGGAGATCAGGATGCTCGTGCGTTCGGCCATGAACGCGCGCAGGCGTTCGAGGATGCGCTCCTCGGTGCGGGTGTCGACGCTGGAGAGAGCGTCGTCCAGGATCAGAATCGCTGGGTCGCGCACGAGCGCCCGCGCGATGGCCAGACGTTGCTTCTGTCCGCCGGACAGGTTCACGCCGCGTTCGCCGAGCAGCGTGTCCAGGCCATCGGGCAGTTCCGCGATGGTATCGGTCAGTTGGGCGATCTCGCAGGCTTGCAGGATGCGGGCCTCATCGGCGTCCGGAACGCCGAACGCCACGTTCTCGCGGATCGTGTCCGAGAACAGGAAGGTGTCTTGCGGCACATAGCCGATTGCGCCGCGCAGGACGCGAAGCGGGATGCGCCGCGCATCGACGCCGTCGATCAGTACCGCGCCGGCCGTCGGGTCGTACTCACGCGTGAGCAGGCTGACGACCGAGGACTTGCCGGACCCGGTCGGGCCGACGAGGGCCACGGTCTCGCCGGCGGCGATGTCGAAGCTGACATCACGCAGAATATCTGCGTCGCCATAGCGAAACGACACGCGGTCGAACCGGACAGCCCCGCGCACTGTGGTGATGTCATGGCGCGTCTCAGGGCCATCCGCGATGCTCGGGGATTCGCCCAACACCTCGAGGATGCGGGTCATGCCGACGGCCCCCCGTTGATAGAGGGTCAGAACCCATCCGAACTGGGTGAGCGGGAAGGCGAGCATGACCAGACAGATGAGGAAACCGGAGAAATCGGCCAGACTGAACGGCGTCTGGGCGAAGGTCACGCCCGCTTCCGTCCAGACAGGCCGCGTCACCATGGCGCCGCGGATCACCATGGAGCCGCCCTTCCAGGTCACGGTCAGGATGACCAGCGAGAGCATCAACTCGATAAGCGGCCAGACCAACGCCTGCGCGTAGGCGAGCTTGAGGCTCTCGCGCATGTAGTTGCGCGACTCCTTCTCGAAGTCCCGGTACTCCCGGTCGGACACGCCGTAGGCCTTGACCACGCGGGCCCCGGCGAGGTTCTCTTGTGCACGCGACGAGACGACGGAGAACTGGTCCTGCACGCGTTTCGACTGGCGGTGCATGTACATGACGAAGGCATAGACCACCAGCGAAAGCACGGGCAGCGGCGCCAGGCCGTAGAGCGTGAGCGTCGACCCGAGGTACAGCATGACCGCGAGCGTGAACGGCACGCGGACGAGATCGACGCTCCCCATCACGCCGGGGCCGATGAAGCTCCGGACGTAGTTGAGGTCGTTGGTGGCGCGCGCCATGATGTCGCCGGTCTTCGTGCGGTGGAAGTAGTCCTGCGCCAGGGTCAGGACATGGGCGAACAGCGCGTTGCGCAGGTCGTACTCGAAACGTCGGGAGGCGCCGATCATGAGCATGCGCTGGCAATAGCGCGACACGCCGGCGGCGACGGCGATGAGGAGCAGCCCGCCGACCAGCAGCCACAGCAGCAGCGGCGTCATGCGGTCGGTCTCGAACAAGCCGACGACACGGCGGATGACGAGCGGCACGCCGAGCTCCACGCTGGTGAACGCCAGCGCCAAGGCGGCCCCGCCCAGATAGCGCCACTTGTATGGCAGGTTGTAATGGATCAGCGCGCGGAACGGCCGACCGACAAGGTCTTGCTTCATGTGGGATTCTTCGGGGCGATGGTCTTGACGGTATCGACGCCGCGCACCAGCTCCGCCAGCTCTTCCGGTCTGAACGGCTTGATCAGGTAGCCGTCGGATCCGGCCTCCTGAGTGCGCTCGGCCGTGAGCTCGGCCGGTTTCGCCGTAACCATGTAGATCCTGATGCCTGCCATGCTCGGATCCGACTTGATCCGTCGGCAGGTCTCCCATCCGTCGATGCCGGGCATCGCGACATCGAGCAAGACGAGCCCGAACTCGCGACTCGTCACGCGATGGAGGGCCTCCTCGCCTGAGCGGCAGGCCTCGGCCTCGAATCCTTCGGCCTCCAGGCAGCGGAGCATGAACGTGAGCACTTCGGGGTCATCGTCGACACAGAGGATCTTGCTGCCGAAGCGTCCGTCCGAGTCCGCGGACCGCCCGAGAGCATAGTGGATCGCGCTCAGAAGACTGCTCTTGCGGAACCCGGGCTTGAGGCGCGAAGCCACCACGGAGTTGTACTTCGTGAACAGGTCATCCTCGCTGGTGTAGACCACGAGCGGCAGTTTCGCCGCGTCGGGATCCTCGATCAGATCGTCCAGGATGACGTCGGAGACCTGCCCCGCTTCCAAGTCCACAAGGAGACAGTCCGGGCGATGTCGCCGGGCCAGGGCGATGCCGTGGGGCGAGCTGCCGGCGGTGATCACGTCGATGTCCTCGACGTCCAGCAGCATGCGCACTTGCGTGCACAGCGCGCGGTCGACCGAGATGATCTCGACGAGCAAGTGGGTCTCCGGGACCCTCGGAGGCTCGTGCTTGGCGGATGCGCCGCGGTTCTTGCGCGCCAGCTTCAGCGGCAGCGAGAAGCGAAACGTCGTGCCCACCCCGACCTCGCTCTCGACGGAAATGCGCGTGCCATGCAGCCGGGCGATGTCCTGCGCGATCGACAGGCCGATCCCCGTGCCGCCGTAGCGTCGCGTCGAGGAGCTGTCGTACTGGTAGAAGCGCGTGAAGATGCGGTCGAGCGCGTCCTGCGGGATGCCGATGCCTGTGTCGGACACGATGGCTTCCACGTTGTCCTCCGACACGGAAAGCTCGACGCGCACGGATCCGCTGTGGTGGTTGAACTTGACGGCATTGCTGAGCAGATTGGTGAACACCTGCCCGATCTTCCCCTTGTCGCCATCGACAAGGACGGGCTCCTCCGGCGCGACAAGCTCGAGGGAGATCTCGCGGCTCTCGGCGACGGGCCGGACGATGGCGAGACTGGACTGCGCGACCTCGCGCAGGTCGAAGGTATCGAAGACCAACGTCTCGGCGCCGCGATGCAGCCGCGAGAAATCGAGCAGGTTCTCGATCAGGGTCACGAGCTTCTCGATGTTCCGCAGGATCGTGTGGAGGTAGTCCTTCTGGGCATCGTTGATCGGACCGACTTTGCCGCGATAGATCATGTCCGTATAGCCCATCACGGCGACAAGCGGCGTACGGAGCTCATGCGAGACGTTGGACAGGAGGTTTGTCTTCATCTCGTCCAGCGTCTTGAGCTCTTCGTTGGCCTCGTGCAGCCGCGTCTGCGCCAATGTGACCTCTTCGAGCGAGGCCTGAAGGTGCTCGAGGAGTTCGGCGTTCCGCATCGCCGCGGCGACGTGCGGGGCGAGCTGCTCGACCACGTCGAGATCATGGTGCGAGAAGGGCTCACGAGCGTTGCGGCCCAGGCTGATGGCGCCGACGATCCTGCCCGATGCATGGAGGGGAACGGCGATCGCCGCGCGCGTTCCCTCGGGGAAGTCTCGCAGCTTCGGCGCGTTCGGGGCGGACAGATCGTCCACGGCGACAAGCGCCTGTCGCGTCAGCACGAGCGGAGCGCACCAGTCGGTTGCATCGACGGGACAGCGTTCGGGATCGCCCGCGGTCTGCTCGGGGAAGAGCCGACGTATACTGAACTCGTCGCCCGCCTCGGTGAGAACCGCGATCGCGGCGAAGTCGAAATCCACCAGCTTGCGGATCTCGACCACCAGGCTCTCGTACAGGCGCCCGGCATGGAGACTCGAGTTGATCGCGTTGGCGATTTGATTGATCGCGATGATTCGGTTCGCTCGCTCGTTGACCTCCTCCTCGAGGCGACTCGACTGCGTGATATCCCGAAAGATGATCTCCATCCCAACGGGTGTCGCCCCATCGTCGCGGTCGGCGCTGCCGGACAGCTCGAGGCGCTGATGCACGCCGTCGGTACGCGTCGCTTCGATGCGCGCGCGCTCGACGATTCCGCGCTTACGCAGATCCTCCAGGAACCCGTCTACGGCGGATCCATCGGCGAACAGGTCGACCAGACGCGTCCCGACCAGCGCTTCCGGGGACGCAGCGCCCAGCATCTCCGCCCCGATCGGGTTGATAAGCTCGATCCGGCCGTCTGCATCGATCTGGAGGAAACCGTCGCGCATGGCGGCGATCAGACCATGGTACTTCGCTTCAGCGTCTTCAAGCTCCTCGGCCCGGCGTCGGATGATTCGCGCAATGGCGGCCATTCGATCACGGATCTCCTGAGACAAAGGGCCTGAGCCGAACGGGGGCAGCTCCGGTTCCTCCCCACGTTCCAGGGAACGGGCGATGCGGTTGACGGAGCGCAGGTCCCGCAGGAGACCTGTGTGCAGGCGTCTGTAGGCGAGCGCGGCGAGGCCGAACGCCACGACCGCGCACAGCGCCGCCGCCAGGGCTATAGTCCGATGCAGGTTCCGGTATACGTCGGCCTCCGCCCGATAAGCCAGAAGGACGCAACCAGGCCCCACTTGGGCTGCGGCGGCGATGGCCGGCACGGGAGGACGACCCACCGGGCGGTGCGTCAGGCGGTCCGATACACCGGTCGCCGCGGCGGCGCGTTCGAGGAACGCCGCGGTCTCCGGGCGGGCTTCCCGGGTCTGCCAGCGGGGTCCGCGAATGTCCGATGCATCCTGCATCGAGACGATCATCCAGCGGTCCCCGTCGCGTATGGCGATCTCATAGGAGCAGGGATCATCGAAGGGGGTGCTCGAAAGCACGCCCGCGCCATGGGATACGCCGAGCAGGTACTCGATGCGGGACTGGATCTCCATGCTCACGCCGACGAAGCCCAGCAGGGTCACGTCGTCGGCCCGGTACATGGGCTCGTACGAGCGCGCATGGAAGCTCCCGCTCTCCGCGCGGTAGTACAGTCTGAGACGCCGGGTCGGGTCGGAGACCGCCGCGGTCAGTTCCTCAAGCGTCGCGCCGCTGGCGCCGGGACTCGTCGCACCCACGACCCTTCCGCGCGCGTCGTAGAGCGCCACGGAAGGCGCAGGAAGCCGATGGAGCGGCACTCCGGCCGCGCGAACGGCATCCTGCAACTCCTCCGGGGTAGACCGAGCGCTTCCGTCCAGGATGGCGCGGACGCGTGCGTCACGCGCCAACTCCGCGGCGGATTTCACATCATCGTAGGCCGCCAACCGCAGGGCGGAGGCCGCCTTCACCGCCGTGGCCGTGAGGCCGGAACGGACGGACTCCAGGACCCACGCCCGCGCCCCGATGTAGAGGACGACCAGCGCGATCAGCAGGGGGACGACGCCAGCCCCGATGATCGCGGCAAGGCTTCCCCAATCGATGCGCGGACGCTTTCGGCGTGCCATGGTCTTGCTCACCTGGAATCCCAATTCGCCGGATGGTTCTGACCGGCCAAAACGAGATAGCCGGCGTGTCGCTGCGAGGCGCGCCGGCTACGGATTACATTCACACTACAGATGCTTCCCTGTGTCACCTGTCCCGCATGCGCAAGGGATATCTCGCCCCCTCACTCATCCCGGTCGGGCGCCGCGAGTCAGTCGACGGCGCGTTCCCGACCGATCAACTCGCGGACCTTCGACAGGAGATCTTCGGGGCGGAACGGCTTCGCGAGGTACTCGTCCGCGCCGCAGGCGAAGATGCGTTCGATGTCATCTTCCTTCGTCAGACACGTAACCGCCATGATCGGCGTACTCCGGGTCAGTTCGTTGTCTCGAAGCGCCTTGCAGACCTCGAACCCGTCGATCTCCGGCATGAGAAAATCGAGCAGAATGAGGTCGGGCGATAGCTGCGCGGCCTTCAGCCCCACCTCGGTCGCGTTGCTCACCTTGATCAGCTCGACCCCCTCGTCCGTGAGCAGGTTCTCGAGCAGAGAGAGCACGTCCGGATCATCGTCGACCAGCATGACGCGGCGCTTGACCGGACCCTTCTCCCGCGGGAACATATCGAACTTCTCACGAAAGGCATCAAGGTCGGACTCGAGAATGCGATAGTGCCCGCCCGGAGTGCGTGACGCTTTGATCAGGTCCTGCTTGATCCAGTTCTTAATGCTATGGTGGGTGACATGGCAGATCTTCGCAGCCTCGAATGTCGTGTAGGCCTTCTCTTCGCGTTCACTCACAGCGCACCACCCTCCCCCTTCGGTCCGAAGGCGGAATCCCTTGAAGATATTCGCACATTGCGCACCTTATAAGCGAGTATACCCCGGCCATCTTCGCAAATGCAATCCCTGTTCCACGATCCGCTTGGGCGACCACAGCACTCCCCCGAACAGCTATGGACGGAGCGTTACGATCGCCGCGGGTTGAAACTCAGCAGACACGCACAATTCGTGTTGCTCGCACACACCTATTCTACCCGATCGGGCCGGTGAATTGCGCGCGCGGCCCATGGCGCACGCGCAACCGCTAGAGCAGCCCGACCAGGGCCGCGCGCACGACGGCGATCTCCTCCGCCGCGAAACCGTCCGCAAGCAGCTTGATCTGCCAAGGGTAGAGGCCAAGCGCAACACGGTGCAGCACCACCCAAGCGCACACGGCGCACGGGTACAGCCCCAAGGCGATGCCGTATTCCCTTCGCATAAGACACCACACGGCGCGCCTGCGTGCGGCGCGCGCCTCTCGAAACGCTTCCGTCGGGTCCGCCGACTCGAACCGGCGAATGGCGGACTTGGCGGACGCCGGGCCGCGAAACGATGCCAGAGCGACGATGAAAGCCGTAGCCGCCAGCGCGACACGCCACAGAGCGTGAACAGCAGGTTGCCAGGACACGGCAGGCGGTCCGGGGTTCTGCAGCATGGACAGGGTAACGACCAGCAACGCGAACTGGACCGCAGCCACGGCGCCGAGCGTCGGGATCAGCCAGCGGGCATGGGGCACGCTCCAAGTCTCGCGGCCCGCTCGGTGCGCTGCGGTGACAATGGTCGCCGCCAGCCAGAGGACGAACAGGACGGCCGCACCCTCCCACGCCATCCGCATGGGTTCGCGGAACCGCGCGATCTCCTCAGCCACCAAGGCCGTCCGAGACGCTTCGAACTCCTCCAACCGGGACTGCGCCGCAGTCAACATGCGTCGGCGTTCGAGCAGGGCAGTCTCCGGCGCCACGCCTTCCGCCTCACGGATGCGTTCGCGCTCCGCAATCGCCTTGAGCTGAATGCGGATCCCCGTGAGGGCCTGGACAGCCGCGCCCGGATCGGCGGGCTCCGAGGGATCATCGGGCGCCGCTCCCGCAGCGATCGCCCGCCCCATCTCCTGGACTTTCTCGAGCCAGGTGTCCCAGTAAAGCGTCTCCCCCGCGCTGATCTGCTCCGCAGCGCGCGCGCACAGGAAGTCCACGTAGTACTCGATGGGAAACAGGGTCTCTTGAACGGTCTTCCGCCGCAGATCGGCGTACCAGTAGCCGGTCTGCGGCAGGCCGGGGAACCAGAGCGGTCGGCCGATGGTCACGCTGCGCTCGCTGTTGTTTGTGCGCGAGATCAGTGCGACAGAACGGCTGAGATCATCCTCTTCCGCTTCCGCCCAAGGCAACACGGCGGCCTCGAGGTAGAGCGGCAGCGCGTTGTCTTCGGATCGAAGCGCAGCCTCCTGGAAGCGCCTGCGCGCTTCGGCCGGCATCCCTTCCACCACGAGTCGGCATCCGAGCCGGATGGCCAACCATGCGTTCTCAGGATCCCTGCTGTAGGCTTCCCGGAAACGCGCCAGCGCCTGGTCTTCGGTCTCCACCTCCGCCAGCGCATGCAGGTACTTCGGCGTGGGATACGGGCGGCGCGCCGCGTCCTGTTTGACAGCCGAACGCAGGAGCGCCCGGGCGGACGGCGGCTCGAGTGTGAGCGCGCTCAGGTATAGCCTCTCGGCGTTGTCGTAGCGCAGAAAGTACTCCGCATACCACAGCACGCCCGTGAACAGCACGACGGCCGCGACCGTGAACTGGAACGCGCGACGGACCCGTCTAGAGCCGATGTGGTCGCCTCCGTGCCCGTATTCCGGGAAGCGGAAGCTGTCCATACTCACGCACCGCCTCCCATCAACTCGCGCGCGATCTTCTTGCCTTCCTCGACGCCGGGCTGGTCGAACGTGTTGACGTTGTACAGGCGCCCGGCCATCGCGGTCTCCACCTCGAGCAGGTACAGAAGCTGCGCGACGGTGTTGGCGTTCACACGCGGCAGCGTGATCCGACACACGGGGCGGTTGCTGACTCTGAGCGCGTCCATCGTGCCGCGCAACTCGGCCGCCATCAGCTTGTTCATACTCGATCCGCGCAGGTAGGCCAGCGGCTCGACAGCGGCAAGCGCGTCCGGGATGCGCATGGTCTTCTCGAAGCGCTTCACCTCGAGCATCGTGATGATCTTGTCGTTCGGGCCTTCCCGGTACAACTGGATCTGGGAATGCTGGTCGGTGGCGCCCAGGGCCTTCACGGGCGTCTGCCCGGCGAACACCTCTTCACCGTCCAGACTGTAGCGCTTGCCGAGGCTCTCCGCCCAGAGCTGACGATACCAGTCGGCTACGTCGCGAAGGCCGTCCGCATACGGCATCATCACGCTGATCGACTTGCCCTTGGCCGTGTCGGCGAGATAGTGGACCGCGGCGCGCAGATAGGCCGGGTTCTCATTGAGGTCGGCTGAGGAGACGCGCGCATCCATGAGCGCGCAACCGGCGAACATCTCGTCTACGTCCATGCCCAACACGGCGGCGGGGAACATCCCGACCGGCGAGAAGACGGAGAAGCGACCCCCCACGTTCAGCGGCACGGTGAACTCCGTGAGACCGTAGGCGTCGGCCACCGGGTGCAGGTGGCTGGGCACGGCCCCTTCGCCGCGCGGATTGGTCGTGACCACGACATGCTCGGCCACGGCCGACTTGCCGAGCTTCTTCTCGATCTGGTCGACGACAATCATCAGTTGAGACATGGTCTCGGCGGTGCCGCCGGACTTCGAGATCACGTTGTAGAGCGTCTTCTGCGGCGGACACAGGCGCAGCATCGCCCGGAAAGTAACGGGATCGATGTTGTCCATGACGAACAGACGGGGATGGCCTTTGCGCGCGCGGCGCGTCATGAGGTTGTAATACGGCGGAAGCAACGCCGTCGCCAAGGCCGTCGTCCCCAACGCCGATCCGCCGATCCCCAGGACGACCAGGTTCTCGTAGCCGCGCGCGAGGAACTCGGCGGCCTTCGCTTTCACGGCGCCAAGCGTCGCCGTGTCCTTGTACAGATCCCAGAACCCGTATACCTTGTTCCGCCGTTCCTCCCCGAGGATCTGATGGATCTGCTCAACACGCGGGCGGATCGCGTCCAGCTCGCCCGGCGTGATCCCATGCTCCTTCCCCACCGCTGCGGACTTGGCACGAGAGACATCGACACGGAGATCAAGATTCATAGCGTTTTCCCATCGGCTTGGTTGTAGAATTCACGCAACGCCGCCAGAACGGCGCGTCTCGGCCCTTTCACGACCCGCATCCCTGGAAGCGACTCGAGGAAAACCCGCCCGTAGTGGCGCGATGCCACACGACCGTCCAGAACGAGTATCACCCCGCGATCAGTTCGGCGGCGGATCAGCCGGCCGAAGCCCTGGCGAAACTTGATGACCGCCTGAGGCACGGTATACTCCATGAAGGCGTTGCGCCCCGACGCGTCGATCGCCTCTGCGCGCGCCTCCTGGATCGGGTCCGTAGGGACTCGGAACGGGAGTTTCGGGAGTATAACACACTGCAAAGCATCCCCGGCAACGTCGACTCCTTCCCAGAAGCTATCGGTTCCGAACAACACGCTGGATGCATCGCGACGGAAACGATCGAGCAGATGCGTGCGCGCCGCCTCGCCCTGTCGCAACGAGGCGATGCCGTTGCGCTGCAACGCAGGGGCCAGCCGGGAATGGGCGTACCCGAGCGCGGCGAAGGAAGTGAACAACACGAATGCGTGGCCGCCGGTGATCGCGAGTGCGTCGCCCATGACATCCACCGCCTCCTCCAGAAACCGCGCATGCGAGGGGTCGGGCAGGTCCGTCGTGACGGCCAGCAGCGCCTGACTCCGGAAGTCGAACGGCGTCTCCAGGTCCAGCGTTTCAACGTCCTTGTCGTGGATCTGCTCCAGGCCCAGCCGCTCAAAGATGTAGTCGAAGCGGCGACGGACGGTCAGGGTCGCCGAAGTCAGGACCGTGGTTTTGAGATTGCTCCACACCCAATCGGCGAGTTGGCGACCCACCTGCAGCGGGCATCGCACCACCCGGACGACCGCGGGGTTCTTCGAATCGATCTCGATCCAACGCACGGTGTTCTCGGCCAGCTCGGGACCGACGCCCTCGACCAGCGCCGCGGCCGTGCGCTCGAGACGGGCGCGATAGGCATCGAGCTGGAGCGTCTCGCTGAGGAACGGGGCCTCGCGCGCGTCTTTTGACAGGGCGGGGATGTCCTTCAGGATCTTCAGCAACTCCTCGCAGAGCCGCGCGCATGTGGTGAGGTCGCGTGCGGCGGTCATCACCGGCCCGGCGTGGATCTCCCGCAGTTCGGGCTGGCTCAGACACGCCTCGGTCAGCCGCAGCTTGGCGTCGCGTCCGATCTGGTTGGTGTGCTCCGCCGCGAACGCGCGCAAGGCGTCGAAGGCTTCGGTAACGGAGGCCCGTGCCGCCGACAACGCCGCGAGCAGACGGTCCTCCGCGATGTCGAGCGCGGCATCAATCTCGCTGCGCGACGCCTCGAGCCGCTCGGAGAGCAGCCGCGCCGCGAGGAACGGCAGCAGACCGCGGCCGCGTCCCCGATCCTCACGGAACAAGCGGCCGATCAGGGCCATCGTGGCGAGGCGGTCCGCCGTGACGCCGAAGTACTCGGTCGCGGAGTCCTCGATGTTGTGGGCCTCGTCGAGGATCACGCGGAAGTAGGCGGGCAGCACGCCGGTGGAGCTGAACTGGCCGGTTTCCTGTTTGATGGCAAGGTCGGAGAAGAGCATGTGATGGTTGACCACGAGCAGATCCGCCTTCGCTATGCTGCGTCGCGCCTTGCCGATGAAACACTTCTGCGGGGTGGCGCAAGCGGCGATTCGGCAGGTGTCCGACTCGGAGCAGACCTGCGACCACAAGTCGCGACCGGGTACGAACGGCAGGTCGGCGAGGGTGCCGTCTTCCGTCTTCTCCGCCCAGTCCGCAATGGCCTGGAGTTGGCGCGCTTCCTCTTCGTCGTCGAACAGGGTGGCTTCGGTGAGCGCACGACGCAGCTTGCGCCAGCACAGGTAGTTGCTGCGCCCTTTCACGAGGACTGCGCTGAACTCGAGTCCCGTGGCGTCGGCCAGCAGCGGGAGGTCTTTGTGTATCAACTGCTCCTGCAGCGTGATGGTGCGAGTCGAGATCACCACGCGCTCTCGGTTCCGCACGGCCCACAGGATGGCGGGAAGCAAATACGCGAAGGTCTTCCCAACGCCCGTGGGGGCCTCGATGACGGCCGCCGAGGCGTTGTTGAAGGCGCGCGCGACAGCCGCCATCATCTCGATCTGCTGCGGCCTGAACTCGAAGTCGGGGAGCTTGCGGGCGAAGGGTCCGTCGGGCTTGAGTAAGGCGGACAGCTCCGCGTCATCGAGCGCGCTTCGGTCCCGATCAAGGAACGGTTCTACGACGACGTAGGCGCGCCGCACGTCGTTGTCGACGATGTACACGCCGTGGCCCTGGGCGCTGAAGATGACGGAGAGCTGCAGGTCAGGGTCGGACGGCGCGAGGTCGCCCGAGGGATGGTTGTGGATGACGACTTCGCGCAGGCGCAGGTCTTCGAGCAGCGCGGGGACGGCGTCCTCATTGCCGCGCGCGCAAACGCGGACTCGCTGAACGAGACCTTCGGCGTTCAGGGTTCCCGCGAAGAAGACTTCGCGTCCCCCCGTGCCGTCAATGGCCTCGCGCATTTCCGCGGCGGCGTCCGGGCTGATTCGATCGGCGGCATCCTCGCCGATTAGCTGTTCCATGGGGCCCCCGATCGCGGTGGGGAGGTTCGCGGCGCCGTGAGGAGGGGTCCGCCCCGAACCTGTCGGGGCGGCCTCGCGCCGAAACCAAATAACCATGTAGGGGGCCCGGTGTCAACCAAGCCCCCCGCGATCGACGACGCTTCGCACCCTGGGCAGGGCTAGATGCCGCTGCCGTTGATGTGGATGCCGCACTCCTTCTGGTGTTCGTTACGAAGCTGGTTGAACCAGCGCCACCGACCGGCGCGCTTGTCTTCCCCGGGGAGGGTCGGGGTCGTGCAGATCACGCATCCGATGCTGGCGTAGCCCATGTCGATCAGGGGGTTGTACGGCACGTCCCGTTCGCGGATGTACTCCGTCAGATCCTCCTCGGTCCAGTCGGCAAGCGGACTCAGCTTGAGGATCGGGCGTTGGCCGGCCTTGATCTGCGTCGCGCGCGGTGCGTTCCTGCGGTGCTCGGACTGGTCCCTGCGCAGCCCGGTGAACCAGACGTCCACAGTTTCGAGGGCGCGTTGGTTGGGCTCGACCTTGCGGATCTGGCAGCAGTACGCCTGCTTCTCCGGACTGTCGAAGAACAAGTACTCGCCGTGCTGCTGCACCATGCGCGCGACCCGGTCAGGATCCGGGCGGAACCGTTCGATGGCGATGCCATAGCGCTCCTCGATGCGGCCCATGAGATCGTAGGTCTCCTGGTGCAGCCGCAAGGTGTCGATCGTCAGCACCCGCAGCCGATGCCCAAGGCGATAGGCCATGTCGATCATCACCACGCCGGTGTTCTGAAAACTCGTGATGATGGCCGCGCGGGATCCGTGCGCGGCGTGCGCCCAGCCGAGCATCTCCTCGGGCGTCATCTCGCCAATCTCGTCCACGGTTGGCCGCTGCGTGTCCAGTCCCATTGTCGCCGTCCAGTCTGTATGCCGTCGGGGCGCCGGGTCAGCCCGTCGCCGCCGATTCGGTCTCCGTCAGGGCGCGGATGGCGTCGACGCCGATCCGCGCGGACCAGTCGCCGAAGCGCTCGCCGGCCTCGCGCTGGGCTTTCCACGCCGTCAGCAGCGCGCCGATGGTCGGGCCCAACTGGTCGCCGGTGAGCTTCTCCGTGATCAGTTCGTTCAGTCGCGTTCCGAGGTAGTCGCCGCCCGTGTAGAGCTGATAGCGATCCGCGCCGCAACCGATCACGCCGATTTCCGCTGTGCGCGGACGCGAGCAGTTGTTCGGGCAGCCGCTGATCCGCAGAATCACGTCGGCGTCGCCGTGGCCCGCGGCTTCCAACTCGCTCATGAGCCGCGGCATGAACCGCTCCGCTTCGGCCATGGCGAGACCGCACAGCGGCAACGCGGGACAGGCCATCTCGAGGCGGCGCAACTGGGAGATCCCCTCGCTTGTGGGGATGCGGTACTGGTCAAGCAGCGCCCGCACCTCCGGCACGGCGTCGTCGGGGATGTTCGCCAGCACAACATTGTGATGCGGCGTGAGGCGGACGCTCGGACGGAACCGATCGATGATCTCACGAAGGCCCGTGCGGAACTGGAAACCGCCGTCGAAGTCGCGGATGCGGCCGTTCTCGATCCAGACGCCGACATAGTTGAGGCCGGGTTGGAGCTGCTTGCGCCAACCGAGGTAGTCCGGCTGCGCGGAGGGGGCGACGCCGCGGGGCGGGTCGTACCGGCGGCCGGCGTACTCGAAGACAGCCTCGCGGAAGCGCTCCAGGCCCCAGTCGTCGATGAGATACTTGAGGCGCGCGTGCTTGCGGTCGCTGCGTCCGCCGTGATCGCGCTGCACCTTCACTATCGCCTCGACGAAACCGATCACGTCTTCCGTCGGGACGAACGCGATGTGACTGCCGAGTCGGGCGTAGGTCTTCGGCTTGCGGTGGGTGTAGCCCAAACCGCCGCCGGCCGTAACGTCCCAGCCGATGATCCGACCGTTCTCCGTGACGCCGATGAGCCCGGCATCCTGGGTGTAGATGTCGCAGGAGTTATCGAAGTCCACTGTGACGCCGATCTTGAACTTGCGCGGCAGATAGGCCTTCCCGTAAATGGGATCCTCCGGCTGTCCGGAGGGCTCGTCGTCGGCGAACGTCACGGTTCCGTCCTCGTGCACGGTCGCCTTGGCGTCGTCCAGCCAGAGGTCGTAGTAGGCCGTGGTCTGCGGGATGAAGTGCGCGCTGATCCGCCGCGCCATCTCGATCAGGTTCGCGCCGCACTCCGCGAACGCCGGGTCGATGTCCGCGACCGGGCAAGCGACGGTGTTTCGCACGACGTCGCCGCATGCGCCTATCGTCGTGATCTCCGCCAGGCGGTTCAGGTCGTGCACAAGCGGCCGCAGGTTGCGCTTCACCACGCCGTGAAACTGAAAGCACTGCCGCGACGTCGCGCGCAAGTCGCCCTGACCGTACTTGTCGGCGAGCTCATCACACAGCAGGTACTGCTCCGCGGTGATGGTTCCGGCGGGGAACTTCGTCCGCACCATCATCCGGTAATCGCGGTCGAGGCCGGCCTTCTTGCGCTCGGTCCGCGTATCGCGGTCGTCTTGCTGGTACGCGCCGTGGTGCTTGAGGAGCTGGACCGCCTCTTCGCTGAAGGCCGGCGCGTCTTGGCCAAGCTCGATTCCGATGGGGCCGCGCAGGCCGCGACTGGCCAGCTTGTAGTGTTCTACGCGAGACAGCTTCTCGTCGGATTGGTGTTCGTCAGACATCGTCGGTTCCCTTTACTGCACTGCGGCCCGCCTGGCGCGCCGCGGTCGACGCGTTCTCGACGGGGCCCATCCGTGACGTCCAGGCCGGCGTCGGGGAGGCAACGCCAGAGGGCGGGCGAATATTCCCTACTAAACAGACTACCTTAGTCATGATTAGTCTACGCCACAACACTCCCCCGTGTCAACAGTCGGCTTCTCCCCCTTCCCCTACAGGGCCTTGGCGATCAGATTCATGAACTCGGCTCGGGTCGGGGCGTCGTCGTGGAAACTGCCGAGTACGCTGGAGGTCGTCATCACGGAGTTCTGCTTCTCGACCCCGCGCATCATCATGCACAGGTGGCGACACTCGACCACCACGCCGACGCCCTCCGCCTGGGTTGTGTCCATGATCTCCCGCGCAACCTCCTCGGTGAGCCGCTCCTGAATCTGGAGCCGCCGGGCGTAGAGGTCGACGATTCGGGCCAGCTTGCTCAACCCCAGCACCTTGTCGCGGGCAATGTATCCGACGTGGCAGCGCCCGAAGAAGGGCAGCATATGGTGTTCGCACAGGCTGTACACTTCAATGTCGCGACAGATGATCATGTTGTTGGAATGGGACTGGAAGACGGCTCCGTTCACAATCGCATTTGGGTCGCCGCGGTAGCCGGAGGTCAGAAACTCGCAGGCCTTCGCCACCCGCATAGGGGTGCTCAGCAACCCCTCGCGCTCGGGGTCCTCCCCCATCTCCACCAACAACTCACGGACCAGCCCGGCGACACGTTCCAGATTCATGTGCAACTCCTATCCATCAGCATCGCGCTGACGACCGGGTCGTAGCGCATCTCAGACCGGTCCATGCCCCGCGCGACCGCCGCCAAAGGACGGTCGGCGCCGGGCGCCTGTACGGAGGGATCGATCTCCAGTATCGGTATGGCCAGAAACGGGCGCACGACCAGATCGGGATCCGGTATCCGCAACCCCGGCTCATCTATCTCTTCGTCTCCGTAGAGCACGATATCCAGATCGATCGGCCGCGGGGCGTAGGCATCGTCCCCGCGAACGCGGCCGACTGCACGCTCGATGACACGCAGTACGCCGTACTTGAGGTCGCGGGCGCTGCGCTCCGTCGTGATCAGCACCGCGCCGTTCACGAAGTCCGGATCGTTCGGACGTCCGAGAGCAGGTGTTCGGTAGAAGCGCGACACGCCGACGATCGGCGTCTCGGCGGCAAGCAAGTCCAGCGCGCGCGGGATGTTGTGCTCGGGGCGCAGGTTGGATCCCACCGCGATGAAGACCCGCTGTCCCGGCATGGGTTCAGACCTCCCCGCGCTCGCGGGTCACGTCCACGGCGACGCTGCGCGCGAATCGGAGCGCGCCGGGCTTGTCCAGCACCACCCGCACGCGACGCACGCGGTTCGCCTGAAGGCAGACGGCGGCGATCTCGGAGGCCAGGCGTTCAACGAGGTTATAGGACGATGCCTCGACCATCGCCAGAATGCCCTCTTTCACCTTCTTGTAGTCGACCGTCTCTGCGATATCATCGGAAGCGCACGCGTCGCGCAGATCGGCCCACATGGTCACGTTGATCAGGACTTCCTGACGCTTGACCCGCTCTTCCGGGTTGATGCCCACGATGCAGCGACACGCGAGGTCGCGAATGTGTATGCAATCCAGGCGATTCTCATCCATACATCCTGCCTTTCACGTGGCGACCGCCGTCCACGTAGATCACCTGCCCCGTGATGAACGGCGCCTCGGCCAAGAACACCGCCGCGGCCGCGATGTCATCGGGACTCCCGTAGCGCTGGAGCGGGTTCGTGTGGGCCAGTTCCGCGAGGTACGTCTCGTCCTTGCCCTCCGGCGGCAGGATCAGGCCCGGGGCGATCCCGTTCACCTTAATCCTTGGAGCGAACTCCAACGCCATCATCCGCGTCAGGTCGAACAGCACGCGCTTGCTGACGTGGTACGCCACATGCCTGTGATCATACTCCACCATCCGGCAATCGAGCAGGTTCACGATGTCGCCGGCGCCGTCCGCGGCCTCGAGACGCCGGGCGAACGCCCGCGAGAGCTCGAGCGGGGAGAAGGCGTTCAGGTCCAGGATGGTCTGGATGTCGTCAAGCGTTGTCGCCGCGAAATCGCCTTCCGGGAAGACGGACGCGTTGTTCACCAGCAGATCCAGTCCTCCGGCGACGGTCCAGACTTCCGCGATCAGCCCGGCGGCGTTCTCCGGCGCGGCCAAATCGCACGACACCGCCCAGGCCCGACGCCCCAGCGCCTTGATGGCGTCCACGGTCTCCTCGGCCTCTTCGCGCGATCGACCGTAGTGCACCACAACGTCGGCGCCGCGCCGCGCGAAGGCAGTCGCGATCGCGCGGCCCAAGCGCTTCGCCGCGCCGGTCACGAGCGCGGTGCGGCCCGCCAGTCTGCAGTTCGACTCCATACGTCAGATCCACCCCGGCCCCGGCCGGACTGCAAAACGAACGCGGCAGAGGGTGCAACGCGTCCCTCTGCCGCAGTGCGCAAACGGAGCCCTAGACAGCCGGGACGACCGTCTCTTCCGGAGCCGCTTCTTCGGCAGGCGACTCCTCGGGCGCGCTCTCACCTGGAGGCGGAACCTGCTCCGATGCCGTCCGAATGTCTTCCGCGGGCACGACGATGACCAACGCCTCCTCGAAACGTCCGCCTTGCGCCGCGCGGAGCGTGCGGAGCACGCCGATGCCGACGAACCCGCCGTCCAGTCCGAAGACCGGCGAGCACATGACCGACTGGCCGCGGTGCTGTCCGAGTACATAGAACAAGCGCGGCCGCTCGACCAGCGTTTCGACCCGCTCGATGAAGGCGGAGTGCGCGCGTCGGGAGACCTTGCCGAGCTGGGCGAGGACAACCACCGGATCAAGGATCTGCGGGGCGCTCGTGCGGGTCAGATCCACGTGCTTCATCGGCTCGCTGACAGGCGACACGGGGCGAACGAACGCGAGGTCGAGGTCCCGGTCGCGGAGCACCACCTCAGCGGTGATCTCGGAGCCGTCGGCGAGGACCATCCGCATGTCCTTGATCTTGCTAACGAGGTCGCTGGTCATGTTCGGCGAGCGTTCGTACTGGACGGTCGGATCCACCGCTGTCAACGAGAGGACGGCCAATCCATCGGGCGAAATCACTGTGGCGTTCGCTTCCGTCTCGTTCTCGGACTCGTTGCCCTCGTAGGAGACGCTGATGACCATGACCAGCGTCACGACCGCCTCGCGGTGTTCGTCGAGAACCGCCCGTCCCTGCTCGGCCAAGTCATCCGCGAACGCTGCAGGGGTTCCCGCAGTCAACGCGACGGCCGCGGCCAGGAGTCCCGCCAACGCCATGGGGTACCGGGGGAATGTGTACATCGCAGTCTCCTTTTTCGAGGGCGCTACTCGGTCGCTGCGCCCGAGTCCGCAGAATCGGGTTCGGCATCCGTTGCAGCGCGGTTTGGTTCAGCATCATCCCAGGTAGGCTCGACCTCGAGGAAGGCCGTGCGGATGCCTTGCAGCACCTTGAGCACGACCGCGTCGGGCCGGGATTCCGCAAGCTCGTTCATGACGCGTTCGAGGGTCTCGACGTCGGGCACGGGACGCCCCGCCACCTCGAGAATCAGATCGCCGGTCTGGAGGTCGGCTACGGCGGCCCAACCGCCGCTCTCTATCTCTTCGACCAGTACGCCCCGCATCTGGTCATCCCACTGCTTTTCCGCCTTGTCGAAGAAGGTGATGTCGCGCGCGGTGAACTCGAACGCCGTGTCGCGATAGCGCTTCATCTCACGCGCCGCGCGCGGAGACTCCGCCAAGACCACGGGAACCGACATCTGCTCGCCGTTGCGCAGGACCGTAAGCTCAACCGTGTCGCCGATGCGGTACTGACGGATCAACGCGGGGAGGTCGTCGTAGTCTTCCGGAGCGCTCGACCGGAGGCGTTCGCCGTCGACCGCAAGGAGGTAGTCGCCAATCTGCAACCCGGCTTCGTCCGCCGTCGATCCCGAGTAGACCTGGGTGACGCGGAAGCCGGTCAAGCCTTCATCACCGAGTTGCTGCGCGATGTCGCGGGTGAGCACCTGCGTGCGCACCGGCAGCCAAGCCTTGCGCACCTCGAGGCCCGGGTCTTCGATCTCGCGGATGCCGACCTCCACAACGGTGATGTAGCGCTCGGAGTCCCGCTCGAAGGCGACCAGGGTAGGGACCGGCTCCGTCTTGTCAGCCGTGATCTCCTCGGTAACAGCCCGCAGCGCGGCCAGGTTCGGCGTGGGCCTGCCCGCGACCTCCAGGATTACGTCGCGCCGCTGCAGGCTCGGCTTCGCGCTCGCAGCGGGGCCGCTCGGGCGAAGGCTGTTGACCAGCACGCCCTCCTGGGAGTCGCGACGCAACTGCGCCGCGAGCATGAACGACAGATCGCGCGCGGCGACGCCCCACTGGCGCAGTTCGGTCTCTTCCGGAAGCACGCGCTGGCGGCGTTCCGGCGTGGCGACGATGTCGTGCGTCTCGTCGCCCCGCAGTACGCGTACCGTTACCGGCTCGCCGATGGGCAACGAGGCCACCAGCAGATTGAAGTCGGGAATCTGTTCGAGGAAGCCGACATCAACGGCCGTGTCGCCGACCTGCAGGATGATGTCGCCCGCTTGAAGGCCGGCGACGTCCGCCGGCGACTTCTTCAGCACGGCGCTGACCAGCACGCCGGTGTCATGGTCGCTGTACTTGAGGCGCTTCTGCACGATCACGCCCAGCCAGGCGCGGGTCACCTCGCCGTTCGCCATCAGTTCATCGGCGACCGCGCGGGCCAGATTGCCGGGGATGGCCCCGCCCAGTCCGCTCAGGCCGATCTCGTTGATCCCGATCACTTCGCCTTGCAGGTTCACCAGCGGCCCGCCCGAATTGCCGCCATAGAGCTGGGCATCGTGTCCGATCCATCGCACCAGCGACCCGACGTCCTCGCCGTCGAGCTCCATCCCGCGGTAGCGCCCGAGCCATTCCGGCTGCACGAGCTCCGCGTTGCTGATGATGCCCAGCGTGACCGACTGCGAGAGGTTGCCCGGGCTGCCCATCGCGAGCACGTGGTCGCCGACGGCGGCTTGGGAGGAATCGCCCCATTGCGCGGTCGGGTAGACGCGCGCGCCGTCGTTCTCGAGCTTCAGCACGGCGATGTCGGTCATCGCGTCCGTTCCGACCAGCGTCGCCGAGACCTCTTCGCGGTTCTCGAGGGTGCACACGATGCGCTTGGCATGTCCCGCCACGTGGTGGTTCGTGACGACGTGGCCGTCCGGGGTGATGATGACGCCGCTGCCGGAGGCCTGCACCTTGTAGGCGCGGCCGTCGCCATAGTTCGTCTCGACGACCTGAATGCGAACCAGGGCCGGTTTGACGAGCGAGACGGCGCGCTCAATGGCCTCGCGGAATTGCGGATCCCCCCCCTCAGCGACGTCGGTAGCGACCTCGGTCTCGGTCCCTTCGCTCACGATCTGGGCTTGGGGCTGGGCCATAGCGGGGAGGCACGCGAACAGCCCGAACGTTCCGATAACGAACATACCGAACGCGCCATGCGCGAGCGCAAGGAGCTTTTTCATGTAGGGAACCTCAGAGAAGGGTTGAGGTCGCGTCCGACGGCGGAATCGAACCCGAACCGGCTCACATGCGTTGACAGGACTCGCCGCGGATTATGACGGGCCGCGGAAGGGGAGTCAAGCGGTCCAACAGGGAGAGGAGACGTCCGCGCCGCAGGCCCAGCCGGGCCCTGGTCACGGCGGATGCGCGCGGGACGTGTTGCCGGAAGGGCGGATCGATGGTACAATCCGAATGGCACAGGAACGGCCCGACCGACCGCCGGACGGCGGAGTGAGTGTTCGAGCCGCATCCTGTTCTGATCCGACACCGGGCGACCCCGACGCCCGGTGTCTTTTTTTGTGTGTACACGACGTTCCCACCGTCTTGCCGCGAGGGAAACGCCCACGGCGGACGGTTGCATTGTGGATCTAGGAGAGGCGGACCCCACGCGAGCTCCCTGGCTGCAGTTACTCTTGGGGAAGGAGTGACTCTGAGGTAGACTCTGACTGGCGCATAAGGAGTCCGCCTCTCCGAGATCCCAATCTTTCTCAACTGATATGGTCAATGCGCGTTCGGTTCAGTGCGCGAGCGCCTTTACGCTGAGGGTCGGTTCCACCGCGCCCGTGCTGAAATCTGGAACGAGGCGCACGGTCAAGGCGTTGACGCCGCGAATCGGCCCGGCCGGTGCACGCACCTCATAGAAGCCGCCATCGGCGTCATCGAACACGCTCCCGTCGACGTGGTCGCGAAACAGCGGCCGCATGTTGCCATCATAGACGTAGACCTCATAGCTGCAGTGACTTGCCGTCGCGGGCGTCGGGTCCCAGTAGATGCGGAGCGCCGAGACGGCCCACGCCTCGTCACCCTGGGTCGTGGGGATACGCCACACGACCATGCCGGGCAGTTCCAGCGTGGCGCCCGCGCGGGACTGAACAACATCGAGGAACAGGGTGTGCGCCTCCCTGTCGGGGACGATCGCCTCCGCCCACGCCGTGGCCGTGCGTACCGAGGCGTCCATCGGAGCGGTGGGACTTCCGCGGCGGGAAATCGTGGCCCTGCGTCCTCGCGTGACGACGACAAGCGCTTGCCTGTCCGCGGCGCTCTCGAGATGCACCTCGCCTTCCGCCACGGTGACGGTCGTCGCGGTCGCATCCGCCTGGACGACGAAGGCCGTGCCCAACACGCGGACATCGCCGCTCGGCGTATGGACGACGAAACGGTGTCCGTTTCGGCCCACATTGAGCCATGCCTCGCCATGCGCGAGCTCGAACCTGCGGTCGTTCTTGACCACCAGTCGAGAATTCCGATTCAACTTCAGATATGTGGGGCCCGCGAAGGCCGCCATCATCGTACCGTTCGACCCGGTCTGAAGCGTCGCCCCGGGTTCGATGAACGCCTTGAGCGCCGCGCGGCCGGTCGATGCATGGGGACCGGCGGCGTGGTAGGCATCGCCCGTCACCTGGGTCACCACGCCGATCGCCGAAGCGTTCGGGACCGGGCGCTCCGGCCAGTTGTACTGGATCACTACGGCCAGTACCGTGAGAACAACCGCCGCGGCGATCGGTATTCGCCGCCTCATGGCGGCGGTCCGGCTGCTGGGGTGCTTCGCCCGCCAGTTCACGCCGGCCAAGTCGCCGCGATCCCGCACCGCCATTTCGGGCAGGCCATGCATCACGGGCATCGCCAGACTGCGCGGGAGGCGGTCGTCCGCCAACGTCTCAAAGAGCAACACCGAAGCGGCCTGGAACTCCCTCAGGAGCACGGCGCATTGCGGGCACTCCGCGACATGCTGTTCAACAACCAGCCGCTCCGCCGGCGAGAGCTCGGCATCGATATGCGCCTGCATCAGGCTCTCTACTCGCGAACACGACGCCAACCGGTTTCTCCCTCCTCCGGCCGGTCGTGCGCCTTCAGGTACTCCCTGAGCAGACGCCCGGCCCGCTGGAGAGCTCCACGGACTTCGTCGCGGCTTTCGCCGACGAACGCTGCGATCTCGTCGTAACTCAGCTCCTGGAGGTACCGCAGCACCACCGGGAGGCGATAGCGTTCCGGCAGCGCGTCGATCGCGGCCTGGACGCGTTCATAACGTTCCTGCCGTTCGAGCAGACCGCGCGGCCCCTCGCGTGCATCTTCAATTGATATGGTCTGTCGCGACGGGAGCGGCGTCTCCGTCTGCAACCTTCCGCTGTGTCTGCGCAACCAGTTCGCCGCGGTACGCGATGTCGTCTCGCGCAGCCACACCCCGAACCGTGCGGGATCCCTCAGGCGCGGCAAGCTCCGGTAGGCTGCGAAGAACGCCTCCTGGGCGACGTCTTCGGCGGCGCCGTACCGGCCCACATAGCAGTACGCCGTGGCGTATACGGCGGCCTCGTAGCGGCGCACCAGCGTTGCGTAGGCATCGACATCCCCGTCAACACACTGCGCCACCAAGGCGGCATCATCCTCGCCGCGGCAATCTCGACCGCGACCCGTCGACTCACGACCAAGTCCATCGCGCGAATCTCGCACAGCGCGTTGCGCCTCCTTGAGCGTGAATCACTTGATACGCTCTGTAGTGGTCATTCGGGCGTCCGGCGGCACGGATCGGTCCATATTGGAACGAACTACACGGCGCCCAGCCCCAACGCCTCGATCTCGGCCGCGGAATGCCCTGCGTCCGCCAAGGGGCGGCGAATATCCGCGTCGAGGTCGGGGACGTAGTAGCAGAGCGCCGACCCCTCCCCTTCGAGGGTGTACGCCCGCGCCTCGCCTGGCACGAGCACAGCCTCGCCGGGGTGCACCGGGTGCGGCGCGCCCTTCGGGCCGACCGTCACGGCGAGCACGCCGGTCTTGCCGAGCACGATGTGGAACGACCGACCGCCGGACTCGCGCTGCACGTTCCCCCCGTCGACAGCGACGCGCTCGGCCGCGAAGTAGCGGCACGCCGCGAGCACCTCGCAAACGCCGCCGTCGACCGGATAGCTGAGGGTCGTCGCGGGACCTTGCCGTCCCTCGGCGAACTTCGTGGCGACGAGACTCTTGTCGATGTGCAGCTCGCGGGGCGTCCCGTCGGCCTGCACCCGGCCCCAGTCATACAGGCGGTAGGTCAAGTCGCTGTTCTGCTGGATCTCCGCGAGCACGATCCCGGCGCCGATGGCGTGCACGGTCCCCGCGGGGACGAACACGGACGTCTCCGGGTCCACGGGAAACCGCACGAGCAGCTCCTCGAGCGCGTTCGTCTCGATCGCGTCGCGCAGCCGCTCGGCGTCTACGCCGGACCGCAACCCGCAGTACAGCGCGCTGCCCGGTTCCGCCTGGAGCACATGCCACATCTCCGTCTTCCCGACGTCGGGCTCTCCGAGCTCGGCCGCGGCCGCATCGTCGGGGTGGACCTGAACCGACAGCACGTCGTTCGCGTCGAGCAGCTTCAGAAGCAGCGGGAACCGGCCGTGCACGGTGAGCTGCGCGTGGGAACCCAGCACGGCGCGCGCGTCGCGTTCGATAAGCGCGCGCAGCGTCATGCCGGCATATGGGCCCTCTGCGACGACGCTCTGGGCCGAGCCGTGGTCCGAGATCAGCCAGTCCTCGCCGATCGCGGCGCCGTCGGGCAGGTCTTTGCCCAGTGCGGAGGCGAGTTTTCGCCCTCCCCAGATGCGCTCGACGAAGTGGTCGTGGAACCGAAGCGCGTCGTCATACATCGTCGTGTCTCCTCCCTATCGCCGGACGAACCGCATCCGTCCGTCGTCATCCGTCTCGCATCCCGCCCATCCCCAGCTCTCAATCAGCTCCAGATAGCCGAGCGCAACTGACAACGCCAGATACAGCTTGTCGGGCGTCAGATTCTGGAACATGGCGGCGGTGAGCTCGTACGGGGTCATCGTCCCCCGGTCTTCAAGCATCTTCCGCACCTGCGCGGCGCGTCGGTCCTGACGCATCAGCACCCGGTCGATCTCCTCGCGGGGCTCCGTGATCGGCGGACCGTGTCCCGCGAAACAGACCTCGACAGGCAGTTCCCGCGTCTTGCGAAGCGATGCGCGGTACTCGACCAGGCTCGCGGGGCGCGGGGCTCCGGGCGCAGGACGCCGGATCATCGGGTTCGGATGCACGCGCCGAAGCAGATGGTCGCCCACGAAAGCGACGCCGCGGCGCTCATCAACATAGAGCATGTCGCCGCCGGAGTGTCCCGGCGCGTGGCAGGCTCGGAACGGGCCAAGGCGCTCGCCGTCGCGTACGGGCCGGGCGACGGATGACATGTCGGCCATGGGGCGATAGGTCTCGCAGGCTTCCAGCGCCGGCCCCGCCTGGTCGTCGGGCACGCCGCACGCGGCCATGATGCGCGACGCAAACGCACGAGAGGCTTCGTTTGCGGCTTCGCGATTCGCCTGCACCCGCAGCACGCTCTCGTGCGCGCGGACCTCGGCGCCGGAGGCGTCCGTCATGCGACCCACCAAGCCGACGTGATCGACGTGTCCATGCGTCAGGAGGACGACCTGCAGATCGTCGGGTCGCAGGCCCGCCGACGCCATCCCCTCGCGGGCCGCCTCCCAGGAGGCGTCGCCGTCCGTGCCGGCGTCGACCATCCACGCCGCGCCGTCGAACTGGACGAGGTAGATCAGTACATCGCCGACCGGGAACGGCGTGGGCAGCGTGATCGGCGTGATACGCAGGCCGTCCTTTTCGAAGGGTTTCACCGCACTGTTCCTTCGGCGACCGCGCCTATCAGCCTGACCGCACGTCTCAGCGCCCGTTGATTTGCGCGACGTAGCCCTCGAAGTTGCGCTTCATCTCGTCCACGGAGTCGCCTCCGAACTTCTCGATGAAAAACTCCGCAAAGACGATGGCCAACGCCGCCTCCACAATGATCGCCAGCGCGGGAACAGCGCAGGTATCGCTGCGTTCGCGCACGGCCAGCGCGGGCTCATGCGTGTCCATGTTGACGGTCGACAACGGCTTCATCAGGGTCGAGATGGGCTTCTTCGCCACGCGGACCACGAACTCCTCGCCCGTGGTCATGCTCCCCTCGGTCCCGCCAAGGTTGTTCGTGCGGCGGCGATACGGGCCGGCGGTTCCGCCGGGCTCGCCCATGAGGATCTCGTCATGCACCTGGCTGCCGGGCAGTCCGGCGCCGCGGAAGCCGATGCCGATTTCGACGCCCTTGACCGCCTGGATGCTCATCAAGGCCATCGCGACGCGCGCGTCGATTTTGAGGTCCCACTGGGTGTACGTACCCAGACCCGGCGGCAGGCCCCAAGTCCGGCATTCGACAACGCCGCCGAGCGTGTCCTTGGCTCGCTTGGCTTCCGTGATCGCCGCGATCATCTTTGCCGAGGCGTCCGGGTCGCAGCAGCGCACCTCCGAAGCCATGCTCCGTGCGTGGATCTCCGCGGACGGGACGACCGTCGCGTCCGCGCAGACCTCGCCGATCTGGACGACATGGGCGGCGATCCCGACGCCGAACTCGGCCAGCAGCTTGCGGCACAGCGCGCCGGCCGCCACCCGCGCGGCGGTCTCGCGGGCGCTGGCGCGCTCCAACACGTCGCGGCAATCGGTATGGCCGTACTTCAGCGCGCCGACGAGGTCCGCGTGGCCCGGCCGCGGCTGCACGAACCGCTCGGCGCGCTCGCCGGTCGGCGGCGTCCACGGGTCCATGGCGGCCTGCCAGTTCGCGTAATCGCGGTTCCAGACGGCCATCAGGATCGGCCCGCCAAGCGTGTAACCGCCGCGCATGCCGGCCAGCACGTCGACTTCATCCTTCTCGATGCGTTGACGACCGCCGCGGCCGTACCCCTTCTGCCGTTCAGCCAGCCAGAAGTCGATGTCTTCCGGCGCTACGTGCAGACCGGCCGGGAAGCCGTCCAAGATACAGAAACACCCCCGACCGTGGGACTCGCCTGCGGAAAGATAGCGCAACACGCGTTTCGCGCCTCCTGGTTGGTCTTGACCCTGATGGACGACGCGGCGCGGATGGCCGGGCGCGTGCGGATCGCACACCGGGACACGCATCGTCCTGCGACGCGGTCTACCCGCGGCCGACGCCGCTACAGGCCCACCGCCATGTATGTGACGTACTCGGTGTAGATCTCCGCGCCGAAGAACATCACGACAAGCCCGGCCACGCAGAGGTAGGGGCCGAACGGCAGGTAGTGCGCCGAGACGGAGATGGAGTCATCGTCCTCGTAAGGAAGCTCCTCGCCGCCGCCGGTCTTGCGCGCCCACATGATCAGGGACACGCCCGCCACGCTGCCGAGCATGGACGCGAAGATGAGCATCATGATGACGCCCGGCCACCCGAAGAACGCGCCGAGCATCGCGAGCAGCTTTACGTCGCCCATGCCCATGCCCCGTTTCCTGAGCAGCAGCAGCGTGATCTTGTCGAGCAGGTAGAGCGCTCCGCCGCCGACGATCGCGCCGATCAACGCGCTGAACACGGGCACCCCGGGACCCAGCACGCGCAACCCGCTCTCGGGGTACCAAGTGGCCAGGGCGGCGCATCCGATGCCGATGGGAATGCCGGGCAGGGTGACCTCATTGGGGATGGTCCAGTCGGTGAGGTCGATGAAGGTGATCAGCACGAGGCCCGCGGCCAGCATCATATAGATCGGCGTGGCGATGACGAACCCGAACCGCCAGAACACCAGAAAGAACAGCAACCCCGTGAGGCCCTCGACCAGAGGGTACTGCCAACTGATCGTCGTGCCGCAGGTCCGGCACTTCGCGCCCAGCATGATCCAACTGATGATGGGAATGTTGTCGTACCAGACGATCGGATTCATGCAGCCGGGACACCGGGAACGCGGACTCACGACGCTCTCGCCCCGCGGTATGCGGTGGACGCAGACGTTCAGGAAACTGCCTACGATGAGCCCGAACGCCAACGCGAAGATCGACGCCAGCGTGTACAGCCCTTGCACTTCGTCCATTCCGGCTCCCTACTTGACGCTCTTGGCGGCATCGGCCAAGGTCTTCACGAACGCGCCGATGGTCTGCGGCATATCGCGCGCATCGCCCAGCTCGCCGATCCGGCTCACGATCGCGCTGCCGACGATGATGCCGTCGGCATACTCCGCGATCTCTCGCACCTGCTCGGGGGTCGAGACGCCGAACCCGACCGCAACAGGCTTGTCCGTGCATCGACGGATCGCGTCCACCATGCCATGGACCGACTGTTCGACCTCCGCGCGGGCCCCTGTGACGCCCGTCCGCGAGACATAGTAGATGAATCCCGAGCATCGCTCCGCCACCAGCGCGATGCGTTCCTCGGTGCTGGTCGGGGCGAGCAGGAAGATGGTCGCGATGCCATGGGCGTCCAGGAGCTTCTTGTACTCCTCCGACTCCTCCGGAGGCAAGTCCACACACAAGACGCCGTCAACGCCGGCCGCGGCCGCATCGTTGGCGAACGTCTCGACGCCGTAGGCCAGAACCGGGTTGTAGTACGTGAAGAGCACCAGGCCCGCCTCGGTTCGGTCGCGCACTTCGCGGACCATATCGACCACGTCGTGCAGGGAGACGCGGTGCTTGAGCGCGCGCAGCGCGGCCTCCTGGTTGACGGGACCGTCCGCGATGGGGTCGCTGAAGGGGATCCCCAACTCGATCACGTCCGCGCCGGCGCGGTCCAGCTCGACAATCAGATCGGCGGTTCGCGCCAAGGTCGGGTCGCCGGCGGTGATATAGGGGATAAAGGCGCGCGTTCCCGAGGCCCGCAAGGTCGCGAACCGTTGCTCGATTCGGTTCATGGCTATACTTCCTCCCCTTCCAGTATGAACCGGGCGGCCTGCTCGACGTCCTTATCTCCCCTGCCGGACATGTTCACGACGACCACCTGCTCGGGATCCATCTTCGGCACGACCTTGCAGGCGTGCGCGATGGCGTGGGCGCTCTCGAGCGCAGGCAGGATCCCCTCGAGTCGACTGGCCAACTGGAAGGCGTCCAAGGCCTCGCGGTCCGTGGCGTAGTCGTACTGCACGCGGCCGACGCTCTTCAGATAGGCGTGTTCGGGGCCGATGCTGGGGTAGTCCAGCCCGGCGCTCACGCTATGGGTGCCGAGGATCTGTCCGTCACGGTCCTGCAGCACATAGCTCATCGCGCCGTGGAGCATCCCCGGGACGCCGCCGGCGAAGCGGGCCGCGTGTCGACCGGTCTCAGGCCCGGCGCCGCCGGCCTCGACGCCGAGCATCCTGACGGAAGAGTCTCCCAGGAACTCGAAGAACAACCCGATGCTGTTGCTGCCGCCGCCTACGCACGCGATCAAGAGGTCGGGAAGCCCCATGTCTCGGGCCGCGAGCTGGGAGCGCAGCTCGGCGCCGATGATTCGCTGGAAGTCGCGGCATATCACGGGGAACGGGTGCGGCCCCTCGACCGTGCCCAGCACGTAGTGCGTGTTGCGGCAAGTGGTCACCCAGTCGCGCATGGCTTCATTGATGGCGTCTTTGAGGGTGCGCGTTCCGTGGCGCACCTCGCGGACCTCGGTTCCGAGGAGTTGCATGCGGTACACGTTGAGCCGCTGGCGGGCCATGTCTTCGGAGCCCATGTACACGACGCACTCGAGGCCCAGCAGCGCCGCGGAAGTGGCCGTGGCCACGCCGTGCTGGCCGGCGCCGGTCTCCGCGATGACGCGCGTCTTCCCCATGCGCTTTGCGAGAAGGCACTGGCCGAGGGCGTTGTTGATCTTGTGTGCGCCGGTGTGCGCCAGGTCTTCCCGCTTGAAGTAGACCTGCGCGCCGCCCAGATGCTCCGTCATACGTCGGGCGTGGTACAGCGGCGTGGGCCGTCCTACGTAGTCTCGCTGGTAGCGCTTCAGTTCGGCCTGGAAGGCCGCGTCCGTCTTGGCCTCTTCGTAGGCTTTCTCGAGCTCCTGAAGCGGGGCCATGAGGGTTTCGGGAACGAACCGGCCGCCGAAGTCGCCATAGCGGCCGCGCTCATCCGGAAACGGGTAGGGCGCTGCGGGCGTTTCGGATGAATCTGCGTAGTTTTCCATGGTCCTTCTTTCCGCCGCTCTCCTCGACGCCGCCGGCGACGTCGACGGCGTAGGGGGAGACGGCGCGAACGGCATCCGCCACATTGTCCGGAGTCAACCCCCCGGCGAGGATAACGCGATGGCCCGCCGCGACGAATGCACGCGCACGGCCCCAATCACACACGTTGCCGGCGCCGCCGCGCTGCCCGGCGACATAGGCGTCCAACAGAAACGCGCGGACGCGACGCCCTTCGACGGCTTGGTTGAGCGCTAAGCCGGGCCCGAGGCGCAGGGCTCTGATCGCACGGTCGCCGACGGCGTTGACGGTCTCGACCGTTTCCTCGCCGCAGAGTTGGACGATCTGAACCACGTCGAGGAACTCCCGCAGGCGCTCGACGGTTTCGTTCACGGTGATCGCCACCGTGGTCACGAACGGCGGGAGCTGGGCGATGATGCGCGCCGCATCGTCCGGGTCGATGTAACGCCCCTTTGGCTTGGCCTCTTCGGCGAAGTTGAACCCGAGCGCGTCGGCCCCGGCATCGCAGGCCGCCATGGCGTCGTCGAGGGAGGTGATGCCGCAGATCTTAACCCTCGGGATCACCCAGCAACTCCTTGATCTTGGCCGTAACATCCCCGCTGGTCACCAGGGCCTCGCCCACCAGAATCGCGTCGATGCCGCCGTCTTCGAGCATGCGCACATGGTCGCGGGTGTGGATGCCGCTCTCGCTGACCAACACGTGCCCGCCGGGGACGTAGCGTTTCAGCTCGACGCTCGTCTTGATGTCGACGGTGAACGTCGCCAAATCGCGGTTGTTGATGCCGATGATGTGGGCGCCTGCTCGCAGGGCGCGCTCGATCTCGTCGGCCGTGTGCGCCTCGACCAGCGCCGCCATCTGCAGTTCCGCACAGGTGCGAAGGTAGTCGGCGAGCTGCTCGTCGGACAACACGCGCACGATCAGGAGTATGGCGTCGGCCTCGGCCGCCCGCGCCTCATAGATCTGGTACTCGTCGACGATAAACTCCTTGCGGAGACAGGGCACGCGTACGGACTGGCGGACGCTGGTCAGATCGCTCAGGCGTCCTTTGAAGTACCGCTCATCCGTCAACACGGAGATGGCCCGCGCCCCGGCTTGCTCGTAGAGACCGGCCAGATCGCAAGGCTCGGCGCTGGGCCAGAGATCGCCTTTGGACGGGGACGCCCGTTTGATCTCGGCGATCAGGCTGATCCCCTCCTGACGCAAGGCGGCGCGGAAATCGCGGGGCGGCCGCGCGGAGGCTACGCGTTCCTCCAGCTCCCCTCTTGGCACGACCCCCTTCTGGCGGGCGACCTCCTCGCGCTTGTGTTGACAGATCTCGTCAAGAATCATTGGAAACCCTTATCAACGCATCGAGCGTGCGGCGGGCCGCCCCGGAATCGATCGAGGCCCGGGCCGCCTCGATGGCCTCGGGCCAGGTCTTGGCGGCGCCGCCCACGTAGATGCCGGCCGCCGCGTTGAGCACGCTGATGCCCCTGCGCGGACCGGGCTCGCCGTCGAGCACCGCCAGCAGAACACGGGCGTTCTCGTCCGCCTCGCCGCCGATAAGGTCCTCGCGGCGTCCCGGTTCGATGCCGTACTCGCGCGGATCCAAGTCGTAGTAGCGCACCTCGCCGTCGCGCGCTTCGCCGACATGGGTCGTCCCCGTCACGGTGAGCTCGTCGAGTCCGTCCGAGCCGGACACGACCACGGCGTGTTCGCATCCGAGATTGGCGAGCACCCGCGCGATCGGCTCCACCATGCGCACATCAGGAACGCCCATGACCTGACCGGTGGCGCCGGCCGGGTTCGTGAGCGGACCCAGAATGTTGAACACCGTTCGGATGCGGAGGTCCTGACGGGTCTCGACCACATGCTTCATCGCGGTGTGCAATTGGCGTGCGAACAGGAACCCGATCCCAACCTCGTCGATGCAGCGCGCGACCATGCGGGGATCGGCGTCGATATTGACGCCGAGCGCCTCCAACACGTCGGCGCTGCCGCAACGGCTGGAGGCTTTGCGGTTCCCGTGCTTCGCGACCGCGACGCCCGCGCCGGCGACAATCAGCGCCGCGGTGGTGGAGACGTTGAAGGTCCCGGCGTAGTCGCCTCCGGTGCCGCAGGTGTCGACCAGCGGTCGCCGCCTCGGGGTCACCGGGGTGGCGAATGCTCTCATCGTCTCCGCGAAACCGGTGATCTCGTCCACCGTCTCGCCCTTCATCCGCAGAGCGACAAGCAGTCCGCCCATCTGCGCCGGGCTCAGGCGCCCTTCCATAAGGAGGCGCATCAACGCCCCCGCCTCGGACCGGGAGAGATGCCGCCCCTGTACGAGGCCGTTTATCGATTCCTCGATCATCTGCGGATATGGTCCTCCTGGGTGTCCGCGACGCTGCGGCGTGCAACACCGCTTCGATCGCGTCCGCCTGCGGCCGATCCGGTCAGGGGCTGAGCCCCGGCGCTGGACGCAGCCATCATGTCTGCATAGACGCAGACCTATGCAGACTTGCGTCGCTCAGCGCGGGGACGGCGAACTCTAGCAATCTGTTCCCTCGGTGCGCAAGGCGCCCCCCTCACACAAAAAGAGCGGGCGGGGAAAACCGGAGTCTCTCCCCGCCCACGACCAGAAACTGAATGTGCGGCAGCGCTATTCCCGCGGCATCTGCGGCGCCTGCTGCATGATCATCTCCTGCTGCTGGCGCATCTGCTCCATCATCTGCTGCTGCATCTGCATCATCTGCTCTTGCATCTGCTGCTGCTCAGGCGTCAGGTCCTCCGGCTGCTCGATCTTGACCTCCTTCGACCCGCAACCATAGAGAGCCATGATTGAGACGCTGAAAACCAGCGCCAACACCACAAACCGTTTGAACTCACGCATGCTCACGTTCTCCTCGTGTGAGCCCCTGTGGGACTCGCATCCACACCACCCGCGCTCCAGTCCCTCCCGTTCCACGGTTCGGAAAGGCGCTACAACCCAATGTTAGCCGATTCAGCAGGCGCTTGTCATCCTCTTGCACATCCGCAGGGCACGCTCAGGGCGGCCGCGGCCCCAGGTCAGGCGATGGCGCCGCTCAAGAGCAGCATGGAGGCCAGGGCCAGCACGAAGAAGAAACCGCACATGTCGGTGCAGGTGGTCAAGATGGGAGGTCCGGCCAGCGCAGGGTCGATGCCGAGGCGCCGCATGAGCAGCGGAACCAGACCGCCGATGGTCAGTGCCACGAGGATGTTGGCGCCGAACGCGGCCATGACCGCGAGCGCGAACAAGAGCGGGTAGCCCATCACGTAAGCGACGGCGCCGAGGAGGCCGGCCAGCGTCACGCTGAGTATCGATCCCACCTGCATCTCTTTCCAGAACACGCGCCAGTAGTCCTGGGGCTGGATGATGCCCATGGAAAGCTCCCGGATGCTCACCGCGATGGCCTGGTTTCCCGAACAACCGCTCATGTTGGCGATAACCGGCATGAAGAACACCAACGCCGCCCCCATTGCGTTCACCGTGCTCTCGAACCGCAGGATCACGCTGGACGCCACCAGGCTCAGGCACAGATTGAGCAACAGCCAGGCGAGCCGGCGCAGCGTCCGCGACATGGCGGGCATGTTGCGCAGCTCCTCACCGGTGACGATGCCGCCGAACCGCATCAGGTCTTGGGTGGCGCGTTCGCTCGCGGCCTCCTCCGCATCCGCGCGCCGGACCACCCCGACGAGCTTGCCGCGGTGGTCCGTGACGGGGACGCCGACGAAACCATAGCGGTCGAAGAACTCGTTGATCTCCTCGAGTGTCGAGTCCACATACAGGTATAGCGGATTGGCCAGCATGATCGATGTGACGGGCGCATCGGGCTTGGTCAGAATGAGGTCGCGGAGCCGAACCACCCCGACGAGCGTGCCCGTCTCGGATACTATATACGCGTACTGTACACCGTAGTCCGAATATACCTCGGCGTTGCCGTGAATATCGGCCAGCAGCTCCCCCACCGTCAGCGTCATCGGATAGGACAGGAACTCCGTCACCATGATGCCGCCCGCCGTGTCGTGCGGATAGTCGATCAACTGACGGACGTCGTGCGCTTCCTCGGGGTCCATGCGTTCGAGGATGGCGTGCGCATCGTCGTCGTCGAGCTCGTTGAGCACGTCGACGCGGTGGTCGCTGTCCATCTCATCGACAATCGCGGCCGCCTCGTGGGGTTCGAGCTCTTCGATGAGGTCGGCGCCCTGACTGTCGGAGAGCGACTGGATGAGTTCGGCGGCGTCCTGGGGGTCGAGCAACTTGAGCAGGTCGGCCTGCTCCTCGCTGTCGAGGCGTGAGAGCGACCGCGCCAGCTCGGAGCTGCTGAGCGACTCGACGAACCGAACCAGCTCCTCTCGGTCGGATGCGCTGATCAGATCACTCAGAACTTCCCAGTGCTCGCGGATGGCTTCTTCCGACATGGTTCCTCCGTCGTATGGGTCGCTGGGGTTCTAACTGCTGGTCGGCGGCCGCGACGTGACGTCATCGCGTACTTGGCTCCATGAGCCGGATGGGGAAGGCGCCTCGCGGACGCAACGACGGATTGTAACAGATCCCCCGACGCCGGCTCACCTGAGGTTCCGGCTTGTCCAGCTTAGCGCCAGGCCGTCGAAGACCCCTTCTGGAGCCGGCCGCCACTGCTCGATAACCGTCTCTGCATTGCCTGGTTGTGTGTGCGATGCTACACTGCGGGCCGCCGCAGACGAGGAGGGGTACTGCCATGCGCGATGAACAACAGATCGAGGCGCTTGCGGGGCTGCCGCTGTCGGGACGGATCCGGGGTTATCTGCGCTTGACCGGCCCGGGGTATCTGCAGAGCGCGATGACACTGGGCGGCGGCACGGTCGCCAGTTGCGTCGTGATGGGGTCGACGTTCGGCTATGACCTGCTGTGGGTGCAGCCGTTGGCGATCCTGCTCGGGTTCAGCGTGCTATCCGCCATCGCGCGCCAGACCTGCGCCACCGGCGAACGGCCGTACAACGCCTTCTGGACACGCCTCTCCCCCATCCTCGCACTGGCTTGGGGCATCAGCTCGCTGGCCGCCACGATCATCTGGCACATCCCGCAGTATTCCCTGACCGCGAACGGGGTCGTGACCCTCGCCGGCGGCGTCGGAGTTGATTTGGACGGGGCCTATGCCCGGGCTGGAATCGGCGCGGTTGTGCTGCTGTGCGCGCTGGGGCTCGTGGCCCTCTATAACCGCGGCGCCCGGGGCCTTAGGTGGTACGAACTGTCGATCAAGATCCTGGTCTGGCTGATCGTGCTGGCGTTCGCCATCGTCGCGTTCACTTCGGGCATCCAGTGGGGTCGGCTGGCGGCGGGATTCCTCGGCATCAGCTTCCTCAAGCAGGTGTTCGCGGGCACGGTCTCGCCCGACGTCGTGCCGCCGATCGTGGCCGGTCTGGCGGCGGCGGTCGGGATCAATATGATCTTCCTGTATCCGTACTCGTTGCTGAACAAGAAGTGGGGCCGACAGCACGAGGAACTCGCCTATTTCGACCTCCTGACGGGTATGGTGGCGCCCTTTCTCATCTCGACGGCATTTCTGATTGTCGGTACGGCCAACGTCATTGGCCCGGCGCCCGGGGAAGTGGGCGAATCGGTGCAGGACATCCGGGACGTGGCCACGGCGCTTGCGCCGACTTTCGGTGAAGGGTTGTCCCTGTTGCTGGTCGGACTGGGCATGTTCGCGGTGGGCTTCTCGACGATCGCCACGCACATGGTGGCCAGCGGCTTCATCGGCTGCGAGGTGTTCGGCTTTTCGCACGAGGGCCGGGCGCGGTTCTGGTTCTCGTTGATGCCTGCCGTGGGGGTGATCGGCGTGGCGATTCGGTTTCCATGGTACGCGGCCATCACGGCTTCGACGCTGGCGGCCCCCCTCATGCCCCTGGCGGTGCTGTGCTTCCTCATTCTACTGAACCGCCCCTCCTACATGGGCGACCGACTGCCGCGGGGACTGGCGCGTTGGGCATGGAACTCCGCGCTGATCACGTCGATCGTGGTGATGACTGTCGCTTCCTACTTCAGCCTGCGCTCGAACTGGGCCACGCTCATGGAGCAGTTGCAGCCGCCTGTAGCCGAGGCCGCCGTCACGGACGCCGGTTCGGATGAGGCTACGGAGACCGGCTCGGTGCAGGTGTCGCGGCGGGCGATGGGCACGGAGTTCACCTTCGTGCTGCACGGCGAACCTTCGGGCCACGACGCCGGGTTACTCGAACAGATCGCGAACGAGGCCTTGGACGCCGTGGACGACATCGAAGCGCGACTGAGCACGTGGCGCGAGGGCAGCCAGACGAACTACGTGAACCGCCACGCCGCGGCGGAGGCGGTCCGCGTCGCGCCGGACCTGTATGCCCTACTGGCCTTGTCGGTTCAGCTCCACGAGGAGACCCAAGGCGCATTCGACATCACCGTGGGGCCGCTGGTCGACCTGTGGCGCGTGTGCAAGAAGGACGGACGTCTTCCTTCCGCCGACGAGATCAGCGAAGCCCGCGCGGCGATGGGGGTCGAGGACATTGCGCTGGACCCGGACGCCCGCACGGTGGCCTTCAACCGACCCGGCCTGCGCCTGGACCTGGATGGTCTGCTGAAGGGGTATGCTCTGGACCGGGCCGCGGAGATCATCCGCGGGTACGGCGTGCGTTCGGCGTTGCTGAATGCCGGCGCGAGCACCATGACCGCCATCGGGGCGCCGCCGGGCGGGTCCGGCTGGACAGTCAAAGTCCGCTCCCCCTATAATGCAAATGAGTACATCACGGAGGTATCGGTAAAGAATGCCTCGCTCTCGACGTCCGGATCGGACAGATCGCCGATCACGATCGAGGGGGTGACGTTCAACCATATCTTCGACCCGCGCACCGGCGCTCCGGTGAGTGAGACGGCGGTCGCGGGAGCCATCGCGCCTACGGGGGCGCAAAGCGATGCATTGAGCACGGCGTTTTTCGTTCTTGGAGCGAACGGTGCGCGAGCGTACTGCGAAGCGCACCGGGAGGTCCGGGCCTTCATCGTGGCCGCGGGCGCCGATACGCCGGAAATCGAGTACATCAACTTCCAAACGCATGAGCCGAAGGGGTGATTCAACAATGACAGACGGTTTCTCAAGACGAGGGTTCTTGCAGGCGGCCGGAGCGACCGCGGCGGTAGCCGTGGCCACGGGATACTCGCCGCTCTCCTATGCGCAGAACGAGAAAGTGCGCGTTGGCGCCATTGGCACGGGCGGACAGGGCAGCTTCCACCTGCGCGATGGTATGGCCGGGACGGAGGCCATCGAGACCGTCGCGGTGTGCGACGTGTACCGCCCCGCGCTCGACAACGGCTGGAAACAGGCCGACGGCGAGAACCGCGAAGTCAAGAAGTACATGGACTACCGCGAGATGCTCGACAAGGAGCAACTCGATGCGGTGATGATCGCCACGCCGCTCAACACGCATTTCGAGATCGCTTGGGACTGCCTCGATGCGGGCAAGTACGTCTTCCTCGAGAAGACGATGTGCTACTCGCTTGAGGAGTGCCAGAAGCTGGTGCAGAAGTGCCACGACACGGGGCTTTGGCTGCAGGTTGGGCACCAGCGCCGCTACAACCCGAAATACAACAAGGTATTGTGGCTGACTCGCGAGCAGGGGCTGCTCGGTCGCATGAACCACATCACGGCGCAGTGGCACCGGAACAACGACTGGCGCCGGCCGGTCGATCCGAACTACGTGCTGAGCGAGGAAGAGAAGCAATACATCAAGGACCTGGAGCGCCACATCAACTGGCGGCTGTATACGGCGTCCTCGGGCGGCCTGATGACCGAGCTCGCCACGCACCAGCTTGACGTCGCCGCGTGGTACCTGGGCACGCCCCCGAGCCGCGTGTTCGGGTGCGGAGGCATCGACTACTGGCGCGACGGGCGCGAGGTGCATGACAACGTCGCGCTGGTCTACGAGTTCGACATTGATCCCTCGGTCCCCGGCTTCCAGGCGGTCGCGCGGCGCAGCGACTTCCAGAAGTTGTCCCAGCTCAACCGGCCCTACACGGTCCGCCTGACCTACTCGAGCATCACGGCGAACGCCAAGCGCGGCGCGGCCGAGCTGATCCAGGGCGACGAATCGAGCGTCGAGCTGACCGAGGGCGACTGCTTCGTATTCGGCGAGCCCGCCACGCGCGTGACGATGACCGAGCAGACGGCTGAAGAGGTCGCGGAAGCCGTGGCCGAAGGACGCACGCTCCAGCTTTCGAACACGGCCTACACCGAAGGTCAGGCCATCGAGGTCTTCAACGACAAGTCGGTGGACCGCCTGCAGTTCGAGGCCTTTGCGAACGACATCCGGACCGGCGGCACGCCGAAGGCGAACCAGATGGTCGGCCTTATCGCGGCCGCGGCCGGGCTGGCCGGCACGAAGTCGATGAACGAGGGCGTTCCGGTCGAGATCGATCCCGCGTGGTTCCAGTTCGACTTCGAGACGCCGGATCCGTACCGCTACGAGTTCTGGGACGGTCCGGAAGAAGCGTATACCGACGACGCGACGCCTGCGTGAGGCCATCGCGCATACCATCTAGGCAAACGAAACGTGCCGGATCATGCGCGCGGGGGAACACGCGGCTCTTTCGGTCACTCACAAGCGGAGTCTATCCCATGAAACGTTACGTATCGCCGGTTCTGATGCTGCTCCTTGTCCTCGTCGGTGCAATGGCGGGCTGCAAGGATTTCATCGAAGGCAAGGAGATCGCCACTGTCGGCGACGCGGTCGAGATCGAGGAGGAGTCTGCCGAGGCGCCGGACGCCGCCGCGACCGAGGGCGAGACGCCGGACGCGCAGGATGCCGGGGGCGCCTCTGAAGCGACTGAGCCCGCCGAGGCGCCGGACACAGACGCCAAGGTGTTCACGATCACCGAGAACACCGCGATCATGTTCGAAGGGTCGAAGACGATCGGCACGCACACGGGCGGGTTCACCAAGTTTGACGGCAAGATTACGCTGAAGGGCGACGATCTGACGCAGGCGAAGATCGATATTACGATCGATATGGAGAGCATGTTCTCGGATGACCGGCTGCTGACGTCGGTCCTGCGGGGCGAGGATTTCTTCAACATCGAGAAGTACCCGACGGCGCGGTTCGTTTCGACCAAGATCGAGCCGAAGGAGTCGGGTCTGGCGATCACGGGCAACCTCCAGCTTAAGGGCGTGACCAAGAGCGTTACGTTCACTGCGAAACCGACGATCACCGAGGACACAATCACGGCGACCGCGGAGTTTGTCGTGGATCGGTCTGCCTGGGACGTCGGCTATGCCGATTGGAAAGGCGAGATTATCCGCAATGAAGTGCTCATCGCGCTTGACGTCGAGGCGAAGCTCGAAAAGGACTGACAGGCGACGCACCAGCAGAGACCTGTGGGGGAATGCGTGATCGATAGATCAGCCGGGTCGGGCGGCCGACGGCGTCTGCGGCAGGTTCTTGGGGCGGGGCGACGGGCAGGTAACCCTGTCGCCCTTCCCTGCACCGAGGGCGGGAACGCACGATGGCGATGAACATCTCTTCGCGGTGCGAGTATGCGTGCCGCGCCATCGTCGAGCTGGCTTGCCACGAGAACTCGTCCGAGCCGGTGACCGCGGTGTATATCGCCGAGAAGCGGGCGATACCTGAGAAGTATCTGGTGCACATCCTACTTCAGCTCAAGCGGGCGGGGCTCGTGAAAAGCGTGCGCGGCGCGCAGGGGGGATACCTCCTGGCCCACTCCCCCGACGCGGTGACCCTGCACGACATTGTGCGGGCCATCGACGGGGCGGTTCTGGATCCGTTGCCCGTGCAGGACACCGGCGGCGCGGATCTGGCGCCGATGTGGGAGTCGGTCGCCAAGTCGATCGAGGATGTGCTGGCCGGGGTGACGGTGCGGGATATCCTCGATCAGACGTCGCAGTCGAACATGTACTACATCTAGATCCAGCGGCGAGCTGCCGCACTCGACCCGACGCATTGTCTGAAGGCCGGTGGGGGTGTTCTGCGTCTTGACGCAAGGAGGCGAATCCGATGGCCGAGCCTGTGCTGCATGACGGCGAAGACCTCTCGAACGCCGTGCGAACGCGCCTCGCCGCGGTGCAGGGCGCTGGACAGCGGACGTGGACGCCGTCGCAGGCGGTGGTGCGTTCCGCGGAAGGCGTGTGGCTGACGACGGTCGAAGGGCGCCGCCTGATCGACTTCGCGTCGGGCGTGCTCGTCACCAACTTGGGGCATGGCCATCCCGGCTTTGCATCCCGCCTCGCGCGGTATTGCGCCGGGCTTCCTCGAAACAGCTACAACCTCGTGACCGAGATTGAGGTCTCGGCAAGCGAGCGGCTCGTGGCGAGCCTTGCGGCCGTGAACCGGAACGCCCAGAAGGCGCTCTGGGCGGCCAGCGGATCGGAGGCGGTGCAGAAGGCGATGTGGGTCGCCCTGGCCCGGCGCCCCGACCGTCCGATCATCGCGGCCACGCGCCACGGGTTTCACGGCAAGAAGGGCCTCGCGGCGGATGTGACCGGGGCGACCTCAAAGAACCCCAACGTGCGGTTCATCTCCTTCCCCATGGAAGAAGCGCACGACGAGGCCTTCTACCAGGCGGAACTCGATCGGCTCGCAGCGGAACATGCCGGACGCATTGCGCTCCTGATCACCGAACCCTACCTCGGCGCGGCAGGCTCCTATCACCCCCCCATCTCGTACCACCAGATGCTCGCGCGCTGGTGCCGCGAACACGACATCGCTTTCATCTTCGACGAGGTCCAGTCCTGTTTCGGTCGCACCGGGCGCATGTACGCCTGTGAGACGTACGGCGTCGAACCGGACCTGGTCGTGCTGGGCAAGGGCGTGGCGAACGGCGTGCCGGCGGCGGTGACGGTCGGCCGCGCGGACCTTATCGATGCGCTGACCTGGGGAGAAGCGTCCGACACCTTCAGCGCGCATCCCGAGGCCTGCGCCGCCGTGTGCGCGACACTGGACGTTTTCGAGGAAGAGCGGATCGTCGCCCACGTTCAGGAGGTCGCGCCCCAGGTGCGCGCAGGCCTCGAGCAACTCGTTGCGCGGTACGCGTTCGTGCGGGCCGTGCGCGGCGAGGGGCTGGTATATGGCGTAGAGCTGGCGGATGCAGATGCCGCCCGGGCCTGCGTGTTGGAGGCGTACCGCGGCGCAGCCGGCATGGGCGTGCACTTCCTTGGCCCGCTGGCAGGGAAAGTGCTCCGGGTCAGTCCCCCGCTCACGATTCAGCCGAACGAAATCGACCAGGCGTTCGCCCTGCTGACCAAGGCTTGGGACCGTATCGCGGACTGAAAACCCGCACTCGGGCGTTCTCACTCCTCCCGCGCGGTGTGGTAAACTCGCTGAGGGAGCATCTAGACCACCCACACCTTGACCAATGTGCGGAAGGAACGCGCGCGCATGACGCTGACCGAATTGATGCGCGGGGCGCTGGAGCGCAACGCATCGGACATCCATCTCAAGACGGGGAACCCGCCGATCTACCGGATCGACGGCCATCTGGTGCGCTTGGAGGGCGATCCGCTGTGCGACGAGGACATCGTGCGCATGCTCCAGGAGATCGCGGATCCAAAGGACATTGCGTACTTCGAGAAGGTGAAGGAGCTCGACGCCTCGTATGTGATCGAGGGCCTGGCGCGGTTTCGCGTGAACGCCTGCTGCGACGACGGGGACACGCGCATCGTCCTGCGCACGATTCCGCTGGCCATCCAGGACGTCGCCTCGCTCGGGCTGCCGCCGGTGCTGACGCGACTGTCGCAGCTCCGGAACGGGCTCGTGCTGGTCACGGGCGTCACGGGCAGCGGCAAGTCGACGACGCTCGCGGCGCTGATCGACGCGATCAACACAACGCGCGCCGTTCACGTGGTGACGGTGGAAGACCCGCTCGAATTCGTCCACGAGGACAAGAAGGCGATCATCACGCAGCGGGAGGTCGGCCGCGACACCCTGTCATTCGCCAATGCGCTGCGCGGCGCCCTCCGGCAGGACCCGGACGTGATTCTGATCGGCGAGATGCGCGACGCCGAGACGGTGAAGACGGCGCTCGGCTCGGCCGAGACGGGCCATCTTGTGCTGTCCACGCTGCACACCGTGGACGCGGTCGAGACGCTCAACCGCATCCTGGATTTCTTCGAGCCGCACCAGCAGCCGCAGATCCGGAAGCAGCTCGCCAGCGTGCTGCGCGCGGTGATCAGCCAGCGGCTTCTGCCCCTAAAAGGGGGGGGGCGGTGTGCGGCGGTGGAGCTGCTGCTCGGCAGCCGGACCGTGCGGGATTTCATTGAACAAGGCAAGTCATTCAAGGACATCGTCAGGCTGATTCAGGAAGGCGCTGATCAGTACGGGATGCAGACGTTCGACATGGCCCTCTACGACCTCTATCAGGCGGGGCGCATCGACGCCGAGACCGCGCTGCTGCACGCGACCAGTCCGAAGGACCTGAAGCTTCGGATCCAGGGCCTCAGCGGCCGGTAACACCGCACTGTATAGACCATGCCGTCGGAAAGGGGGCGGAAGCCCGTGCGACTTTCATTGTTCTCGAGCGTGAACGACCTGGACCCCGCGCCAAGGCGTTTTCTCTACTTCACCGCGTTCAACGTCATCTCCTGGCAGTGCATTGTCGGCCCGGCGATGGTGCTGTTCGCTCGCGCGATCAACATGCCGGCGTCCTATGTGGGCTTTCTGATCTCGTTCATGCCGCTGTCGTCCCTGATCGTCGCCGTAACGATGCCGCTGATCGTGTTCTTCGGGCCCAAGCGGATGCTCTTCTTCGCGTGGATGTCGCGCAACCTCGCCGTATGCTCGGTGTTCATTCTGCCGTGGGCGGTGCGGAACTGGGGCGAGCGGGCCGGGTGGTATGTGCTGGGCGGCTCCGTGCTCGCATTCTGCATCCTGCGGGCGATGGGGTCGGGATGTTGGCTCCCCTGGCTGCATGAGGTCGTTCCGGCGAACCAACGCGGAAGCTACTTCAGCGCCGAATCCGCGATCACGCAGGTCATCAATGTCGGCATCATCCTCGGTCAGGGGCTGCTGCTCCACTTCGACCCCGGCGTGCGGAGCTATCTTATGATCTACGCGGTCGGCATCAGCGCCGGCTTGTTCAGTCTGATCTGGATGTCACGCGTTCCCGGGGGCGAAGCCGTTCCGGACATGCCCACTGTGTGGTCGAGCTTCGCGGCCTACGGCAAACCGTTGCGGGACGGCAACTACCTGAAGTTCCTGGCGATCTCGTCGCTGTCGTTCAGCGCGATGTCCTGGCTCGGCTCCAGCATGGTGCTGTACCTGCGCGACGCGATGGGGATCAACGACAACATCATCATGGTGTACATCGCGGCGGCGAGCATGGCCGTACTGCTCACAATCCGCCACTGGGGTCGATTCGCCGATGAAGCCGGAAGCGCACGCGCGATGAGCAAGACGCTTTTCGCCCATTCCCTCGGCGCCCTGGCGTGTCTGGCCGCGGCGCCGACGTCACCGATCGCCATCTATCTCCTGGTTCCTGCCTTGGTGGGGATGACGATGTACGGCGCGGCGTTCGCCATGTCCGCGAACCGGGCGGTGCTGAACCTCACGTGCGAGCAGGGGCGCATCGGCTACACGAACCTGTGGACCCTGGCGACCGCGCTGGCGATGGGGCTTACCCCTATCGCCGTCGGACTGGTGATCGAGGCGGGCGGCCTCTGGGGGTTCCGCATTTGCTTCCTCATCGCGGGCGTCGCGGGACTGGTCTTCGCGGTCGGATGCCGTTACTTCGTGATCGAGGATCCCGCGGAGGCGCGTCCGCCCGTGCTCAATGCCCTGGCGAACCCCGGCCTGCCGCTGCGCATGGTCGGACGGGTGATCTGGATCTCGCTGGGACTGCACGACAGCGCCCGCGTCAACGGCTCATCCAGGCCGCACGTCGATGGGCCGGCTACGCCTCCGGAGAGCGGGGCGCCGCCCACGGGAACTCCGTCACCCGGAGATTCGTGCACCCATAGGGCATCAGCGTGATCGGCGCGATGGGCTGATCCGTCGACGGCTCCGCTGGGGGCGGGGCCGCCGCGTTGCGTTCCAGCACCCACTCCGGCGTCAGGCGCGCGGGCATCTCGGCGCGAATCGGGGCTCCTTCCGGCGAAAAGACCGGCGGGCCCTCCGAATCCGGGGCGATCGGGTCCAACGTCCGCGGGGCCGTGATGCGAAGCTCCTCTTCCACGCGGTCAAGGTCGAACGCCGCACCGTAGTTCCATTGCGTCGTCGGGTAAACCTCCCAGTCCTGGTATGGCGCCTCGCCGCGGATGGCGCGCCGCCACTCGCCGGGCGCGTGGCTGAACACAAGCGGCCCGCGGTGCAGGGTCACGGCGCCCGCGAAGCGGCGCTCGACCCGCCAGCGCATGGGCAGCCTCAGACGGAACCGCTCGCCCGGGGTCCACGTCCGCGCGAAGCGGTGGAACCGTCCCGGCTCGAGCGACTGGACGGCTCCGGCCAACTCGATGGTCGCTTCGGTCGCCCATGCCGGCACGCGCAGTACGATCGGCATCGAAACCGGCTCCGGGCAGGCCACCTCGAAGTCGATCGTATCGTCGAACGGGTACGCCGTGGCCTCCGTTACGGTTACTTCCGCCCCGCCGACGCGCGTGGCGGCGCGCGACGGCGCATAGGCCGCCGCCGCGAGCCCGCCCTCTGAAAGCTCCATCCACAGATGCGTAGCGAACTTGGGCCAGCCCTGGTGCTGGTTCGCGGTGCAACAGCCGTAGTTGGGCTCGAGACCGAACAGATTCGCCTCGGGTCCGTTGGTGGCGTAGACGCGGTCCTCGCTCACGCGACACAGCACTTGGTTCGCCTGCTGCACGTACTGGTGGGCGTGCATGTCCGGCAGGAACTGGGCCGGCAAGGCGTTGAACGCGATCCGCTCCAGGCGGTCCGCCAGACGTGCGTCGCCGTGGACGGCCAGCAGCACCTCGAGCGAGAACATCAGCTCGACCACCGCGCACAGCTCGGTCCCCTGAGACGGCATCGGGCCGGCGAGGCACTCGTCGCCCGTGAAGATCCCGGTGCATTGGCCGTGATAGCGGTCCAGGGTCTCGAGCGCGCGGATCCCGCCCTGGAGGTCACGCTCCTCGCCTGACTGCCGCCACCAGACGCCCGCGGTCTTCACCGCCATGCCGTGGTTCACGACGTGGCTGTCGAGCCGCCACTCGAGCACGCGCTCCGGATACGGGAATGACTCGAAATGCGCGATCCAGTCGTACCCCTGCGCGCGGGCCTTGGCCGCAAGATCGAGCAACCACGGCGCGCCCGTGCGGTCATAGAGCCAGTGTATCGTCAGCACCAGGTCCTGCCAGCGGAACTGGCTCCAACTGTACAGCGGGCGCTGGTCCATCTGCTCCGACAGGCAGGCGAGGAAACGCTCGATGGCCACGGGGATGCGCGGGTCGTCCGTGGCGTCGCAGACCTGCGTGAGCGCCTTCATCGCCACATAGACGGGCCACGGGTCGCGCGGCTGGTACTCCTCCGCCCGCGACGGGCTCTGTTCCGGGCCCAACCAGCCGTCGGGCTGCTGATGGGCGAGGATGTACTCGACCCAGCGCGAGACCTTCGCCTTCAGCGACGGGTCATCGAGCGCGTAAGCCAGCGGCACGAGACCGTCGAGCCAGTAGGGCGCGCGTTCCCAACCCTCCGCCTCGCCGCCGATCCACCCGCTGTCGCGGATGTCGGGCCAGAACTCATCAATCGGCCCGGTGATCGCGTCGGCCTGCAATCGCAACTGGCCCGCCAGCCAGCCCAACGGCCGCACGCGGCCCGGCGGCAGCGGCCGGAAATGCAAAGGACGCAGCGCTGGGTCGGGCGGTTGCTGATGGTCATCGGGACTTGGTGCATCTGGGACGTGGTCTGCCATCTCAAACTCCTCTACGGCCCCCCCCTCCGGAAGCCGGCAGCATAGCAGAGCCGGCGCGAAGGAAGCGAAGGGCCCCGCACGCGGCGCACAGGGCGTTGTCACCCCGGATCAGCGCGTGGTAGAATTCAATACGCTTGACGTAGAGAGGTTGCGGAGCGTCCGCACGGGCGGAGATGTGCAGGGTCTATGAAGAAGGGGCTGTTCTCAGTGTTTCGGACCTACGCCCGCAACGTGGCCGGGCACGCGCGCAGGCTCGCGCGGCGCAAGGAATCCGTGCGCGAGGCCGCGGCGCAGCTAACGCGCGACACGAAGAAGCTGCGCCATTCGATTGCGCCTTCCCATGTGAACGAGAACCGGGAAGAGGCGAGGCGGCTTGTCCGATCTGGACGCAACCACTACAACAACCGACGCTTCGAACGGGCGGAGGAGGAATTCCGGAACGCTATCGTGTACGACGCGAAGTACGCGCTGGCGTACACGTACCTGGGCCACACCCTCTACAAGCAGGGCAAGGGCCGGGATGCGCGGTACTACTGGGAGCAGGCCATCCGGGTCGATCCCAACTCCGAAGCCGCTGAGAAAGCCCGCGCCAAGCTGCAGCACATGGAGCAGCGCGGCAGCGAACTGCAGGACTGGATTCAAGAACACCTTGACCACTGACCTCCTCTTCCCCCACAGCTTTCACGTCCCCACGGAGATCCGCTTCGGCGCGGGCGCACTGGACCAACTCCCGGGGTGCAGCGAATCCATGGGCGCGACGCCTTTCCTCGTCACGGGTCGCCGTTCCGTGCGTGCATCGGGCGTGCTCGACCGGGTGCTGGCCATGCTGCCTCGCGCGGTGCACTTCGACGCGATCGATGAGAACCCAACGACGGAGATGTGCGACGCGGGGGCGGCCGCCTGTCGCGCGGCGGGGTGCGACCACGTTGTGGCGATAGGCGGCGGGAGTCCGATGGACGTCGCCAAGGCCGTGGCGGGGCTGGCGCGACACGACGGACCGTGCGCGGGTTTCTTCGGCCGCGACACCTTCCCCAACGGCGCGCTGCCGATCATCGCCGTGCCGACGACGGCAGGGACGGGGAGCGAGGTCACGCCGTACGCCGTCCTGGTGCGTACCGACGAAGTGAGGAAGCAGACCATCGGCGGTCGGCATCTGTTCCCAACCGTTGCGCTGCTTGACCCGGAACTGACGTGCACCCTCTCCCCCGGTCTGACCGCGGCGACCGGCCTCGACGCGCTGAGTCAGGCGATGGAAGGATTCGTCTCCAAGAAGCGCACGCCGTTGGGGAATACGCTCGCGTTGGATGCATGCCGCCGCATTCGTCGGTGGCTGCCTGTCGCCGTGGCGGACGGCGCGAATACCGAAGCGCGCTCGCAGATGTTGTATGCCGCCATGCTCTCCGGCTGCGTCATCGCCCAGAGCGGCACGACGTTGGTACACGGCATGGGGTACCATTACACGCTCACCCATGGGCTGCGGCATGGGTTGGCGAACGGCCTGCTGCTGGCCCCCGTTTTTGCGTTCAACGCGACGCAGGCGCCTGAAGCCGTGGCGACGCTGGCGGAGGCGCTGGGGAGACCCTGCGACCCGAGGCCGGACGCGGCCGCGAAGGCGATCGGCGGGGCGATTCATGCACTCCTGCGTGCCTGCGGCGTGTCGCCGGCCGCGCGCGACGCCGGCGTGCGGGCGGACACGCTGGAGGTCTTCGCCAAAGACATCGCGTCCGACCCTTACCGCGTGCGGAACCAGCTCGGGGAAATCACGGTCGCGCTCGTGCGGCGCATGTATCACGCGTCCTACGCAGGCGCGCCTGAGTAGTAGACTGCCGTTCCGGCGCCCCTCGTCTCACGGGATGACCTCCGCGGCAAGGCGCGCCGCATCGACGTGGAACCTTTGCCCGCCGGGAAGGATAGACTTCAGACCATGCGCATCCACCGTCTGACTCTTGCTCGCTTCGGCACGATCGCCTTCCGGCCTGTCGCAATCGCGCTCTGCCTGCTCTGCGTCGGCTGCGCCACGTCGTCTGAACGGGGCGGCGCGCCCGAGGAGGCCGAGGCCGCGACCTATGAACCGCCCACGCTGAACCGACTGACCATCGAGTTGCGGGACACGACCATGGGCGCGGTGGTGCGCGAGGTCGGCAACCGCACCGGCGGCAGTCTGGTGCTCCTGAACGGACTGGAAGACCGGCCGCTGAAAAGCGTGAACTATGTGAACGCGGAACTCCCTGAGGTCGCGGCGGACCTGGCGGAACAGGCCGAATGCGCCATCCAGGTCACGGACGGGTACCGCTTCATCTTCCCGCCCGGCTATGAGACGCTCACGCAGATCTCGCTGTCCAACCAGACGAATCCCCGGTTCCGCGAACGCATCGACAAGCTGGCGGTCGGGGCGAACATCCCGCTGCACGCGGTGCTCACATGGATAGGGCAGGCCTACGACACTACCGTGGTCGCGGACAACGCCGTCGCGGCGGCGCGGACCGGCGAGGTCGCCTTGCAGACCGTGTATCTTGATCAGGCCGTCGAGGCGCTGCTGAAATCGGCGCGCGTCAACGCTGTCGCGTTCGACAGCACCGACGAGTATTTGTTTCTCTACACGCCGGAGAACCTCAACCCGCGCTCGGCCATGCTCAACGACGGCGAACTCCCGCAAGCCCTCCGGCAACGCTTGGACCGGCGGGTTACGGTGGCGCTTCCGGAGCCGTCGAGCGATCCGGGGCGGCTGGTTGTGGGCGAAGCCCGTCGCCTGGGAGACGTGCTCACCAGCCTCTCCATGCAGTTGGGGGTACGCGTCGTGGCCGAGCCGGAGCTGATGGACTTCCCCGTCAACCCGGCGCACCTGAGCAACGTACGCGTGCAGACCGCGCTCGATCTGCTCGTCCGGCAATGGCTGCTCCCGCACTACGGCTACCAGGTAACGCACGACCGCATCGTGCTGCGTCGCCGCACCGCCTCGGAGCAGGTCGCGCCCTGATTCCCTCCAGTCTCTCCCCGGGCTCGCGCCGCGGGACATGACGTGACCCCGGTCGGCGCGGTCTGCTAGACTCCGCACACCCCGAACCCACACTGCGGAGGTCCACGTGTCGCTCTTCCTGTTCATCGTCGGAATGCTGCTCGTCGGCGGATCGGTCGGCCTGATCAGCGCGGCCCTGGGGTTGGGCGGCGGACTGATCATGGTCCCCGCGTTCATCGAACTCATCGAGGGAATGGACGCGCACACGGCGAAGGGCACGAGTCTGGCGGTGATCGTGTTCGTCGCCGCGACGAATGTGTGGCGCCTCAATCGCGGGCATGCCGACCGGCAATGGGCGCTCGCCGGATCGCTTGCGCTCGGGTCGATCCCGGGCTCGTGGATGGGCACCTGGCTCACCGGGCGCCTGCCCGCGCGCGCGGTGCTGTGGGTGTTCATCGTGTTCATGGGCATCGCCGCTGTGCGGACGTTCCTCGTCGACGCCAGGGCGGTATCGGAGGATGAGGTGCGCCGCCGCGGTCTCGTCGCGGCGGGCATCGGCTTGCTCACGGGCCTGGCGGCCGGAGCGACCGGCCTGGGCGGCGGGTTCGTGCTCGTGCCGTTGGCGCTGATCTACGGGATCGTGTCGGACAAGCGCGTCGTAGCCTTGTCAAACACGGTGATGGTGGCCACGTGCCTGGCGGGGGCCGCATCCCACGCGTTGAGCGCGAACACGGCCGGCGAGCCGTGGACGATCGGACAGGTCTACCTCCCGGTCGTACCGCTCGTGTTTCTCGGGGCGCAACTGGGAGCGCCCGCGGGGAAACGCATCAACGAACGCATGTCGCTCCGGACGCGCAAGATCACGATGGGGATCCTGCTGCTCCTGATCTCCGCGCGCCTCATCTACCGGGCCCTATTCCTTACCTGACCTGACCTCGCCTCCCCGCCGCGCCGCGTCTACTCGATGACCATGCCGTCGGGGATGGTCGCCCCCTTCATGACGATCACGATGCCGTCGACGACCGCGTAGGCCTCGCCCTGGTAGTGGGGCATGTCCTCGCGCCCGCGGATGATAACATTGGCCCCGATGCGGGCGTTCTTGTCGACGATCGCGCGCTCGATCACCGTCCCGTGTCCGATGCCCAGGGGGATGCCTTCGCGCGTGGGGCCGTGTTCGAAGTAGTCCGCGCCCATCAGGATGCTCTTCGAGATCACGGTGTCCTCGCCGATACGCGAGCGGATGCCGACGATGGAGTCGTTGACCGTGGCCCGCGCAATGGAGCTTCCCTCGCAGACGATGCTGTCGCTAATCTGGGCGCTGCGGACGCGCGATCCAGGCAGATACCGGGGGCGCGTGTAGATCGGGGCGCCCGACTCGATAAACTCGAACGGCGGGTCGGGCTTCACCAACTGCATCGAAACGTTGTAGTACGAACGCACCGTTCCGATGTCTTCCCAGTATCCATCGAACAGGTAGGAGTGGATGTTGTGCGTCTTGAGCGACTCCGGGATCACGTGTTTGCCGAAGTCGATCCAGTCCGTGCGCGACGCGAGAAGCTCTTCAAGCACGTTGGCCCGGAACAGGTAGACGCCCATCGAGGCGAGGAATTCCCGCCCGTCGCCGGGGTCGAATCCGAAGGCGTCGAGGACGGACTTCGGAGAGACGAGCTGGTCGAGAAGCGAGTCGGTCTGCGGCTTCTCGACGAACTCCGTGATGCGTCCGTCGTCCTGGACTTTCAGGATGCCGAAACCTTTCGCCTCCCTGCGATCCACCGGAAGCGTCGCCACGGTCACGTCGGCCCCACGCGACACGTGGTGCGCCAGAAAGTCGCGATAGTCCATGCGGTAGAGGTGGTCGCCGGAGAGGATCAGGTAGTGCTCGCACTCCGTGTTGCGCAGGTGCCACATGCTCTGCCGGATGGCGTCGGCCGTGCCCTGGAACCAGTCGCCGCGCTCGACGGTCTGCTCGGCGGCGAGCACCTCGACGAATCCGCCGGAGAACGCGTCGAACTTGTAGGAATCGTTGATGTGCCGGTGCAACGAGCGGCTGTTGAACTGCGTCAGCACGTAGATGCGGTTGATCCCGGAGTTGATGCAGTTGCTCAGGGGGATGTCCACGAGGCGGTAACGCCCCGCGACCGGCACGGCGGGCTTGGCGCGCTCTCTGGTGAGTGGAAACAGGCGCGTACCGCGGCCGCCTCCCAGGATCACCGCGACAACACGCTGAACACCGCCCAACTCCGGACCCAGGAAGACTGCCGCACTCATCCGTCAAACTCCCTTCACTAGTACACGCACCCAGAGAGCCTTGTGTCCTGAGGTGAGTGTACGATCCCCGCGGCAGGGAGTCAAAACCCGTCAAGGGTTGCGGATGCGCGTCGCGCTGGAAGGGGGCGCCGCCTCGAAACGGGCGGTCCGAGACGGCGGCAGGGGTCTGGGGAGGGGAGGGCGGGGCCGGGCGTCGGCGACTGAACGCTCCGGGCAAAGCGTTCAATCGAGGGGAGCCAGAGGACGAGCCCCGGCCCCGGACCCTCCGGGGTGGTGGGAGGCTGTTGCGTATCCGCTGGGGCGCCGCATCTGGACGCCTCACGACATCGCGCTGAGATAGCCGCGCTGCACGGCGTCCCAGGCCAAGGCCATCAGCGGGTTGCAGTCAAACTGAACCATCAGGCGATCCGAGGCGCGGCCGGCGTGTCGGGGCTGGTCCGCCTTCGTCTCGCGGGAGATCGTCATGGGGGTGCGAACGATGAGGGTCGGTTCATTGGGTCTTGCTTCCATGTCTACGCGCTCCTTCGGTTGGGAACACCCCAAATACGAGCAACTCTGGCGCCAATGGGGGATTCCTCCCGACAGTTCCGCCGTAAACCGATATAATTCAGTCCGTTACGCAAGCTCTTCCCCTTTGGGGAAGCAGAGGGTGAACCCTGCACACCCCGACGCGTGCGTACGCCCATCCCTCAGAGCCTACCGAAATGTAGGAACTGGGGCGCTGATCCTGGTTAGGAAGAGAACGATGCGCCCCAAGCGGGGCGAACGCATCTCAGTTACGCGGGGCCATTCTGCCGCACATCCACGAGGGGATGATGAGCGGGAGACGCGGTTCCGATGCGCACGGCGGGTCAGGCGGGCTCGTAGGTCGTGGACACGTACTCGTCGACGATCGCGCAGAACGCCGCGGCGAGCTCGTCCGGGGTCCCGGACAACGTGGCGTGCTTGCGGCCGGCGACGAACACGGGGCAGCTCGGGGCCTCGCCGGTTCCAGGAAGGCTGATGCCGATGTCGGCCGCCTTGGACTCGCCGGGCCCGTTCACGACGCAGCCCATGACGGCCAGCTTGAGGTTCTCGACGCCGCGATAGCGTGCGCGCCACTCGGGCATGCGGGACCGCACGTAGTCCTGCACGTGTTCGGCGAGCTCCTGGAAGGTCGTGCTGGTGGTGCGGCCGCAGCCCGGACACGCGGTGATGCTTGGGGAAAACGCGCGAATGCCGAGCGCCTGGAGGACCTCGCAGGCGGCGTAGACCTCCTGCCGTCGGTCGCCGCCCGGCTCCGGCGTGATGGACACGCGAATGGTGTCGCCAATGCCCTCGGCGAGCAGCACGGCGAGCGCCGACGACGACCACACCAGTCCCTTCATCCCCATCCCGGCTTCGGTGAGTCCGAGATGGAGGGGTTGACGGCTCTGGGCGGAAAGACTGCGATACACGTCCATGAGCTGGAGCGGGGTTGACGTCTTGCAGGAGACGATGATCTGGTCTTCGCGCAGCCCGGCTTCGATTGCGAGTTCGGTCGACTGGAGCGCCGAGGCGACCATGCACTCGCTGATCACCTGCTCGGACGTCTTGCCCAAGTTCCGGCTCGTGTTCTCCTCCATGCGACGCATCACCAGTTCCTCATTGAGGGATCCGGCGTTGACGCCGATGCGCACCGGCTTGCCGCGGTCGCGCGCGATGCGACAGATCGCGGTGAACCGTTCGTCGCGGTTCTTGCCATGCCCCACGTTGCCGGGGTTGATGCGGTATTTGTCGAGGGCATCGGCGCAGTCGGGGTGTTCGGCGAGGAGCTTGTGGCCGTTGTAGTGGAAGTCGCCGATGATGGGCGCGCTGCAACCGGCGTCGCGTACGCGGTCCCGGATCTCGCCGACCATCGCGGCCGCCGCAGCCGTGTTCACCGTGATGCGGACCAGCTCGGACCCCGCTCGGGCCAGCTCGACGATCTGCTGCGCCGTGGCGACGGGATCCGCGGTGTCGGTGTTGGTCATGGACTGGACCACGACCGGCGCCCCCCCTCCCACCTGGATCGGGCCGACCATCACGGGGACCGTGTCGCAACGTTGCTTGAGCGTCATGGCGAGATGCGTTCCTTATGCGAGACGACGCCGGGGCGCGCCGTGGATTGCGGGCAGCGGACGGAGCAGATGGCGAGACGCGACAACGCCCCCATCTGCTGCAATCTCAGACGGGTTCCATTCTACCCCTGCGAGCCGCGACAGCTCAAAGCGCAGCGGTTCCCGGGGAGAGGGCGCCGGTCCCGCATATCTTCCTGGACCGGCCCCAGACGGCCGACCCCACACCGGCGTTCTCATCATCCGCGCGCCCCGCGGCCGCAGACAAGCGGTTGCATGGTTCTGCATTCTCTGCATATGCTGTCTCCAAGCGGGGTGAGGTTGATCTGACCCGCCTCGCAGATGGCGGAGGGATAGGCCATCGGCGCCATCTCGTGGAGGGCTTTCCTGCCTGTTCCGAGGGCAGAACGCGCCGCGCCGCCTGCAACGCTCGTGAAGACCTTTACGATAAGCCGTTTGTATAACTGCAAAGGACAGGAGGTACAGCCAACATCCGCAGACCTCGAGTATTGAATTGACAACCTGCGTCGCACGACGATGAGGAGAGTTCGAGCGAACTCAGTTCCATGGTCAATGTCATCATCAACAGAATCCGGCGCATACCTCCATCTGTGAGGGCGCTCGGCGTCGTAAGTTTTCTGACGGATATGTCGAGCGAGATGATCTATCCGCTTCTTCCCGTTTTTCTCACCGTTACTCTGGGCGCGGGGACGCTGGTCATCGGGGTCATTGAAGGAGTCGCCGAGAGCACGGCCGCTTTGCTGAACGTCTTCTCCGGCGTCTGGGCGGATCGAGCCGCGCGACGAAAGCCGTTTGTTCTCTTCGGCTACAGTCTTGCAGGGTTCGTCAGGCCGCTAATCGGTCTGGCGATGACATGGCCCGTTGTACTTATCTGCCGTTTCCTCGACAGGGTCGGCAAGGGCGTTCGAACCGCTCCGCGGGATGCACTCATTGCGGACGTCACTGAGCCGAGTTTTCGCGGCGAGGCCTATGGATTTCATCGCATGATGGACCACGCGGGAGCCGTGGCGGGACCCCTCGCAGCCGCCTTTCTGCTTGGAGTGATGAACGTCCCACTGCGCGTGGTCTTCCTGTGCTCTATCATCCCAGCATTGGCCGTTGTGCTTGTTATCGTGTTTGGGGTCAAAGAGCCGAAGGAATCGGCTCCTCTTCACCATTCCCGGACACGGATGCGGGATGCCTGGGGCAAACTCAGCGGTGACTTCAAGGGCTTTCTCGCCGCGTTGGTGATCTTCACCCTGGGAAATTCCACGGACGCCTTTATCTTGTTGCGTCTTTCCGATGCGGGGGTGGCCGCAAGCTGGATTGCCGTCATCTGGGCGATGCAGCACGTTGTTAAGTCCGCGACGGCCTATCTCGGGGGCCTACTCACGGACAGATGGGGAGCGCGCCGAACGCTTATGATCGCCTGGGTTCTCTATGGCGCAGTATACGGCGCTTTCGCAATCGAGGCCTCACAGGGATTCTTCATCGTAGTTTTTCTGACATACGGCGTCTACTTTGGACTGGCGGAACCATCCCAGCGCGCATGGGTGGCAGAAATGGCGCCCCCAGAGATTCGAGGTTCGTGCATGGGCCTGTATCACGGAGCCATAGGCATTGCAGCCTTGCCGGCAAGCGTGCTGTTTGGAGTACTGTGGAGCCTCTTCGGCGCAACCATCGCCTTTCTGACGGGTGCGGCCCTGGCTCTTGCGGCAGTCGGAGTCATCATGAGCATTGGAGCGACTCCGTCCAAAGGCAGTATTGGCAGGAGATAGAGATATAACCGGAACTTGTGTATGGAGAAGAAGAGCGTATCCCGTTGGTGACCAAGATAAACGGCTCCATAGGGGAGTCAGGAGGTACGCTCGTGGATCAGGATAGCGCAGTTCGGCCACATCCATGCCGCGATACTTCGATCTCCAGTGATATACCGACTGCTCCGATACGCCGTAGGCCCGGCAGATCTCCGATACCGGTTTGCCCGCGTCAACCTCCTTCAGAATCCGAATGATCTGCTCTTCGCTGTACCATCTACCCTTCATCTGAGAGTCCTCCTCGGCTCAATAGCCTACGATTTCCCTCACTCCAACTGGTCCGGTTTCCGAGGGACGGGCCAGTCTTTCTTGGATATCAACTTCTGACCACTAAGGTTGGCGATCAAGAGAACGTGCCTGCTACCCACATTCTGGTCCTCCACAACAAACAGATCCCGTGCATCGGGACATAACGCCAGCACCCATCGCCAGTCCCGTTCCTGCGTGATAATGAACGCGGGCGCCTCTGCGGACATGACCCGGAGCAGATCGTCTAGAAGAGCCGCTATGGCCGTTTCGAAACCCCTGATGATCTTCTCGTCCTCCGGAGCTGCCGACACGCTTCCCTCAAGGGCTGATCTCAAGCGTTGAATGTCCTCGTCACTTACCGAGGAAATAGAATCGATGGCCACATCCTCCACCGCCTTCTGAATTGTCCGTAACGCCTTGGATTGAAAGGCTGCCTGCTCAAGAGCATCAAGATGTTGCATCCCTTCAACCTGGAGCGGCCCATTGGGGACTGTCTCGTGAAAATGTTCGGCGTAGTAGATGTATTCCTCGCGAGAGAAGCCAAGTGAATAGAGCTGGTACCCAATCTCAGCTCGCGAGAGCTTCCGAAGTGGTTCGCAGAAAGTCTTCGCGGACTTGTGCGGATTCATCAACGGGAATCCAACAACCGCAACGCAAAGGAGCAGAGCCGACGACTGCACTGCAATCTGCCATGCGAGCCTCCGAGAGCCGCCGCGGCTCATCGTCCAGAGTGAGTAAGCCCCGGATAGAAGAGCGAACAGACTCAACGCGACAAGGGAGTTGCTCCAGGAGTCTGCATACTCCGTGAAGAGAAGCGACCACGGTGCGAGGCCGATCAAAATAAGGATAGATCCCCAGGCCACACCCGTCCACCGCCGCCAACGTTCTCGTTCCCCGTCCATCAGATCCAGGATGCCGCGGGCCAGAAGAGCGGCAAAGGCTGGATAGAGCGGCAGCAGGTAGAGGGCCCGTTTCCCGATGCATATGGAAAAGAAAACGAACGCCGGGAGGATCCAGCTCAATAGAAACCGCATTCCCTGGCTGCTCTTTCTCCTTTGCCATGTCCATACCACCGTCCAAGGCAGGAACAAGGACCACGGGAACAGGTGGACCGGAAGATTGAGCACGTAGTACCAAGGCGGATTCGCGTGACTGACACCCAGAAAGAAGCGCCCAATGGTCTGTCGAAACATACCCGAGGCGATGCTGCCGGCAGCTCCGCTCGCACTCTCGACAGACACGGCTACGCGAGCCGGAATAAGCCAGGCAGCGATCAGGAGTACCACCAGAGCCATTCCGAGGATCAGGTGCATTTGCTTCCGCTCTTGCTGCCGCTTCCAAAAGAATGTCAGAGCCATCAGGATCGGGAAGACGACCGCAGGGGGGCCCTTCGCAAAGACGCCAGCGGCAATCGACAGATAGAATCCCACAAGATAGCGGTTCAGCCGTTCCGTATGCCAAAGCCAGAAGAACAGAAATGCCGCCGTGAGGCAGGCAGCCAGCAACATGTCTATCTGCCCGAAGCGGGCTTGCCACCAGAATCGCTGAGTGGTTGTTAGTATCAGGGCAGCCCAGAATGCAGTTCGCCTATCGTACAGCTTGGTAACCAGCGCGTAGGTCAACAGGACCGTGGCGATTCCCGCCAGGGCAGAAGGAAGCCTGGCGGGCACTTCCGTCACGTCGCCGAATGGAATGGCGAGTAACGCCTGTGCCCAGAACAGGAGCGGGGGCTTTTCTTTATAGGGAAGACCGTTGACACGGGGAACAAGGTAGTCGCCTGTTTGCATCATTTCGCGCGCCACCTGAGCGAATCGCGGCTCGTCAGGCGGCCATAGGTCGTATCCCCCCAGGTTTGCAAGGAACAGGACCCCGGCCAAGGTAGTGAGTAGAAGTAATTGAACCTTCGGCTTCATTATGTTTGCGCCTATCCCCAATCTTCGACCACGGATCGGCGATTCTAAGGTGG
>DIWA01000024.1 GCA_002422525.1 Candidatus Hydrogenedentes bacterium UBA6118
GGCACGGACGAATGGGGCGGGGCGGCGCGGACGAGTGGACTGGGTGGACTGGGTGGACTGGCATGGACCGGCGCGGACAGGCACGGACTGGCACGGACGAATGGGGCGGGGCGGCGCGGACCGGCACGGACTGGCACGGACTGGCGCGGACTGGGTGGACTGGGTGGACTGGGTGGACTGGGTGGACTGGGTGGACTGGGTGGACTGGATGGGGCGGGGCGGCGCGGACGGGCACGGACTGGCGCGGACAGGCACGGACTGGGTGGACAGGCGCGGGGGCACGGACGAATGGGGCGGGGCAGAGGGAGGTGTCAGCGGACGGCGTTGTAGGCGTCGAGGGCGCGGATGCGGGCTTGGGCGTGGTCGATGATGGGGCGGGGGTAGGTGTGGCCGAGGCGGACGGAGGCTTCGGCGAGGGCGGTCTCGGGGGCTTTCCAGGGTTGGTGCAGGTAGCGGTCGGGCAGGGCGGCGAGCTCGGGGATCCAGCGGCGGACGTAGGCGCCTTGGGGGTCGAAGCGTTGGGCCTGGGTGACGGGGTTGAAGACGCGGAAGTATGGGGCGGCGTCGGCGCCGCAGCCGGCGGTCCATTGCCAGCCCATGGTGTTGTTCGCGAGGTCGGCGTCGACGAGGCAGTCCCAGAAGAGGCGGGATCCGGTCTGCCAGGGGATGAGGAGATCCTTTGTGAGGAAGGAGGCGACGACCATGCGGACGCGGTTGTGCATCCAGCCGGTGCGCCAGAGCTCGCGCATGCCGGCGTCGATGAGGGGATAGCCGGTGCGACCGCGGCGCCAGGCGTCGAAGTTGGGCGGATCGTCGCGCCAGGGGAATCCGACGAAGCTCAGGCGCAGGGATTCGTCGACGGTGTGGGGGTAGTGGTGCAGGAGGTGGTAGGAGAACTCGCGCCAACCGAGTTCGCGGAGGAAGCACTCGGCGCCTTTGGCGTTGGCCTCGGTTGCGGCCGATTCGACGGCGTGTCGGATCTGTCTGGGTGAGATCTCGCCGAACCGCAGGTGGGGGGAGAGGCGCGACGTGCCCGTTTTGTCGGGGCGTTCGCGGTGGTCCGCGTAGTCTGCGAGGGACTCGTTGATGAAGCGGGTGAGCGCGGCGTGTGCGCCGGCTTCGCCGGGGGTCCAGGCTTCGCGGATGCCGTCGTCCCAGGGGATGGCGGGGCGCAGCGCGAGGTCTTCGACGGCGAGGGAGGCCGGCCAGGTCTTCGGCGGGCGCAGGCGTTCGGGCGCGGGGAGGGGATCGCCGGTCGCGGCGGCGCGTTGGTGGGCCTTCCAGAAGGCTGTGAACACTTTGAAGGGTTCGCCGCCGCTGTTGGCGGTTTCCCAAGGCTCGCGCCACAGGCTTCCGTTGAATGACTGGCATTGTACGCCGACGGCGGCCATGGCGCGTTCGAGTTCGCGTTCGACGGCCTGCGCGGCGGGTTCGTAGCGGCGGGTCCAGAACAGGCGGCGCGCGCCCGTCGCTCGGACCAGGTCGGCGAGGGTCTCGAGGACCGGGCCGCGGCGGATGATCAGGCGGCTCTTGCGTTTGGCCAGAGAGGCGTCGAGCTGTTCGAGGGAGGCTGCGAGCCAGACGCGGGCGGCCGCGCCGGGGGCCCACCCGCCTTCGTCGTCGGGGCTCCAGATGAACACCGGCACGACCGGTCCGCTGAACTGCGCGGCCATATGGAGCGCGGGGTTGTCGCGCATACGCAGGTCCTGGCGAAACCAGACCAAGCTGACGGTGTTCGGCATCGATGGGCTCCTCTTGCGCAGCCGCCGACGGGGGATTGGCGGCTTGCCCGGCGATTCTACACTGTACCGACCCGGCGAGGCACGTTGCCGACGCGAGCGGGCGGTTCGGTAGGGGGCGCATTGGGTTGACGGGTTGCGACGCGGCGTGCTATTCCGTGCGGGTCCCGCGCGGTCGAACCCCGCGGAGGAGGAATCTCACGCTATGAATCAGCCTTCCGTCTTAGTTCTGGGAAGCGCCAACATGGACCTGGTCACGCGCGTGCCGCAGTGCCCGCGCGTCGGCGAGACGATGTTGGGCAAGTCGTTTCGCACGGTTCCGGGGGGCAAAGGGGCCAACCAAGCCGTCGCCGCGGCGCGGCTGGGCGCGAAGACATTGTTCGCCGGGAGCGTCGGGGATGATGCGTTCGGCGACGCGCTGCTCGACAGCATGCGCGGGGCGGGGGTCGACGTCGAGCCGGTGCGGCGAAGCGCGGGGATCGCGTCCGGCACGGCGGTGATCTTCGTGGCGGACACGGGGCAGAACATGATCGTGGTGACGCCGGGGGCGAACCATGAGGTGACGCCGGCGTTCGTGGCGGAGATCGAGCCGCTGATCGCGTCGGTCGACGGCATCCTGATGCAGCTCGAGATCCCGGTTGAAACGGTGGAGGCGGCGCTCGAGACCTCGCGTCGGGTCGGGACGTTCTCGGTGTTCGACGCGGGGTTGGCGGTGCGCGTGCCGGAGTCGCTGTTGCGGAACGCGGACTTGGTGTCTCCGAACGAAGTCGAGGCGGAGGCGATGTCCGGCGTGGCGGTGACGGACGTGGAGAGCGGACGCAGGGCGGCGGAAGCGCTGTTGGACATGGGGGCGCGGGAGGTCGTGATCAAGCTGGGGGCGAACGGCGCGCTGCATATGGACGCGGCGGGATGGTTCCACGCGCCGGCGTTTTCGGTGAAGGCGATCGACACAGTGGCGGCGGGGGACGCGTTCACGGCGGCGTTGTGCATCGGCTGCTGCAAGGGCGGCGACCGGCGGGAGGCGGTGCGGTTCGCGAACGCGACGGGGGCGCTGGCGACGACGGTGGAGGGCGCGCAAGGGGCGATGCCGACGCGCGAGGCGGTGGAAGCGTTCTTGAGAGAACAGGCATAGGACGGAGCGCGCATGAGCAAAGACAAGTCGGAGCCGAAGATCGCCGCGGCGCTGCTGTACGCGGACCTGATGCGCCTGGGCGAGACCGCGGCTGAGGCGGAGGCGGCGGGCTGCTCGGAGATCTTTCTGCATATAACGGACGGGCGGATGGCGCCGCGGCTGGGGTTCGCGCCGGAATTCGCGGCGGCAGTGAAGCGGGTGACGGGACTCCCGTGCGCGGCGTGCCTGCTGATGCGGGACCCGGAGCCGTGGATCGCGCAGTGCATCGCGGCGGGCGCGGACACGGTGATCCTGCAGGCGGAAGGGTCTACGCACATCCAGCGCGCGTTGACGAGCATCCGCGAGCAGGGCAGCAAGGCGGGGATCGCCATCAACCCGGGCTCGTCGCTCACAAAACTGGACTACCTCCTTGGAGACGTGGAGCGGGTGCATGTGTTCACGTCGGAATGGGGGTTCGCCGACAGCAGGTTTATCGCGAGTTCGGTGGAGCGCGTGGCGATTCTGCGCGAGAACCTGCGGGAACGGAAAGGGCATACGGGGCTTTCGGTGGACGGTCCGCTGACGCCGTACGAGGCGGCGCGGGTCGTCTCGGAAGGGGCGGATACGCTGACGCTCGGGTCGGAGATCCTGGGGCGGCCCGAGGGTCTGACCGCGGCGCTGGACGCCTATCGACGAGACTTGCGGGCGCGACAGCTCGCCTTGTAGGTGGCTTCGCGCGGGAGCACTCAGGAGATGGAACCGATGATCGATCACGCCTTTCCCTTGATGTCGCGGCGCGGACTTGCGCGCATCGCGTTGACGGCGCTGGCGGCTGCGGTCGCGTTCGGCGCCGTCGCGGTCGGGGCCGAGCCCTACGGACGCGGTGCGCCGGCGCCGTCGGAGCTGGGGGCGGCGGCGGCGTATCAGGCGCTGCTGGACGTGGGAACGGACCTGCGGCTGATGTGCGTGGCGGCGCACCCGGACGATGAGGACGGGGCGACGCTGGCGAAGTATCGGCGGCGGTACGGCGTGGAGACGCACGCGGTGATCGCGACGCGGGGCGAAGGGGGACAGAACGAGATCGGGTCCGAGTGGGACGCGGAACTCGGGGTGATCCGGACGTGGGAGATGGCGCGCGCGGCGGAGGTGACCGGGGCGAAGTTGCATTACCTGAACCTGCCGGACTTCGGCTACTCGAAGTCGCGGGACGAGGCCTTCGCGGTGTGGGGACGGGAGGAGACGATCGCGCGGGTCGTACGGGTGATCCGGGAGGTGCGGCCGGACGTGATTATCACGCACCACGGTCGGATGCGGGATCACGGCCACCATCAGGCGATCGGCGCGGCGCTGCTGGAGGCGTTCGACCTCGCGGCGGATGGGGCGGCGTTTCCCGAGTGCGGGGCGCCGTGGCAGGCGACGCGGCTGTATATCCGTTCGTTCGAGCCGGTGGACGGGGCGACGACGGTGGATGCGGGGGCGCTTGACCCGGTTCGGGGCGTGACGTATGCCGAGATCGCGGCGGACGCGTTGCGGCTGCACGCCTCGCAGGGCATGGGCTTCTTCATCGACCGGCTGCTGGCCGATCCGCGGATCCATTACGAGCTTGTGCGGGAGGCGCCGCAGCCGACGGAAGGCTTGCGCGGGGTCGCGGCGCGCGGGTCGCTGTTCCAGGGGATGCAGGACCGCGTGTCGCCGGGGGCGCGGGCGGCGTCGGATGCCGCGGCGACGGGGTCGAGCGAGGATGCGAGCGGGCTGGACGGGCCCGGCGTGGTCGGGTTGCTGGAGCGGGTGTACGCAGGCGGGACGCAGGGCGGCGATGACGTGTCTGTGCGGGAACGCGCGCGGATCAGTCGGGCGCTGGCGCGGCTGGAGCACCTGCGGGTGAGCGCGGCGCCGACGGACGGGATCCTTGCGCCCGGCGAGCGCGTGACGTTGGACGTGCGCGTGGAGGATTTCGGTCGACGCGAGGCGGATGCGGTGGAGATCGCGGTTACGCCTGCGCCGTGGATTGCGCCGGAGACGCCGGGGCCGATCACGGTGACGCTGGATGAACGCGGGGTCGGCGCGGCGCAATGGCACGGGACGGTCGCGTCGGACGCGCCGTTGACGCGGCCGTACGCCGACCGGTTGCGCGACGACGTGTTGCTGCGCCCGGCGGCGGTCGTGCTCGCGCGTATGGCGCCAGCCGACGGGCGCGCGCCGCGGATCGCGGAGGTCCCTGTCTACGCGGATGTGGCCCCGGCGGTGGAGGTCGCGTTCCTGGGCGCGCCGTACATCGTGCCGGGCGGGCCGGACCGCGGGCTGTCGGCGAAGATCCGGCTGACGTGTCGCAGCAAGACGCCGCGGGAGGCGCAGGTGGTGATCTCGTCTTCGCAGGGGCTGAACCTGCCGCCGCGCGTCGAGACCGTGTCGTTCTCGGGCGAGGACGCTTCGCAGGTGCTGACGGTCGCGACCGATGTGCCGGCGGGGGCTCCGCCGCGGACCTATGCGCTGACGGTGCAGATCGACGGCGGGGCGGCGTACCACGCGGATGTCGAGGTCGTGGACGCGGTCATACCGGAAGGCCTGCGGGTGGGCGTGATCCAGAGCTATGACGACACGTTGTCGCGGACGCTGGAGGCGCTGGGCGCGGCGCACGCGAGCATCACGGAAGCCGACTATGCGCCGGATGCGCTGGACGCGTTCGACACGGTGATCGTGGATTTGCGGGCGTTTCTGGTGCGGGAGGACGCGGCGGCGAACCACCAGGCGTTGCTCGAGTACGTGGCGCGGGGCGGGACGCTTGTCGTGATGTACCAGAAGACCTTCGAGTGGCGGGAGGCGTTCGCGCCATATTCGCTGCGGATCTCGCGGAACCGCGTGACGCGCGAGGATGCGCCGGTGGAGTTGCTGGCGCCGGAGCACCCGGCGTTCACGTGGCCGAACGTGATCACGGAGATGGACTGGGACGGGTGGCGGCAGGAGCGGGGGCTCTACTTCGCGGACGCGTGGGATGCGCGGTACACGCCGCTGATCGCCGTGGCGGATCCGGGCGAGACGCCGCCGCCGGGGGCGTACCTGGAAGCGCGGCACGGGGAAGGGCGGTATGTGTACACGGCGCTGGCCTGGCACCGGCAGTTGCGCGATGCGCATCCGGGGGCGCTGCGGCTGTTCGCGAACCTGATCTCGCTGGGGCGCCCGGCTCCGGAGCCGACGGAGGCGGAAGCGGAGGGGGGCGGAGCGTAGCGGCTACGCGATGCCTGACTTGATCACGGAGGTCTCGCGACCGATGACGCGGGCGAGGTCGACCCGCGGCAGGTCGGGGGTCTGGGTGACGATTTCCTGAGCGCCATCCGGGTAGAGGATGAACGTGTCCTCGGATTTGACGCCGGGTCCGGACGGATTCCATGCGAACACGGCGCCGAGGGGGACGTCCGCGCCGAGGATGTCGCGGAGGGCGCTGCGCCAGCTCTGGTCGAGGACGGCGAAGGTCTCGCCGGGGGCGCCTTTGCAGGTGCGGGCGCCGTAGCCCGTGGCGCCGCCCTGGTGGTGGTTACGCCATTCGTCGCGGGTGAACCCGAGGGCTTCATAGGCGCGGCATCCGTCGGCGAATACGTCGCCCAGGGAGCGTCCGATACGCGTGGCTTCCTGGAACGCCGCATCGACGCCGCAGATGCGGGCATGGGCGTCGGCGATGCCGGGGGGCAGGTCGCCGATCCGCTTGAACCGGGTGATGCTGCACACGAGTCCTTCGGCCTGGACGCCGGAGACGGCCATGACGTAGCGCTGTATGGGGCGTTCCGAAGCGGGATCGCCGAGGAGCGGCGCGACGCGGGGCGCGGGGTGGCGATAGCGGGGCAGGCGGTCGTCGGCGGCGACGAGGACGACCGGGGCGCGGCATCGTTGTCCGGCGATCTCGGCGGCGAGGCGCGCGGCGACGTCGCCCTCGGTCCACCCGGGTTCGATCGCGTCCAGGGCGGCGGTCATGGCGGTTGCGGCGCGTTTGCCGAGGGCGCGGTACTTCTCGAGTTCTTCGGGGGTGAGCGTCGCGCGGAGGGGGGCGAGATCGGCGTGGACGTTCTTGCCGAGCGAGCCGTCGTCGCTGACGACGGCGCCGGAGAACCGACGCGCCGCGGCTTCGGCGGGGGACCCTTCGCACCAGAGGAAGTCGATGACGCCGCAATCCTGTCCGGCGAGCTCCTCCTCGAGCTGGCGGGGGGCCTCGATGTTGTTGCCGACGTAGTACGGCTGGCCGTCGCGGGTGACGAAGAGGGCGTTGGCGCCGATGTCGGAAAACATATTGACGCCGTTCAGACATCCGCCGGTAGCCATGGCGTAGTTGTCAACCCGGTTGAGCAGGATCCCGTCATAGCTGTAGCGGCGCAGGAAGGCCTGGATGAGGGCGATCCGCGTCTGGAACAAGGGTATCCGCGGCATGATTGGCGTCTCCTCCGGTGCAGTTTCCGTTGGTCGGCCATTTTACGCTTTCGTTCCGGCTGAACCCACCTCGGCGGGGGTGGTCCTGCAGCCCGCGCCGGATCGGAGTATCCTATAGCTAATAAGGGTCGCAGGCGGCGGGCCGGTCGTGGGCCGTGTCCTGTCGGGCGGCGCCGGAGGTTCTGATGGCTCTAGAGCTTATCGACGCGCATTGTCATCTGGATTGCGAGGCGTTTCGCGACCGCGTTCCCGAGATCCTCGCGGGTGCGGCGGAGGCGGGCGTGACGGGCCTCGTGAGCTGCGCGACGCAGCCGGATGAATGGGGCTCGACGGCGGCGTTGGCCAAGGCGCACCCGTCGGTCGCGTTCGCGCTGGGTATCCATCCGTGGTACGTGACGCCGGAGTCGGCGACGGCGGCGTTGCGTCTGGCCGATGCGCGGCTGATGGGGGCGTCGGCAATCGGCGAGATCGGGCTGGATACGCATGCGGATGCGCCGATGGACTTGCAGCAGGCGACGTTTGAGGTGCAGCTCGCGATGGCGGGGAAGGCGGATCTGCCGGTGGTCGTGCACTGTCGCGGGGCGTTTGGGGAGCTGATGCGGATCCTGCGATCAGTCGGGCCGCCGGCGCGCGGGGGGATGGTGCATGCTTACTCGGGGAGCGAGGAGATCGCCGCGGACCTGATGGAGATGGGGTTCTACTTCTCCATGGGTCGGTCGTTGACGTACCGGAACAGCAAGAAGCGGGTGCAGGTGCTGAAGCGGATCTACCCGGACCGGTTGCTGCTGGAGACCGACAGTCCGGACATGCCGCCGGTCGAGCTGAGCGGGACGGTGAATGTGCCGGCGAATCTGCCGTATTGCCTGCGTGCGGCGGCGGAGTTGCTCGAGAGGCCGGAGGAGGAGATCGCGAAGGCGACGACGGCGAACGCGCGGCGGCTGTTCGGGTTGGGCAAGGCGGGGCGGTAGGGCCGGCGGGGGAGTGAGGAGACAGGATTTACAGGATGGACGGGATTGGCCGCCTTCGGCGGCGGGAATCATGGCCGGGACGGCCATGCTAAAAGGGGGGCGCGGCGGAGAAGGGGTACAATGCCCGGCGAGGGCGCCGGTCCCACACA
>DIWA01000090.1 GCA_002422525.1 Candidatus Hydrogenedentes bacterium UBA6118
CCCACACGGACGATTCCCTGCGATGTCGCGTGCGGCCGTGGCCGGCGCCGCGACAGGGGATGACCGCGCGCCCCTACCATTCCCCATTCGCCGCTCGCCGCTCGCCATTCGCCATTCGCCGCGACGACAACCGTCCTGGCCGTGGCCAGCAGAATGACCCGCCATTGGCGGGGTCCCACGCAATCGGCGGGGGCCGGTTCCGCACGGATGATGCCCTGCGGCGCCCATCCCCCACGGACCCCGCCCCCGCGTCCCGGAAATATCGCAGTCAATAACGGGCTATTTCTAAAGCTAACGCGTTCTGTTCGGGCGCCTGCGGCGGGGCGCGCAGATCGTGGTCGGCCTCGCCCAAGAACCGCCCGGAAAGCGGCCCAGAACGTGCCGAAGCGGAATTGGCACGGCGCATGCTACATCTCCTTGCGTGCGGCAACGCGACGGCAACGAACGGACAGTCTGGACGCGACACGGTTCCCACAACGCAAGGAGACGATCATGAGTCACACGGCTTCCTACTGCGACTGCGGACGCATCATCCACCTTCCGAGCTATGCCAAGCCGGGCTACCTGTGGAAGTGCCGGAACTGCGGGCGCGAGTACCGTCTCGTTGGTCCGGGCGAGAGCGGCCGTGTCGGGGTCACGATCCCGTCCAAGGCGCCGCTGTCGGGCGCCATGTCGCGCACCTGCCGGGACTGCGGCCGCTCTTTCCGCTTCACCGTGGAGGAGCAGCGGTGGTATGCGGGGCGGGGGCTCAAGTACCCGAACCGCTGCCCGGACTGCCGTCGCGCCCGCAAGGCGCGCGCCGCCGCCCAGCCCGCCGCGCCCCGCGGACTGCTCGGGTTCCTCTTCGGTCGCTGAAGCGACCGAGACGGGGGAACAGCGCGGCGCGCACACAGGGAGCGGGGAGAGACGCGATGTGGCTGGTCGACATGCACTTTTGGCTGCTAGGCGCCTGTGGGGGGCTGGTCGATCTCATCACCTGCGTCATTCGCGGGGTTGCCTGGGTGGTCCGGGCCCTCGTGTCGCTGGCGGGGTGGATGACCTTCCGCGCCGATGCCGCGGCCGAGCGTCGCAGGCCCGCCTCCCGGCGCCGCGCCCCGGTCGACCGCCGGATGCAGGCCGCCGAGCGGAACCAGAGGGCGGTGCGCCGGGGATGTTGCACCCTGCTGATCGGCCTCGTCCTGATCGCGGCGGGCGAACTCGCGATGGTGCATCCGGCCGCGGGCGCGGTCGCGCTGGGCGTCGCGGTCGTCGTGGGCGTCGCCCTGGCCCTTCGTGCGGGCACGCGATGGGCCGATCAGTGCGCCCAGGGGGTCACTTGCCGGCGCTGCGGCGGCATCGCGACGGCCTGCGGCTGGACCAGTGCACGCCGCGCGATCTACCGCTGCACGCGCTGCGGCCGGCAGTTCTCCATCCGGGTATAGCGACAGGGAGAAGGGGGTATCCAGTGGGATAGGCGTTGGTCCGGCGTGGGGGACAGAGGGGGGGCAGAAGGCGTGCGCTCGGTCCCGGGTCGCCTTGATCGGGTCGATCGCGAGAATTGGCATGAGACTTGCTCGACATTTGGCGTTGCCCGCCGACAACCGTTGGATCCGCCCGCAGACGCCAAGGAGTCCGCCACATGCTGAACGACGACGACGCACTCAACGCCCAACTCGACCTGTTCCACCAGAAGACCTTCCGGATCCGCCTCGAGGCGGCCGACCTGAACCGGATTCGGTCCGCCGCCGACCCGCGCATCGCCGAGATCCTGGCGACCATCCGCGCGGCCAGCGCGGAACGGGAAGCCTGCTTCAACGCGGTCTGCGAGCTTCTCGAAGCGGAGATTGCGCGCGACGCCGAGGCGACCGATACGGCGCAGGACCTGCTGGTCGACCTGATCCAGCGCCTGCGCGCCTCCAGCGAGCTGGTGCATCGGATCGCGCAGGAGAAGGGGCGCTTGGCCGACGAGACGCCCCGGACCGCGGCGCAGGCCGGGCCCCGCGCCGCCGATACGGACTGACGAACGGACGAACGGACGAAGCGGCGCCCGAGCACGACACGACCCGCGGACTGGTCGGGCTCCTCTTCGGTCGCTGATGCGACCGAGACGGGCGAAATGCTGGGGCGGCCGGCTTCGCTCGGGAACCCCGGATCCGGGGAAGGCGATCGGGTGTAGGCGCTATTCCAGGGACGGACAAGACTGCCGGGACCCTACTCGCGGGGGGCTGGTCACACAGGCTAGAACGCAGCGTACTGGAGAACGAAAGGAAAACGATGACCACCGTACTCGACAGACTGAGGATGTGGCGTGACCTGACGCGGGCGGACTGGACGCCTGAGGAGCCTGACATCGAGGCGGGCCGTGAGGCGGAGGAGTTTCTCAGAACGCTGGTAGAGACGAATCTGAAGCACAAGGGCGCGTATTGCTTCCTCGGCAAAAGAGTTCCATCGCTGCGCCACCGTCGCCGGTTCGAGATCGATCTCGTCGTGCTGACGAAGAAGCATCTTCACTTCATTGAGGTCAAGAACTGGTCTGGCGAGCTTGAGGAAGTCGGTGAGAGCTGGGTCCAGACGAAAAGGAGCGGTGAGCAGATCGAACACCCGAACCTCGCGCGATACAACTCGGAAAAGCGCGATGTTGTCGTGGAGTATCTCCAATCCAAGGGCGTGAAACTCGACGCAACCTACTTCGCGCAGAAGGTCATCTTCATGAACTCGCGACTGCGCATTGGCTCCTCGATTGCTCTGCGCCCGGAAATCGTGACGCCGGACAGGCTCGAGGAGTACCTCGCAACGCAACGAGGCGCCTCTCGCGCGGAGCGATTCGTGCATTCCGTTGTGGAAATATGCCTTGACTCCGAAAAGAGCAGTGTGATCCTGGACGGCCTGTTCCATGCCATGTCGGGTGGCTGCTTCGCAGCGGCGCGAGACGCCTTGTCTGGACTGGAGACCTGGGACAAAGTCGTGCTGCATGGCGGGCGCGTTCTTTCTGGCGACGCCCTGAAATTGTATGGGGGATCCGGGACGCTAGACCTCAAGGCGTTGCCGTCCGGCTCGTCTTGCCCCGTGAAATGGAATCGCGCCAGAATCCCCGGTCTCATTCAGTCGTTCTTCCTTTCATATCCCCTTGGGACCATGCGTCTTCCAGATAACAGAAGAGTGGCGGTGAGACCCAGCGACGTGATCAAGTTCCACGCGGCCGGGGACGAGAGGCCGTCAGAACTGCCGATGAAGAACATCGACATGGTGATCCGCGGCTGATCTCTCGGGGGAGGCCCGGGCGACGCTGGGAAGCGACCCGAGCGCCGCGCCGGGGGTATGATCGCAGGCCATCACCAAATCGCCAACCCGCCTCAACTAGATCTACCTGTCGGACTCGGCTATGCTCGTTCCCGAGGCCGCCTGCCGGTTCATTTTGGAGGACGGGCCCCCTTCAGTGCAGAAAAGGCGATGGGGAGCGACGACGATGGCGCAACGAGTTCAGCACATCCCTTTTGGGCCGTTCGTGAACGAGAGTGAACGCATCGCGCTCGAGATGCTCAGGAACCGCCTTATCGGCGACGACACGGCAGGGACATGGCGTCTGCTGACCAACATCGCCATCGGGCCGGGCGAGCGGAGGGGGCAACCCCTGGAGGTCGACTGTCTGGCGATCGGGCCGCCCGGCGTGACCGTGATCGAGGTGAAGCACTGGGACCGGGAGTACCTGGACGCGGCGGCCAACCGATCGCGGCTCAACACGGAGGCCGCACGGGCTGACGCCAAGGCCAAGCGCGTCGCCGGTCGACTCCGGAGCAGCCGCCTCGAGAGCGCCGGGTACGTTCCCGCGCGCTTTCTTCTGACCCGCGACGGGAAGAGGAAATACGTCGGCCCGACGGCGCGCCGCACCATCGAAGGAGTTGAGGCGTTCGGCCTGCCGGAGTGGCGCGAGATCCTCGGGCTCGACGAACCGCCTCGTCTGACCGACGCTGAGATCGACGCGGCCGCCGAGGCTATCGCGCCAGGCCTCCGCCCGGCGCTTCGGGACAACCTCACGGAGTTCGGCTCCTTTCGCCGCCTGAGTCTGCTGCACAGAGACCGCAGCGGGTACCGGAGGGTCTACCGCGCTTACCGGGGCGCCGACCGCGACGCCGTGTGGCTCTACCTCTACGACCTGACCGCGCTTGACGCGGAGAACCCCCGCAATGTGGCCGAACGCGAGTGGCAGGTCTTTCAGCAGCTTCAGAAGGAGCCCTGCGTGCCGAGCATCGTGGACTCGTTCCAGGAGGTGTCGGAGTACCCAGGCGAGATGTGCTGCTTCTCGCACGTCGACCCGGGCGCGGCGCAGGTTGCGGAGCGAACCCTGGACGCCTCCTGGACGGCGGGAGAGCGACTGCAGTTCGCCGTGAAGTGTCTTGAGGTCGTACGCAGTCTCCATGCCTTGCCGGATCGACCGATCTGCCATCGGAACATCACGCCCCAGACGGTGCTGGTTCGCGCCAGCGGCGACGTTGTGCTCACCCAGTTTCAGATGGCGCGGATCGGCGGGGCCGAAAGCGTGGCGGGCGCCCTGTCGCCCGATTTCGAGGACCGCGCCGACTTCGTGCCGCCGGAGCTTCGCACCAGCGGGCTCGAGGCCTGGACGGCGGAGGCGGACATCTACGCCGCCGCCGCGACGCTCCGCACGATCTTCGAGCAGATGTGGGAGGAGCCGCCGGCTCGAGAGGCGTTGGATACGCTTGACCAGGCGCTTATCGAGGATCCGGCCCTGCGCTCGGACGTCGCGACGTTGATCGACGATCTCCGGCGCGTGATGGGGCCGGATGCGCCTCCCGCGAGCCGCGAGCTCAGACCCCCGCTCGATCCCAAGTACTGGGACGACCGGACGGATCGAGAACTCAACGGGCGCAGCTACCGTATTATGACGCGCTTGGGGTCCGGCGGTTTCGGCAGCACCTTCAAGGTCATCGAGGTGGACCGCGAAGGGAACGATCGCTCCGGTCCCTACGTGGCGAAGGTGATCACGCACAAGAGTCTCGGCCGTCGAGCCGCCGAGGCGTACGCGCTCGTGAGGGCGCAGACCGCCGGCTCCCCCTGGCTGGCCGGCGTGTTTGAAGTGCGCTCCGAGTGGCGTGAGAACGAGATCACTGCTCTTCTCAACTGGGTCCCCGGCAGTCCGCTGTCTGAGTGGTCCGGCGTCCTGTCGCTCTACTTCGAGGAGCAACAGACGCCGGACGTAGAGGAGGGTCTGTTGACGTGGGCCGAGCGCCTGTTGGAGGGACTCGGCGGCCTGCATGCGGCCGGGCTCGTTCACGGTGATGTCAGCCCCCGCAACATCATCGTTGACGGTCTGAACGTCACCCTGACCGACTACGACCTTGCGGGGCGCGACGGGGCTCCGGCCGGGGGAGGCACGCCGGACTACTGCTCGCCTGAGGTCGACGCGAGGGGGCCCCTGTCCCCGTCGGACGACGTATACGCGCTGGCAGCCAGCCTGTTCGGCGTGCTCTTTGATACGCGGCCCTTCCATCACGGCGATCGGCGCGACAAGATGCGCGGGCTGAACTGGCCTTCCTCGGGCCGAGACGACTACCCCCGGTTGGCGGCGTTCCTCGACCGCGCCACGGATGCGGATCGATCCCGTCGGTATGCTTCGGCCCGGGACGCCCTGGCGGACCTCCGACGGCTGCGCGCGCCCGCGTCGGACGACGTCCCCGAACCGACGCCGACGCCCCCTGCTCCCGCTCTGACGCCGAACAGGGTCCGATGGCTCGAACTGCTGCTTCAGACCTATCCAGGGTCGCCCCACGGCAACGTCGAGACGCGAGGACTCGACTCGCCCTTCGCAAGGGAGACCTACGTCGAAACGGACCTGGAACGTACGCTTATCGAGAAGATCAGGCGGCGCGAGGTGAGCCTGGCTATTCTGTGCGGCAACGCCGGCGACGGGAAGACGGCGTTTCTCCAACATCTCGCAAAGCGCCTGGGCGTCAGCGAGGCGCCGTCGCAGAGGCGTCTGTTCGAGCACCGCGTCGACGGCGGACCGCTCGTCCGGTTCAACCTCGATGGCGCGGCCTCCTACCAGGGGCAATCTGCAGAGGATGTCCTGTCGGGTTTTCTGGGGCCGCTCGTGGACGGCTTTGAAGACGACAATCTGGTGCTGCTGCTGGCGATCAATGACGGACCGCTCCTCGCCTGGCTGGAGAAGCAACCGTCGTCTCCTCTGACGAAGGCCCTCTACGCCGCGCTCGACCATGACGACGGATCGGAGGCGGCGGACGAGCGGTTGGTCTTCATAGACCTGAATACCCGGTCGCTCGTCGGAGGGGTCCGCAAAGGCGCCGCCACGAACGCCCCTGGTTTCGTGGAGCGTCTCATCGAGAAACTGCTGGGGTCGGAGGACACGTGGAAGCCTTGCGAGACGTGTCAGGCCCAGCGGCGCTGCACGGCTTGGCGTTCGGTGCAGAGCCTGAAGCGGCCCGAGCGCGCCGAAGGGGTGAAGCGGCAGCTTGTCAGCGCGCTCCAGGCGGTGCACCAGAGAGGCGAGATTCACATCACGGCCCGCGAGCTGAGGGCTGCGCTCGCTTACATCTTCTTCGGCGTTCATACATGCCACGAGCTGCACGCCGATCCGAATCTACAGCCGCTCCATTACTGGGACCGGGCTTTCGGGAGTAAGACGTCCCACCGGCAGGGCGAACTGCTCCGCGAACTCCAGGCCCTGGATCCTGCGCTCGACGCCCATCCGGTGATCGACCGACGTCTCCGCCATAGGCCTGTGTTCCCGGACGGCCCGGACGAACCGCATCCGGAGAACCGGCGGTTGGCATCCCGTCGCCGTCATGCGTTCTTCGAGTGGAGCGAAGCGGAGTTCGCCGAACTGCGCGTCGAGCCTTCCGAACTCCGCCTCTTTCAGGGGCGTCATCTGGAACGGTTCCGCGTGGTTTCCGCGGCGCCCGAGGACGAGGTCGCGTCCATCTGCGATGACCTGTGCGCGGGGCTTGCCCGGCTGGAGGATCTGCCGGACAGGGCCCTGTCGGGGGCGGAGGCGCCGCTCAAGACGACGCCGCTGCGCATCATCCCGCGCACGCCCACGGAGACGGTCTTCTGGGTGCGGAAGCCTCGCGAGCGCTTCTCGCTGCACGCGCACCTTCCGCGTGTCGTGGAGGGCGTCGACGCGCTCCACACGCACGTGGTCCTGTCCTATGCGTACGCGGACGGGCGCAGCGAACGCCTGTTCATCGACGCCAGGCTGTTCCATCTCCTCATGGAGCTGAAGGACGGGTATCAGCTTGCCGACGTGCTGTCCGACGATGTGTTCGCGAACCTTTCCATCTTCACGCAACGGCTGGTGCAGGAAGACGACTCCACGCTCCATGCATGGAACCCGTCGGACAGTCGGGAGTACAGGGTATCGATTGACAAGCGCGACGGCGTACAGGTGCTGCAGTTGACGCCGCTGTGCCAGGAGGAGCCGGCATGAGCAAGGAACTGCTGGGGAATGTCTTGGGGCCTGCGCGGACGGGGGAGTTGTGGAGCGTCGCCTGCGGCTTGGCGTTGCCCTTGGTTCCACAGGACTTCGCGATCGGCGGCGTTCTCCCGGCCGTGATCTACATGCGGCGTTGGGGCCGGCGGCGGGGAAAGGGCAGCTTCGAGAGGGAGTTCGGGAACCCGGACGCCAGGCGCAAGGCGGAACGCTCCGCCACGATCACCTCCGTGGCGGAGAAGCTCGCGCGCACGGAGCAGGTCTGCGGCTTCGACGAGCCCGTTCACCAGGCCATCCTCGGCGACCTGATCCTTGCCTACAACCTGGAGAACCAACGGCACAAGCTGGGCCGGGAAGAGTCGGTGCAGCGGGTGTACCCGACGCACTACTTCTCGAGCTGGGTGGATCTGCCCGACAGTGTCGCCAATCTGCGCGGCGTGCCGGAGCTGATCACGGCGGCGCTCAACAACGGCCACGCGGCTCACGAGATCCGGACGGAGGAGGGGATCGCGGAGGATCACCTTCTCAGGGTGTTCAGCAAGGGGGTGCGGCTGAGGAGCGGCTTCGAGAGCAGCCTCGATGCCGACCAGTTCGACGAAGCGGTCGATGTCGGGATCGACCAGCTTCTCGCTGTCCGCATCGCCCAGCGCCTTGGTCGCGCGCCGGAGTGGCAGAAGGTGGACGCCTGGGTCCCACGCGCCTTGCCCGCGGCCGCGCGCGCCACGGGGATCCTGAGCGAGGACATGAGAACGCTGCTGCGCGCCTACGGCGCCGTCATTCCCCGCCTGACGCTCGTGCCGATGCTCGAGTCCTGCATGGGACTGGGGCTGACGTCCCTGTTCCTACACACGCTGCACGTCATGGAACACTGGGAGGTCCACGGCTCCGTGCCGACGAGGGAGGCGCAGACGCCCTTCCCCGTGCTGGCGGATTGCTCGCAAGGGACGCACGCGGAGTTGCGGCGGCTTTCCGAGCAATCGCTGGACGAGATGATGCTGCGCTTGGCGCGGCTGCCGGTCATCTTCACGTGCATCAAGATCACGGAGGGCTGGGCGCGCGAGCAGCATGTGGAGGCGTTCACGCGACAAGACCTTGACCCGAACAGGGTTGACCCGGACCCTTCGCACCGCCTCAACCGACTGGGGGAGATCCTGCTGGGCGGGTTCGAGGAGGCGCGCGACTTCCGCCGGGACACGAAGGCGGTCTGCACCCGGCTGGCGGACGCTTTGTTGGAGGGGGCGCCGGACGCACGCGGGGGCGGACGAGAAGGAGACGCCGAACTGGCGGACGTGTTGGAGACCGAGGGACGTCACCCGGCCTGGAACTTGGCGGAGGCGGTCGTCGCTCTGATAGGCGAGAAATCGCAGGGCGGAAACCTCCGCAGGTTCTTCGACTCCGCGGCCATGGCGGATCAGCCCCACGGCCTCGTGCGGAAGCGTCGTTCTACGAGCGGCGGCCGACGGCTCGATCGAAGGTCTGTCGTGCTGACCAACACCATGCTGGACTTCCTCGTGCACCGTCATCTCCGGAAGGCGTCGAAAGGGACGCCGGAGCATCCGCTGACCCTGATTGGCCTTCTGGATCTGCTGAGGACGCGCTACGGCATCCACGTGGACGCCGCGCCGCCCGGCATGTCCGTGCCGGGGGAGATGCTGCATCGCAACCGGCGCTTTCTCGAGGGTCGTCTGCGGGATCTCGGCCTTCTGATAGGGGCGAACGACGCGGAGGCGATGAAGCGGCTCCGCTCCCGTTTTGACGCCGAGGACACGGAGTCGACCGCACAGGAGGAACTGGGGGATGGATGAGAGACAGCGCGAATGCCTGGGACGGTGTCTGGCGGATGCGCTCGGCGAGGGATCGGAAGGCACGATGGCCTTCGTCCGATGCCTGCCTCGCGATGTCATCCTTGATTTGGCGCAGAACGGGCCGATCCAGGTCGCTGGATGGCAGGTTCATGTCGTTTTGGGCGGGGATGAGACGGCCGCGCACGCCATCACCGCGGACCGCGCCGTGGAGCTGCGTGAGGCGAAGACAGGACGCGTGCTCCTGCTGGTGGACGGCCGCGAGGCGGGAGCGGGGATGGACGGGATCTACAGCGCGGTCCGTGAGATCACGGAGACCGAGCTGTTCGGGCGGCTGCACAAAGCGGCGCTCGACGGCGTGGGCGATGCGGAGGCTCGCGACTTCCTGAGGGCGGCGTGTCGCGAGGCGCGGCGTCTCGGGGGCCGGCGCGCGCTGTCGCCATGGGACGAGTTTGAGCTGTACGCATGCTGCATCGGCGCACCCTCGCGCGCTGGCCAAGCCATCGCGAAGGTGGGCCTGTGGCCGGTGGATGCCGCGGAGGATCTGGACAAGAACCAGTTGCCGGTGTCGGCACGGGTCGTCGACCGCTTGTTCCTGTCGGGAGGCGCAAGCAGTACGCTGAGCGCGCGGATCGCGGGGCTGCTCCTGCCGGAGGAGCCCCAGGACACGCGCGACAGGCTCAAAGCCTTCCTGGTGGCCAGCCAAGGGAAGCCGTGGCGCGACGCCGTGCGCGAGGTCGCGGAGGATGAGGCCAACAGGTGCCTCTGGTTGGGACGTCTGCAGCCCGGTTTCATGGACCAACGCCTGGCAAAGATCCTTCTTGAGCCCTGGCGCGGCAAGCCTGCGGGCAGACCGTACAAGTGGTCGGGCCTCGTGCAGGAGGAGGCGAGCGATCTGCCTCGTTTTCACTACAAGTCCGAACGCGGCAAGACGGAGCCCAGGCTCGAGGTGCGCTGGAAGACCGATCCCCAGAAACTCCCGGCCGGAACGACCGTCTACACAGTCAGCATCATGACCGGAGACGATGACGAGCTGCTGACGAAGACTGTTGAACACTCCGGGAAGTCCCGAGAGAAGTGCGTCTTCACCAGGGAGGACTTCGCGGAGTACGAGGAGGAGGGCGGGATCTGGCAGGCGGTGATCCGGATACATCCGAGCGCCGAGACGCCGGACGATGCCGAGGACAATGGGCGCTGCGTGCGAACGGAACCGTTCGTGATCACTCACGAAGAGGGGCCGAGCGACGAGCAGGAGTCCCAGTCGGTGGGGCAGACGTTTCGTGCGCTGGTGGAGGGCGTCTTCCGTGCAGACCGTGAGGCGTTCGACGACGCCAAGGACGCCCCGCGCAATGAGGACGGCAAGGGCTTCGTCAGCCTGCGGGCCGGGAACTACTCCAGCCGCGTGTTCCGACCGCCGCTGATCAGGAAGACCGAGGAGGACTGGAAGGCGCGCAACTACGCGATCGGCCGATGGACAGCCGTCGTGCGGGAGGACGGGTCGTTCACCGCCGAACCCGAGTTCGTCCCCGTGGATGTGAGCGGTCTCGACGAGAAGCTCAGGGCCCGTCTCGAGAACACGACGCGTTCGCTGGCCCGAAACGCCATAGAACAGAAGCGCGGGTTCGTAGGGCTGATTCTCCATGACAGTCAGCCCGCCAGGGACTATGTGAACGCATGGGCCGAGGCCTTCGAGCAGGGGAGTGCTCTCCTGGCTCTGGCCCACACGATTGAAGTGACCGACCAGCTTGGGAAGATGCGAGGGCTGATCGTCCTGCCGTCGCACCCCGTTCGCGTGGCCTGGCGTCAGGCGTACGACGAGCTGGCGGTGCACATGCGCTACGAGGAGGGGCTGAAGCCGAAGCGGGCATCGGACGCCTTGCGATCGCTCGACGGCAGCTACTTCCCTGCGTTCCTGCCGGACGTCAAGGCGGGCGGTGCGTTCGCTTTCTGCGATGTGCTGGGGTTCGATGCGGTCGCCATGCTCCCCGTCTCAGCAGGCGTCAAGGAGCCGCAGGCGACCGTGGCGCTGCTGGCTCGCTGTCTGTCTCCGGGCGCCAAGGACCTGGCTCCCTCCGTGGGCGTGACGGCGTCGGAAGCGATCGGGCGTGAGGTCGACAAGTACAGGGGACTCCACCCGGAGTATCCTGTACTGCTCATCAACGCGCTCCGGCCGGGCGACGGTCTTACGGTGACCCGCGCGCTGGGAAAGGCCATGTCCTTGAGCAAGAACTCGAAAGATGCCGAGGAGGAAGCGGAGACGGAACCGAGACCGGCGGACTACGGCTACGTTCTGGATCTCCATCCCTCTGAAGCCCTCAAGGACAGCCAGATGATTGGGCGGCATCTGTCAGACCTTTCGGAATGCCGGCGGGCAGGCGCCGCGGCGGGCGGCGGCGAGGATCTCTGGGCGTTGGACACGTTCGAACGCGACGGCGTCCCCCGTCCTTGTCTCGCCTGGTCCAAACGGCGCAGTCCGTTCCCAACGGAGGCCTGCCATTTGACCGTCGCCTTTGATACGTTCGACTCGTCAATGGAGACCGCGGACGAGGAGGGCGTAGTCGCGCCTCGTCCCATCGAAGGGTTCGCTCTGTTTCCGGGAGTCGTGCGCACCTGTCGTCTCAAGGACACACCGACTTGGAGGCTCACCGTCGCCCCGAAGATCGAGGGCGTGAAGCACCCGGCGGGCAGGGATCTGACCGACCGTCTAACGCGCACGCACGCCGGCGCAATGCGGGCGACCGCAAGATGCCTTGCGCCGGAGGCGGGCGGGTGGCCGGTGCTCGTTACGAGCGTCGACGCCGAGAGAGCCGACGTCCTCAGGCGGCTTCATGAGCTGAGCGACTGGGTCCTGACAGTTGACCGCAATGCGGGCGTCGAGTACTTCGACGCGCCCCGTGAGGTCCCTGACGTCTATGAGACGTACGTGATCGACTGCGTCCCCGAACGCCACGACCTCGATACAGTGCAGCTTGTCACCTCGACGAGCCAGGTGGATGAGGTCGTGGAGCTGATTCAAGACCCCCTTGACAAGCTTGGTCTGAGCCACAGCCCGCGCCATTGCCGCTTCCTGCTGGATCAGCTCAAAGCGCTCAGCGGACGCCTGGCGATGCGCCTCGCCGTACCGGGACCGGTTCAGAGCGAGCTGATAGCGCTGGCGCTCTTCTACAAGAACTGCCTGAACCACGGCGACGATGCATGGCTGTCGCCCAGGCGGGGCTTCTTCGTTCCGTTGGACGACGTGCGCGATCTGCTTTTGCCCTGTGCCGCGGACAGGCGAGAGGACGGCGCGGAGAGCGATGGCGAAAGCGGCGGCGAGAGCAGGAGCCATGCCCGCTCGGATCTTGTCTACGTGGACCTGCCGAAGCGCGGGCGTCTGCGCTTCGCCTTCGTGGAGATCAAGTACCGGCGTCTCCTCCGTTCCGTACGTGAAGCGTCGTTCCTCGGCCACATCCGGGAGCAGCTTGCGACCACGCGGGAAAGGTGGCACGAGGGGTACTTCTCGGAGAAGCTGAGCGAGTCGGAGGGAGCCCTGAGACGCAAACGTCTCGCGCGTGCGCTCGTGTTCTACGCAGACAAGGGACGGCGTCATGTACTGGAGGAGGACGCTCACGCGGGTCTGCTGAGCGCGATCGACCAGCTCTACGGCAGGCGCGAGGGCCTTGACCCGGAGTTCTACTACGATATGGGGTATGTCTTCTGCCCGGACTACCGGGAGGCCGTTGCGCCAATCGAAGAGGACGCTCTGGCGCGCATCTTCCTGTTCGGCCCGCTTGGTCTGGACGAGTCTGCGTGGCGCTTCGGGGATGGGCGGGAGCGGCCGCCCCGGGGGCCCGAGTCTCGGGACGACCGGCCGGGCGTCGTAGCAGCGCAGGAAGAGACCGCGCCGGACGCGGGGGACGAGGACACTGGCGGTGCGGAGCCCGAGGTCTCGCACGAGGCGGGTCCGGAAGAGGAGGCGGGCTCGTCGGAGGCGTCACGAGTCCAGGGGCCCGCCGAGATCTGCCTGGGGGCGGACGCGATCAGCCGCGACCCGGTGTCATGGAAGCTCTCAATCCATGGGAATCCCCACCTGATGATCGTCGGGCTTCCCGGCATGGGCAAGACGGGAAGCATCATCAACATATGCAAGCAGCTCGACCGGGCGGGCATCGCTCCCATCGTCTTCGCGTATCACGAGGATATCGAGGACCGTCTGTCGCGTTGTCTGCCCAATGTGGAAACGGTGGATATCCAGGGCGGTCTGGGGTTCAACCCGATGCGCGTGATCGGAAAGGGCCCGCTGGCGTGGGTCGACAACGTGGGCATGCTGAGGGATATCTTCTCCTCGATCTTTCCGGACCTGGGCGAGGTGCAGACGAACAGCATCCGCGAAGCCATCAAGCAGAGCTACGCTGAGACGGGGTACGGGACGCCGGGGCTTGATCCGCAGACCCTGGAGCCGCCGTCGTTTCAGCGGTTCTACGAGATCCTCCAGAAGCAGGAGAAGCCGGACCGCGGCGTCATGCTGCGGCTTGGGGAGCTGGACGACTACGGATTCTTCCAGTCTCGGAGCGGCGACGCATCCTCATTGCTGACGCGCAACGCGCCGGTCATTGTGCGTGTGCATTCGGCGATGAACGACATGTTCCAGCGCGCGATGGCCTCGTTCATCCTGCTCAACCTCTACCAGAACATGTTCCTGCGCGGGGAACGCCAGGAGGAGGGGATCTCGCACGTTGTCGTGTTCGACGAGGCCCACAGGGCGTCGCGCCTGAAGCTGCTTCCCACGATGGCGAAGGAGTGCCGCAAGTACGGACTCGCGCTCATCGTCTCGTCCCAGGCCGCCAAGGACTTCGACCCGGGCGTGTACTCCGCCATCGCGAACTACCTGGTGCTCCGCGTCAGCGACGCGGACGCCAGGCAACTCGCGAAGAACGTGGCGCATGCCGAGGCGGAAAGGCGCTTCGCCGGCGACTTCAAACGGCTGCAGAAATACACGGGCATGTTCTTCTCGGAAGGCGCACGGCCGTCCCGCGTAGCGCTCACGCCTCCGGAGTAGGGGTCTCCTCGAAAAGGGGGAGAGCAATGGGACGACGTCGGCGCGCATGGCCGGCGGCGCTGCGGCTGACGGGGGTTGCCGACCAGTGCAAGTGTCGGGCGGAGCCTGCGCTACGTTCGGCTATTTCGGCGGCCTGGGAACGGGAGGCATCCGCGAATGGACGCGAATGGACGCGAATGCGCGGCGATTTGGGAATACGGCCGATTCGTGAAGTGGGGCGATTCGTGAATCGCCCTTACGGGGTGCGGGGGCGATGGAGCCGCATGGCGGGGTAGGGAGCCGCATGGCGGGGAAGGGGAATGG
>DIWA01000009.1 GCA_002422525.1 Candidatus Hydrogenedentes bacterium UBA6118
CCCCCGGCGCGGCCCAGCCGCGCCTTTGGACTGCGGCAGCTCGCTGCCGCTTTCCCTCTCCCCGATCCCCGCCCCTTCTCCATCCGTCCACCCCGTCCCATCCGTCCCTGTCCCATCTCCCCCCCGCCGCCGAAGGCGGCCCCATCCTGTCCATCCTGTGAATCCTGTCTACCCATTCCTTCCCCACGGCGCCCCATATTGCCAACTCCGCGCCGAAGCTGGGATAATCCGCTTGGGTCGCCGACAGTCGGCGAGAACACACCAGAACTCGAAGGAGGCGTGCGTGTCGGGTTTGACGAAGATCGCGGACGGAACGATGCCTCGGGACGGCGTACCGTGAGGCTGCAAGACCTCTGCCGCACCTACAACATCCGATTCAAGAAGGCGCTCGGGCAGAACCTGCTGCTCGACGACAACATCAACCGGATCATGGTCGATGCGGCATCGTTGACGGACGCGGATGACGTTCTCGAGGTCGGCGCGGGGCTCGGCGCCCTCACGTCCCGGTTGCACCCGCTCGCCGGACGCGTCCTCGCAGTCGAGATCGACCCCTCGTTCATGCCCTGTCTCGAAGACCGCTTCGGAGACCTCCCCAACGTCACGCTCTTTCGCGGCGACATCCTCAACCACGAGGTCGACAAGCTGCTCGACGAGTTTCTGCCGGGCTGGCGCGACCGACGCCGCAAGGTCGTCGCGAACCTGCCCTACTACATCACCACCCCCATCCTCTTCCACTTCTGGGAGTCGGACGTCTTCTTCGACCGCTTCGTCGTGATGGTGCAGGAGGAGGTCGCCCAGCGCATGGTCTCCGTCCCCGGCAAGTCGGACTACGGCGTGCTCTCCATCGCCGCCCAGCTCTACGCCGAGACTGATCTCGTCCACCGCGTGCCCGCCTCCTGCTTCCGGCCCCAGCCGAAGGTCGACAGTTGCATCGTGCGGATGCGCAACCGCCAGACCCCCCGGTATCCGGATATCGCCCCGAGAACGTTTCTCAAGGTCGTGCGCGCCGCATTCGCGCAACGGCGCAAGACACTGCGCAACGCCCTCTCGAACACGGAGCTGTTCGGCCTCGACAAGAACGCCATCCTCGAATCCATCGAAGCGGCCGGCATCGACGGCGGACGCCGACCGCAGACGCTGACCTCGGACGAGTACGCTGCCCTCGCGCGCGAGGCGCTCCGCCGGGCGGATCACGCCGCGTAGCGCCTACCCCGCCGACAGCCGCGCCACGATCCCCGCCAGCGACGCGATGTTCGTCACCCACAGATCCGGGCGGTTCTCCGGGGCCTTCGTCACCGCACCGACGTGCGCGCTGTTGACCAGCACCGCCGTCATCCCCGCCCCGTGCGCGCCGCACACGTCGCGGTCCGGGCGATCGCCCACATACCACGCGTCCCCCGGGTCCACCCCCATCGCGTCCAGCGCGTGCGCGAAGATCCCCGGGTGCGGCTTGTTCCACCCGAACTCCGCCGAGAACACTGTCGTCTCCAGCCGTTCCAGAATCCCGTGTCGGGCGAAGTTGATCCGGTGCAGCCGTCCATCGAACACCGTGTTCGACACCAGGCCCAACCGGATCCCCAGCGCGTTCAACTCCGCCAGCGTCGCCCCGACGTGCGGATAGATCGGCCGCACCTCCCACTGCGCCACAATGCCCGACCAGCGCCGCACCGCCTCCGCCGTCGGCTCGATGCCGCGCGCCGCCAGATGCTCGCCGATCACCGGGCCCAACTCCACCGCCGGCCGCGGCACGGCATGGCTCGTGTAGTGCGTCAGGCAAGCCTGCGACAACGCCAGAAACCAATCGAACGGCGCCGCCTCCCGAAGCCCTTCCGGGAACGACAAAGCAAACGTGTCCGCCTCCCACCGGCTCGCCGCGGTCAGGAACACCCCGCCCATATCAAACACGATCGCCTTGGGTCGTCGCTGCACGCGTCTCCTCCTTTCCATCCATCTTGTACGTCATACGGCAGGACGGCGGAGACGCGCGAGCGCCTCCGCCGTTGGCAAGCAGTACGTCTGATCTCGGGTCAGTCGGCGATCTGCAGCGTCAACTCGTGAATCGACCACCACAGGCTGTCGATCGACCCTGTCTGCTCAATCCGGATGAACCGACCGCGTTGCGGCGGATCAAAGGTCAGCTCGATCCGCGCGCCCGAACCTTCGCCCTCGGCCGCGGGTTCGCCCAGATCCTCCAGCGAGTTCCCCACGTGCACGCGGTAGCCGCGCGGGTAGTCCCCGTCGGACCCCGTCGCGTCCAGGACGATGCCGTGCACGGTCCGCTCCCAACCCAGGTCCACGACGAACCACTGGCCCGGCGTCTGGCCCACGCCGGTCGTCCAGCGCGTCCCCATCTCGCCGTCCACGGCCAGCCCCGCCTGCTCCGTGTTGTGCGACGCGCGCACCGCGAACGCGCGGCTCCGGGCCTTCTCGAGTGCCGCGGCCACGTCCGCCTCAAGCTCGGGATCGTCCGCGTACCGCGCGATCACAGCCTCCGCATCGGGATGCGGCACGTCCGCGAGCCCCGCGATGGCCATCTTCTTCAGGTCCGCCTGGTCGGTCAACTGCAACCCCAAGTCATACATCTCGACGGTCTCTGCCGCCGGGCGATCATCCGGCATCGCCAGCAACCGGAAATAGGCGCGCAGCGCCACGATCCGCAGCGCATCCCGCCCTTCCTTCGCCACGCGGAACAGATCGGGCGCCGGCGCCGGGTTGGACCACGCCGCCAACGCGCGGATGCCCGCCTCACGAATCGTCGCGTCCTCCGCGGCGGCCGCCTGCCGCACCACGTCCAGCCCCGCGTCGTCGCTCAGTTCCCCGAGCACGCCGAGCAACGCCGCACGGGCCGCCGTGTTGTCCGCGGTCTGGTCAAACGCGGCCAGCACGCACGCCGCGGGCGCTTCCGTCTTGCGCGCCAGCTCGACCAACGCCGAAGCGGCCGCATCTCGCGCCCCCTCATCGGCCTCATCCACCAGCGCCTGCGCCACGGCTTCCGCATGCGCCCCGGACCCGATCCGCTCGATGGACCCGAACGCCGCGATGCGCACGGCGGGTTCAGGATCACGCGTCAGCCCAAGCACGGCGTCCGCCTGGTCCGCCGCGAGACGCTCGGCCAGCGCCGCGACAAGCGCCGCACGGATCTCCGGCCGCGGATCCTGCAGGCCCGCTGCGATCGTCTCGTCAACGCCGGGACCCGCCAGGCGCCCCAGCGCACGACGCGCCGCCTGCGCTTCCTTCGCATCCGCGCCCGCGGCCTTGCGCGCCAGAATCGACACGGTCTCCGCATCGCCGAGCACCGCAAGCGCCTCAAGCGCCGCGAGGCGAACCGCGCCATCCGCGTCCTCAACCTGAATCTCCACAGCCGCCTTCGCGGCCGGATCGCCGCGATCGGCCAGAGCCTTGATCACGAGCGCCCGTTGCGACGCCGGCAGACCGGGCAGCGCGTCCACGAGCGTCATCGTCGCATCCGCGCCTTCCGTGTCGCGCAGCAGCGCCGCGGCCGCCTGCCGCACCAGCGCATCCTCATCCTCGAGCGCCGCGATCAACACCGACACGCCCTCAACCTCAACCAGCCCGCCAAGCGCCCCCGCGCGCGTCACGGGAGACTCCTCCGGATCCGCCAAGTCGGTGAAGATGGCCAGCGCCGTCTCCCGCTGCGATCCATCACCGGACGCCGCAAGCGCCTGCGCCGCGCGCAGCAGCGCGTCGTCGATCACCCGCGCCGGCGCCGCAACGCCTTCCGCACCCCGGGCGCGCAACAACGCATCCGCCGCCCGGGGGGTCCCGATCCACCCGAGCGCGCGAGCCGCCGCCTCGGCCACGGCCGGGTCCGCATCGCTCAGCAACCGCGACAGCGCCGCCGCGGCGCGCGCCTCGCGCCGATGGCCGAGCGCGTGGATCAGCCCGACGCGCACCATCGAGTCATCCGCCGACCGCAGCGCGCGCATCAGGACCCGCCCGACGACCGGATCCTCGTTCCGCTCCAGGGCGTACCGCACCGTCTCGGACAGCTCCGGGTCGGCGAGCAGCGACGCCGCCTTACCCGGCGCCGTCAGCGCGGGGCACACCTCGAGCAATTGCTTCGCGGCGAACAGCCGGGCGGCGTCGCTGACGCCTTCCTGCGAGACTATGGCCGCCAGACCCGTCGCGAGGGCCTCGCGCTCGGCCGGCTTGCGAATCACCGCCGCGCCGTAGTCCGCGAGCGCCATGAGCGCCGCGTCGTCGTCGCCGTAGTCATACGCCGCCAGCGCCGCGAGCCAGCCCTCCAGCGCACGGGCCGCCGCTTCCGCCTGCGACTGCGCTACCGCTTCCGGCGAAAGCTGGGCCGACGGCGTGACATCGACAGGAAGATCCCCCATCGCAAACTGGATCCCGTCCAGATAGTGCTGGAGCACTTGCGGATTCCAGAAGATCTCCCAGTTGTGACCCAGCGAGCAGTAGAACACCCGGCCTTCGCCGAACGCGCGACACCACGAGATCGCGAAATCGCCGTCCGTCCGCTTGATGCCGTCCTTCGTCATGTCCGTCTTCGCGGTGTCCAGCGATGCAAGCACCCGCAGCTTCTCGCGCGAATACGGCTCGCGGAACTGGTAGATCTCGTCCCTCACCGCGAAGCCCATCCCGTTGAACGCCCGGTTCAGCGGATGCGCCGGGTCATCCAGCTTCACGTGCACCGTGTCCCCGGCGCCCCAGGGATGGCCGTCGAAGTAGCCCCCCATCATCTCGCCGAACTCGGCCCAGTCGTAGAAGCAATCCGTCGCGGCATGCACGCCCACGACGCCCTTGCCGCCCTTCACGAACGCCATCAGGCTGTCCCGCAGGTCCGCCCGATCGAACAACGTCCCCGTGGTGTTCATGAAGCACACCGCGTCGAACTGCGCGAGCGCATCCGGCGCGAACATCTCGACGTCGTCGCTCACGACGACCTCATACGCGCCGGTCTTCTCCCCCATCATCTCGAACGCCTTCGTTCCGATGGGAATCGCGTCATGGTAGAAGCCCTGACACAGCGTGAAGATCAGCAGCTTCCGCGGCTGAGCCGGCTGCACCGTCGGGGCCTCCGGCAGGGCCGCCGCCACGCGGTCGAGCTGCTCCCGCGAGATCTCCTGCGCGACCGCGCCGGGCAGGCCGAACCCGGCCGCCGCCAAGACCAGAAAGACGGCCGCCGCGGCGACGATGCGTGTTGTAGCCGAAAACATAGGTGTACTCCCTCCTGAGCGCCGGCGCCCCCGCTGCGCGTCATCGCGCTTCGTCACGCGGGCCCGTTCGCACTCCTCATCATTGCTTGCGTCTCTCCAAAGCCGCCTCACGGGTCAGATCGTCCACGGCGCCCGCATGGGACGCTGCAGCAGGCGATTGGCTTCAGGATCGTCGATGAACGCCTCCGCCTCCGGATCCCATTTCAGCGGCCGCTTGATCGCGTACGCGATGTTGCCCAGATGACACACCGTCACGGACCGGTGCCCGATCTCCGCATGACAGATCGGCTTGCCGCGCGAAGCGATGCACTCGAGCCAGTTGTCATGATGGCTCGAGCTCTCATACAACCGGATGTCCTCGGGTCCGAGCGGCTGATCCAACACCTCCGGCGGATCCGTCTCCAGATAGCCGCGGTTCACCATCACGCGACCTTCCTCGCCGATGAACTCCACCCCGGCGCTGCCGCCCTGGCCGCCGCCGTGGTACATCGTCACGCCGTTCGCGTAGCGGTACGTCAGACGCGGATACGCCACGCCGTCAGGCGGCGTGATCTCCACCGGCCCGGACCCGTCCATCCCGAGGCCCCATTGCGCGATATCGAAGTGGTGCGCGCCCCAATCGGTCATCATGCCGCCCGAGTAATCCCGGTACGCCCGGAAATTCGGCCAGCCGGGATAATCCATGTCGGGCGCGATGTCGGAGTTGTACGGCCGCCACGGCGCCGGCCCCAGCCAAAAGTCCCAGTTCAACCCCTCCGGCACGGGCTCGCCGGGCAACAGACACTCCACCGGCGGACCGCCGACGTTCACGTGCACCGTGTGCACCTTGCCGATCCGCCCGTTGCGCACGAGCTCGCAGGCCGTGCGGAACTCACGCGACGAGCGCTGCTGGCTGCCTGTCTGGAACACCCGACCATACCGACGGGCCGTCGCGACAAGCGCCTTCCCCTCGTTGATCGTCAGCGTCAGCGGCTTCTCGCAGTAGACGTCCTTGCCCTGCTCCATCGCGCGCAGCGCGACCAGGGCGTGCCAGTGGTCCGGCGTCGCGATCACGACCGCGTCAATGTCCGGCCGCGCCACCAGCTCGCGGAAATCCTCATACGCGTCCACCCCCGCGTACGACGCCTCGCCCGTGCGATCCGCATAGAACGCATTCGCCTCGCCCTGGCGCACCGCCAACCGCTTGGCCTCCACGTCGCACAGCGCCAGCACCTGCGTCTGCGGCCGGTTCAGGAACACGTGCAGATGGCCCGCCATCTGCTTGCCCATGCCCACGAACCCCAGACCGATCCGATCGTTGGCCCCCCACGCCGTCGACGGCACGATGTTCAGCGCCGCTGCCGCTGCGGCCGTCCCGGCGGCCCGCTGTAGAAACGAGCGCCGCGTCATGCCGGGCAGACGCCGCGGCGCACGTCCGGTGCGTTGATTGGCTCCCATACCTCAAAACCCTCCCTTGGCGGCCGCGACGCCGCGGAACTTGCGGGCGCGCCGCGCACAGTGTCAAAGATCAGGCTGTCTACAGCCCATCCCTGTACTGTAGCGAGCAGACCGCCCCGAGGCAAGGAAACGCAGAAGCGCGAGGACGTCAGGAATTGCGCGCCGTGAGGGGAACGTCCGGATCGTCCCGCGTCTGTCGTTCGCGGTACGCCGTCGGCGACACCCCCATGATCCGGCGGAACATGCGCGCGAAATGCGCCGAGTCCGAAAACCCGAGCTGGTAGGCCACCTCCGTCGCGCTCGCGTGCGGCGTCAGCAGAAGCCCCGCCGCCAGTCTCACGCGACGGCGCTGGTAGTAGTCGCGCGGCGCAAGCCCCGCCGCCTCACGAAACAACCGCGTGAACCGGTCCCGCGTCACGCCGATTTCCTCCGCGATCTCGCTCACGGAGAACCGCTGGCCCTCCTGGATGATCCGCTCGATCCGCTCCACCGCCCGCCACACCACCGGGTCCATCGGCAACTCATCCCCCGCGTGATCGCGCTGATACGCCTGGTTCAGCGTGCAGAGAACCTTGAGGAAACATGCGTTGAAGAGGGCGAGCGAGGGATGAGGCGTGCGCGCTTCGCCGGTCATGTCCTCGAGTTCGCGTTCACACCCCGCCATCTCCGGTTCCGTAAGGCGCAGGTGATACACGCGACCGCCCGCGGGTTGGCTGAACAGGGCGTCGGCAAGAAGGCGACGGAACAGGCCCTCCTCGCCCCACAGCAACTGCAAGTCTCCGATCAGCCAGTCAGGCTCGACGTACAGGTTCGTCTTCGTGACGTCCCGGATGTCCTCGAAACCATGAATGCCGATGGGCGTGACGATGAACGCATCCCCCCGGCGGATCGGCGTGCGGCCGTCCGCCGTCGTGTGAATCGCCTCGCCCGCCCGCAGCAGAACAATCTCGTAGAACTCGTGGTCGTGCGGCGCTATGTACCGCGCCGGCTCCAAATCGCGCGGCGTTGTCAGTTGGATCGAGCGCTGTCCAGGATGGGAGAGATCAGCGCGCGGGTTGGGATCGTCGCCGGGCTGTTCCCACACGAGATCGGGCACATCGCCCCAGTGCATCGTGCAAAACCGGAACGGACGGTCCGCGCGCAGACCCACCAGGCTGCGCGGCATGGTCTGCTCTTTGCGGTACTCCGGCGCCGAGCCGAGTGCGTCCGCCGAAAGCTGTCCGATCCGGTCATCGCGGGAGACGGCCATACCCCTGCGCTCCTGCAACGAAGTTACGCAACCGTTCTGCACTATGACGCCAATCGTTCAAGCGCCGCGGCACGCGCCGTGGCATCATGGAGATGACATAGGAGCATTCTATTCCCATGGCGCGCGGGGGGCAAACCCGTGAGGAGTCGTGTGCGTCCGCACGAGAAGGGAGGGCCGAAGGGCAAGACAACCACACGATCACAAGGGAATCAACCGGCGGGTCCGCGAGAGCGGCCTGCCCCAGTGGAGTGCATCATGAGAAGTCGTAAGGACATACGTGGTTTCACGCTGATCGAGTTGTTGGTGGTCATCGCCATCATCGCCATACTCGCGGCGATCCTCCTTCCCGCCCTCGCCCGTGCGCGCGAAGCCGCGCGGCGCGCCTCCTGCCAGAACAACCTCAAGCAGTGGGGGCTGATCTTCAAAATGTTCAGCGGCGAACAGAACGGCAAGTTCCCCGCCGGCAACCAGTGGTACACCAACTGGATGGCGAGCGCGGCCGGCATCAACGCCATGGGCCATATGTACGACCAGACCCCCTTCATCCAGCCGGGTCAGGACCCCCCGGGCGGCGAGGCGCTCTACCCGGACTACTGGAACGACCCCAGCATCATGATCTGCCCCTCGGACTCCCGAGGCGACGTCAGTAACGTCTGGTTCGAGAACGGCACCGGCATCGAAGACGACATCGCCGCGCAGATCGCCCGGATCACCGGACCCAACGGAGGACCGCAGGACTGGGCGTCCAAGGTCATCGTCAACGTGATCCTCTCCTTCCCCGTATCCTACCTCTATCAGCCGTTCGCCACCCGCACGGGGTCGCAGTTCATCGACGCGCTCTACGCCCGGGGCTGGAACGTCAACGCGTGGGCGACGCCCGAGGTCGCCTGGGTCACCCCGGACCAAGTCGTCGAGCGCGGCGGCCCCAGCGAGTGGAGCCCCGGCGGCCCGGTGTTCCAGGGCAAGCGGGCGCAGGACCTGCCAAAGGAAGTCCTGGACATCGCCAGCCCGCGACAGTGGGGATTCCGCGACTCGGACGGTGCCCCGCTGCCGAGCACGTACAACATGGTCAAGGAAGGCGTCGAGCGCTTCTTCATCACCGACATCAACAACCCCGCCGCCGCGGCGATGTCGCAGAGTACGCTGCCGGTAATGCTGGACGCGTGGGCGACGGACCTCACCAACCATGCCATGTCCGGCACCCGGACCGGCAGCGCCGTCGCGTTCTTCAACCACGCGCCCGGCGGATGCAACGTGCTCTATATGGACGGCCACGTCGAGTTCATCCGGTACAAGGCGAAGTGGCCCGTCGATGCGCCGACCTACAACCCCGACCTCGTGAACCTCGACAGTCAGGCCGCGTTGGTCATGGACATGTTCGGCGGGTTCGGTTGATCCGACATCCAGACGCGCCGACCGCCGTGCGGTCCGCGACGCCGGTATGCGTGAGGCGGTTCGCTCCCCCAGGGGCGGACCGCCGCGCCTTTTCAGGCCGGGAGGCCCGTCGGGCTACAGATCCTCGATCGCCTGCAGCAGGTTCGCCGCGGCGCGGATCGTGTCGTCCGCCGCGCCGTTCGGGATCACATACGTGATCGACGGCGCCGGGTTGTTCGCGAAGGTGATCCGGTTCCCGAAGTGCTGCGTCAGCGCAGTACGAGGACCGCGCGACAGGATGCGCGCCGACCCGAACTCCATGCACACCGCGGTCCCAGCCGCCGTGATCCGCCGAATGTCCAGCTCGGCCGCGCGCGTGCGCACGCGCATCAGCTCGAGCAACCGGCGCACGGGCTGCGGCGCCGGCCCGAACCGGTCCGCGACCTCGGCGGCGATCTCCTCCACCTCCTCCGTCGTGCGCGCGCCCCCGATCCGCTTGTAGAGCGCCAACTTCTGCGTCTCGGACGGCACGTACTCCTCCGGTATGTACGCGTCGATCGCGATCTCGAACCGCGGCAGCTCCCGCCGGATCACGGGTTCCCCCTTGATCTCGGCGATCGCCTCGCGCAACAGCTCCGCGTACGTATCGAGCCCCACGGATGCGATGTGGCCGTGCTGCTCCCCGCCGAGGATGTTGCCGCAGCCCCGGATCTCCATGTCGCGCATCGCAATCCGGAACCCCGCCCCAAGCGTCGAGAAATCCTCCAGCGCCTTCAGCCGTTTCTGCGCATCCTCGGTCAACGCACGGTCGCCCGGCACAAGCAGATAGGCGAACGCGCGGTGCTTGTACCGCCCCACACGCCCCCGCAACTGGTACAGCTCGGACAGCCCGAAGTGGTCCGCGTTATTGATGATGATCGTGTTCGCGTTGGGAATGTCGATCCCGGACCCGATGATCGTCGTGCACACCAGCACGTCCAGTTCATGCCGGATGAACCGCGTCATCACCTGTTCCAGCTCGCCCTCGTTCATCTGCCCGTGCCCGATCCCGATCCGGGCCCGCGGGGCCAGACGCTGAATGAGTTCCGCGAAGACGGTGATGTTCTGCACCCGGTTGTGCACGAAGAACACCTGACCGTCCCGGGCCAGTTCCCGCTCGACCGCCTCCTGAATCAGCCGCTCGTCGAACGCCTCGATGCACGTGTGGACCGGCAACCGATCGTTCGGCGCCGTGTTGATGATGCTCATGTCCCGCACGCCCATCAGGCTCAGGTTCAGCGTACGCGGGATCGGCGTGGCCGTCATCGTCAGCACGTCCACCGACGTGCGCAACTGCTTCAGCCGCTCCTTCTGCGCCACGCCGAACCGATGCTCTTCGTCGATGATCAGAAGGCCCAGGTCCTTGAACACGATGTCCTTGGAAACGAGGCGATGCGTGCCGACCACGATGTCCGCCTCCCCGTTCTTCATGCGCTCCAGGGTCTGCTTCTGCTCCTTCGGTCCGCGGAACCGGCACAGCAACTCCACCGTGATCGGGTAGTCCGCCAGGCGCTCCGTGAACGTCAGGTAGTGCTGCTCAGCCAGCACCGTCGTCGGCACGAGCACCGCCGCCTGCTTGCCGTCCTGCACCGCCTTGAACGCCGCGCGCAACGCCACTTCGGTCTTTCCATAGCCCACGTCGCCGCAAAGGAGACGGTCCATGGGCTTGTCGCTCTCCATGTCCCGCTTGACCTCGACGATCGCGCGGGCCTGGTCAGGCGTCTCCTCGTACTCGAAGGCGTCCTCGAACTCCGTCTGCCACGGCGTGTCGGCGTTGAAGGCGTGTCCCTGTCGATGCTCGCGCGCCGCGTACAGCTTCACAAGCTCGTCGCTCATGTCGCGCACGGCCTTCTTCACGCGCGCCTTGGTCTTGGCCCATGTCGCGCCGCCGATCCGATCGACCTTCGGCAACGCCCCGTCCCCGCCCGAGAACCGCTGCAGCATATCGATCGCCGTCACCGGCAGGTACAGCTTGTCGCCCTTGGCGTACTGGATCGCGAGGAAATCGCCCGCCTTCCCCTCGAACCGCCGCAGCCCGAGATACCGACCGATCCCGTGATGCGCATGGACCACGTAATCGCCGACCTTCAGATCGCTGAACGCCGTGATCGCCGCGCCCGCCTCGAACCGCCTGCGTGTGCGCCGCACATAGTGCCGGCCGAACACCTCGCGTTCGCTCACCAGGGCGAACCGGTCCGCCTGCGCCGCGAAACCCGCGCGAATCCGCCCCAGCTCCACGCGCAGCGCAAAGGACCCGCCGTCCAGCCGATACCCGCGCTCCTCCAGCAGCTCGACCATCCGACGCCGCTCGCCCGGGTTGTTGCAGAGCAGCGTGACCGTGTACCCCGCCAGGTCCCACCGCTCAAGCTGCCCCCAGAAATCCTCCGCCGGCGGCTCCCAGTGGCTCATCGAACGCATCGGCGCCGTGATCCGCGGCATCTCGTCTTCCGTCGCGTGCGCCACCTGCGCGATGTCCATCCGCTTGAGCCGACTGAACGCCCCGCACACCTCGTCCCACGCCAGGAAATACCCCGAGTCCGGGGCCATGGACGCCGTCTTCTGCGCCGCCTCATGCACGGCGACCGGCTCGTCGATCGCCACGATCGCGCCTTTCGGGAAGTAGTCAGTCAGGGAGACCAGCGCCCTGACATCCGCCCCGATCTCGCGCTTCTCGGACCGCGGAGCCAGCGCAAGCTCGTCGACGTGGGTCAGGCTGCGTTGCGTCTCCGGCTCGAACCGCCGGATCGACTCGATCTCGTCACCGAAGAACTCGACCCGATAGGGCAGCTCGGCGGAGATGGGGAACACATCGAAGATGCACCCCCGCACGCTCATCTGCCCGCGCTGCTCGACCATCAGCTCCCGGTCGTAGCCCAGCTTGGCGAGCGCCAGCAGCAGATCGTCCAGGTCGTGCTCCTCCCCCACGCGCAGCCGAAGGGTCTCGCGCTGCAAGCGTTTGGGGTCGATCACGCGTTGCATCACCGCCCGCACCGGCGCGACCACCGCCATCGGCGGGCCTTCCGCAACCGTCAGCCGGTGCAGCGTGTTCATGCGCTCCGCCACGATGTCATCAGACGGCGCCATCGCGTCCGTCGGCAGTACTTCCCACGCTGGCAGCAGGGCCGCGCGTTCTTCGCCGAAGAACGTGCACAGATCGTCGTAGATCGCCTCGGCCTCGATCCGGCCCGGCGCGACCATGAGCAGCGGCGCCCCGAGCTCCTCGGCCGTCTGCGCCGCGATCAGCGATTTCGCCGCGCCCCAAGGCCCGGCGATGTCAACCGCGGGATGCTTCTTGAGGATCGCGACGGCTTCCCGGGCGGCGCGCAATTGTGGCAGCGAGATGTCCATCTGAAAAGGCAGGTAGCGTGGGTCCTTGCACCGCATTCCCGAATCCGTGGCGGCGCCGAATCAGCCCTGTATTCTGCGCGCCCGACGGCCCCGCATGCAAACACGCCGATCCCGGTTGTATTCCCGCGCCCTCAGTCCGGCTGGTTCTCCGGCGCCCGAACCATCAGGTCCTCAATCGCGTCGCGAACCGCCCCCACGTCCGCTTCCAGATCAACGCACACCTGCGGCGATTCAGGATCCGGAAGCCACTGGTTACGCCCCGTCGCCGGGTCATAGGTAATCCGATGCCCCGTCTGCTGCACGAACAGCCCCGCCGTCCCCCGCACCGCGTAGAGCATCGCGATCTGGTCCCAGCTCGACCGGCTCTTCCCCGCCCCTTGCAGGTAGATCTCGTAGGCCATCCGCACCGGGTTGTCCTCCGGCGTCTCCGCGGCGAGACGCGCCCCCGTGAGCACGTGCTCCCCATGGGGCGACACCGCCAGACCGACCGGCCAGTCGTTGATCACGCGCCCTGCGGACGCCCGATCGCATTCCCAATTGAACTTGTCGGCCCCCTCCGGGAACGTACCGCCCCCCATCGTCACGAGCTGACGCACCTTCTGCGACACCAGCTCCCGCCCATTCAGCGGGCTGATATCGTCCGGCGGCGAATCCAGCAACTGCGCGACCGCGTACAGCATGCCCACCGCGCAGATCGTGACGGACCCGTCCGGCGCCCCCGCGAGCACGCGCCGGTATAACGCCACGGCATCCGGCGGATCCCCGGGATCGTCCGCGATCGTGCGTCCCACCCGCTCGACATACTCCCGATCGTGCCGCGCAAGATACCGGTGCGACCCGCGATAGTGGTCGTACACCGGGCTCTCTTCATAGTCCGGCCACGAGATCGCGCCGACCGGGATCTCCGGACGCCCGTAGTACCGGTTCACCGCCTCGACGCATCGCGGCCCCCAGGGCGCCGGCGCGCTGTGGACCACCGCGAGGATCCGGGCCTCTCCCATATCCGCCAGCGCATGCAGCAGCGCCAGCGTCCCCACATCGTCGCAGTCGGTGTGCATGTCCGTGTCGAGAATGATGGAGACGGGGGTGATCGTCGGGTTCACGTGCTCGGCCTCCGCTGTGTGCGCCGATGCGGCGAGCAACATCCATGCGCTCGCCGCGGCCAACGCCGCGCTAATCCTGATCCGTTGCATCCGCAGTATCCTGTGACCGTACATGCGGCGCCCCCCTCCAAGGGCCCCGGCGGAGTGCTGGCCGCCCCTGCGACCCCGCCTCCGCGCCTAGACTCTAGCGGCGCCGATGCGCGTGGTCAACCCCAGGGATCGCGCCGAAGATCGCCCGATCCATGCGACTCCGCCCCCGAATCCGCGGGATTAACCGCCGTTTCCCTCTTTTGAATCAACCCCGGCGATGCCTTATCATAGGGGCCCGGCCGCGCCGCGACCCCGCCAATCCAGCCTCGATATACGCATACCGGGCAACCTTGTAAGGGCCTGTACACCGCACCCCGGCCGCAATGTGATTCCAATCCGGACAGGAGCAGAAATGAGACGCAATCTCGTCCATATGGGCGCAGGCGAACTGCACTACGAAATCCGCGAGATTGTCCAAGTCGCCCACCGCGTACGCAGCATGGGTCTGGACATGACCTGGGAGAACATCGGCGATCCCATTCAGAAGGGCGAACTCCCCCCCGAGTGGATCCGCCAGATCGTACACGAGATCATCGAGCGCCCCGAAGCCTGGGGATACTGCGACACCGCCGGCGTCCCGGAGATCCGCGAGTTCCTCGCCGCCAACGTCAACGAACGCCCCGGCGGCGTCCAGATCACCTCCGACGACATCATGTTCTTCAACGGTCTCGGCGACGCCGTCGCGAAGGTCTACGGCTTCCTGCGCCGCGAAGCCCGCATCCTCGGCCCCTCCCCGGCCTACAGCACCCACTCGTCCGCCGAGGCCGCACACTCCGGCTACAATCACGTCACCTACGCGCTGGACCCGTACAACGGCTGGATGCCCGACGTCGAAGACATCCGCAACAAGGTCAAGTACAACGACTCCATCGCCGGCATCCTTCTGCTCTCTCCCGACAACCCCACCGGCGCGGTCTACCCCCGCGAGATCCTCGAAGAGATCGCCCAGATCGCCCGCGAACACAACCTCTTCGTCATCGCGGACGAGATCTACGTCCACATCGTCTACAACGGCGAGGGCCATCTCCACATGAGCCAGTGGATCGGCGACGTCCCCGCCATCGCCATGCGCGGCATCAGCAAGGAATACCCCTGGCCCGGCGGACGTTGCGGCTGGATCGAGATCCTCAACAAAGGCCGCGACGCCAACTTCGCCACCTACGCCAACAGCATTCTCGCCGCCAAGCGCCTCGAGGTCTCCTCCACCACCCTGCCCCAGCTTTCCATAGCCCAGGTCATGGCCGACGCCCGCTATCCGGGCCACCTCAAGCGCCGCGAGGCGATGTTCGCCGCCCGGGCCCAGGAGGCCTACGACTTCTTCGCCGACTGCGACGCGGTCGTCGTCAACAAGCCCCAGGGCGCGTTCTACTTCACCGTCATGTTCAAGGACGGCGTCCTGAACAACAAACAGACGCTCCCGATCGACAACCCCAAGCTCCGCGAGTACATCGAGAGCCAGGTGCAGGGCGTCTCCCCCGACAAGCGTTTCGTCTACTACCTCATGGGCGCCGCGGGCATCGTCGTCGTGCCCCTCACCGGGTTCCATTGCAGCCACGACGGCTTCCGGTGTACCCTCCTCGAGATGGACGACAAACGCCGCGCGGAGATCTACCGCACCCTGCGCGCCGCCATCGATCAGTACGTAGCGAGCTGAGCTGAGCCGAGCCGTCCCGCGCGGCGACGCTCCCCACGGCACCGGAAGAAGGAGGTTCTCCGTGACGCCTCGCGACATCGTAGTCGCCACCCTGTCCTACGACCGGCCCGAACGCGTCGCCCGCAGCTTCGGCGACGCCGACATGGTCTTCGCCGGCCCGTCCATCAAGACCGCCGCCACCGACTGGCATCCCGTCGGCGGCGCGCGCTGGGAACGCACCGATGAATGGGGCAACCTCTGGGCCCGCGTCGACGCCTCATCCAAAGGCGAAGTCATCCACGGCGTCCTCGACCGGCTCGACGCCCTCGACGACTACGAGCTCCCCCGGCTCGACGATCCCGCGGGCTACGAGCCCGTCCGCCGCGTCCGCCTCGACCATCCCGACCGCTACGTGGTCGGCGGCCTGCCCGGCTTCGCCTTCAACATCGCGCGGAAGCTCCGCCGGCTCGACGTCTACCTCACCGACCTCCTCGCCGATCGCCCCGCCGTCGCCGCGCTCCACGACCGCATCGACGACCTCCTCGCCGGCATGATCCGCCGTTACGCCGAGTGCGGCTGCGACGCCGTCATGATCACCGAAGACTGGGGCACGCAACAGCACCTGCTCATCGACCCCGCCCTCTGGCGCGACGAATTCGCCCCCCGCTTCGATCGCCTCTGCGGCCTCGCCCGCTCCCTCGGGCTCTCCGTCTGGATGCACTCCTGCGGCCAGATCGAGGCCATCGTTCCCGACCTCATGACCGCCGGCGTCGACTGCCTCCAGTTCGACCAGCCCGAACTCCACGGCCTCGAAACCCTCGCGGCCCACCAGGATCGCGGCCGCATCACCTTCTGGTGTCCCGTCGACATCCAGAAAACGCTCCAGTCCCGCGACGAAGCGGTCATCCGCGCCGCCGCCCGCCGCATGCTCGACACGCTCTGGCGCGGCCGCGGCGGCTTCATCGCAGGCTTCTACGGCGACAACGCGTCCATCGGTCTGGACCCCGTCTGGCAGGACCACGCCTGCGATGAGTTCCTCCGCGCAGGCATCGCGGACAACTACCCGGAATAACCCCACGCCCACACGCCCCGGAGAACCCCCGACATGTCCTCCCCCGTAGCCTTGGCCGTCGCGGCCCACCCCGACGACATCGAACTCATGATGGGCGGCTCCCTCGCCCTCCTCGGCGACGCCGGCTTCGAGACCCACTACCTCAACATCGCCAACGGCTCCATGGGCACCGACCACGAGACGCGCGAGGCCATCATCGCCCGCCGCACCGCCGAAGCCCGCGAAGCCGCCGGCGTCCTCGGCGCCGTCTACCATGAGCCCTTCGTCGACGACCTCGACATCTTCTTCGACCGGGAACTCCCCCGCCGCGTCTGCTCCCTCATCCGCAGACTCCGCCCCCGGATACTCCTCGTGCAATCCCCTCAGGACTACATGGAAGACCACACAAACGCCTGCCGCGTCGCCGTCTCCGCAGCCTTCTACCGCGGCATGACCAACTACATCACCATGCCCGATCGCCCCGCGATCCCCGACCCCGTCACGATCTACCACGCCCTCCCCTGGGGCCTCCACGACACCCTGCGCCGACGCGTGCGCGCGGGGCAATACGTCGACATCTCCTCCACGATCGCCCGCAAACGCGACGCCCTCGCCTGCCACCGCAGCCAGAAGGAATGGCTCGACGTCAGCCAGGGTCTCGACAGCTACCTCACCACCATGGAAGACATGTCTCGCGCCGTCGGCGAGATGTCCCGCGCATTCCCCTTCGCCGAAGGCTGGCGCCGACGGCTCCACCTCGGCTACTGCGGACCCGACGACGACCCCCTCGCAGACGCCCTCGGCGACAAACACCGCATTGACCCCGACTACGAAGCCGCGCTCGAAGCCTGATCGCCCCCCGCCGAACAGAGCTGCGCCGCGGCCCCATGGCCGCGGCGCAACAATCGATCACGGCGATAGTCTCAGACCCTGCCGGTGAGCCTACGCCTCTTCCACCACCTTCCAGCCCAGCGCATCCGCCAACGCGAACACCGGCTCCTTCAGGTCGCCGTAGAACGTCACCCGGTGCCAGCCCCACTGGTCCCACTGCGTGAACAGCTTCTCAATGTCGCCCACCGGCTCCGCCGCCAGCTTCGTCCGACACGCCCGGTCATCCGGGTCGTTCTCCACGGACACGCCCTGATGGAACAGAATCTCCTTGCGCGGATCCGACACCTGGAGCGACGTGGTCATGTAGCCTTCCGGCATGATCGACCGCACCGACGCCCCCTGACGATCCTCGGAGTGCGTCAGGATCTCGAACGGATTCGTCGGCCCTTCCGGCCCGAACACCCGGTTCGACGCCACGCAGTGCGCGTAGATGATCTGCCGCTTCGCCGTGTCGATCACCGGATCCGAGATGTACCCCGGACGCCCCTGCGCCAGCGTCGAGAACGCCAGCATCGTCCCCGTCGAGCTGATGTCGCACTCGCACGCGCCCACCAGCCCCTCGTTGTTCAGCTCGTGGAACCCCAGGCACGGGTACGCGTGAATGTGTCCCCCGTAGAAGCCGCCCAGGCAGTTGATCGTGATCGCCGTCGCCCCGTGCGCCGCCAGCACCTGCTTCTCCGCAAGATACATCGCCGCCGACGTCTCCAGCGTCTCCCGCGACACGTCCTCGATCACCCGCGCCGACTGCTCCCACCGGTCCGCGATCGCCCGCGCCTCCTCCTTGTCCGCGCCTTCCCACGCCGCGTTCAGCTCCGCAAACGGGATCAACGTCACGGGAATCCCCATCACGGGAGGATGGTCGCCCGACTCCGTGTCGCGCACGGCCACGATCTTCAGATCCCCGAACCGCCCCGCGCACTCCTCCGGCGACAGCGTCTGCAACGCATCCGCCTTCGTCACCCGGTCGAACGGCCCAGGCGTCCGCGCCCGTCGCGTCCGCGCCACCGCCTCCGCGAATCCGCCGTCTCGCACCGCCGGCGCGAGACACTTCGCCGCCGCAATCATGTCCTCCGGATCCGACGACGCCACGAACCCCAGGTTCGGCGCCTCGCTGCGCAGGAACCCCGCCGTGTACACCAGGAAGCCCCCGCTCCCGCCGTACTGGAAGTCCACATACAGCACCGGCTTCCCCGTCTGCACGGCCGTCTGCACCACCTGGTTCCAGCAGTTCATCTGGAACACCACGTAGCCGTCCGCGTCATTCTCCGCCACAATCGCCGCCGCCTGCTCCGGACCGTTCGCCATCGCCGTCGTGAACGCCAACTCCGGGCATCCCTGCGTCAACGCCGCCGTCGTCCGTTCCATCACCGGCCGGAAATCAAACCCCTTGTTCGGCCAATCAGGCCCCGACTGCACCTCCTCGTGCAGCGAGTACAGGATCTTGATCCGCGGCTTGGCCCCTGATTCCGCCGCCCGCGCAATCCGCGGCGCAGCCATCACACTCGCCGCGCCCGCGCACGCCGCCGCGCAACCCGCCGCCAGAAACCCCCGTCGACTCATGCTGCAACACGCGCAGCCGATAGGCAACCTCCCGTTCCTCATCGCTGCTCACCTCTCATCTCCGGTTCCGGCGACCTTGCATCGCCTCTCCCGGGCCCTTTTCCGCGCAGACTGGCGATCCGCCTCCCGCGGACCCTGCCCCTGCGCACTCCGGCCCAAATATATACCCCCGCCCCCGCGCCCCACAACACCCCCGCGCCCCCCTTGTGTGGGACGCCCCCCCTTGTGTGGGACCGGCGCCCTCGCCGCTCATCCCGCGCCCCCCC
>DIWA01000079.1 GCA_002422525.1 Candidatus Hydrogenedentes bacterium UBA6118
GGGGGGGGGACGGATCGGGGAGGGTGGACAGCAAAGGGACGGCCGCGGTGTGCGGCCGTCCCGGTGTGTGCGGGGGCGTTGCGGGGGCTTGGTCAGTGTTTGCGCAGGACGTCGCGTTGGACGCGGGCGAGGAGGTCGTCGAGAGAGCCTTCGATGAGGTAGACCTTGCCGCGCTGGTGTACACGGCGTTTGGGCGGACACTCGGGGAGGACGGGATCGGTGTGCACGCAGGGGATGTGGGCGTTGCTGAGGATGCTGGCGGGTTGGGGCCAGGCGATGGCGAAGACGTAGCGGCCGTCTTCGGAGGTGACCGCGACAACGTCGGCGTCGGCGGTGACGCCGCCGACTCCCCAGGGGGCGGGGACGTTGACGTCGGGTCCGCCGGCCACGGGGTAGTGGCACAGCGCGGGGTCGCCGTCGCCGCGGTCGGTGTCAGCCATGCGGACCCACTTGCCGTCGGCATGGATCCAGGTGCGTTCGAGGGAGGCGTCTTCGAACATCGTGCCGGCCAGCACGGGGCAGAATTGCGCGTGGACGCGCACGGGCGTGTCGGACCGGTTGTCGACCCAGAACTGGAGGTCGATGTCGTCTTCGCCGGGGGAGAGGCGTCCGCCGATGTCGCGATTGGCGACTTCCCATTCGAAGGCGAGCGTGCCGCCGTCGCCTCGGGTCCAGACGAGCGCGAGCGGTTCGGGGTCGACGCGGGGCGGCATGTCGTCACGCGCGTGGTCGATGAAGTCGAGGGCGTCGGTGTTGACGGTCTCGGGGTAGCGGAGCTGGATGGGCGCGTCCATCCAGGGGGCCTGGATGAGCGCGGCGTGGAGCCGGGGGTTCTGGTCGACGGGCGCGGGGGTAACGGTGATGCGGGGCCGGGGCGCGATGGGCTCTCCGGCGGAGACGCGGAGCCGCTGGGGCCGGGCGTCGGTCGGGACGAGGAACACGGCGCCGAAGGAGCCGTCCCTGGCGATGAAGGTCTGGATGCCGTCGAGGTCGCCGTTGCGGGCATGGAGGATGGGGGTCCAGCCGTTGGATTCCTCGCGCCAGATGCGGGGCCAACGGTAGTCGGTGAGGCCGGTGACGATGAGCGGGACGAGGGAACGTCCGCCGGCGAGCAGGACCTCGGCCTGGTTGTCGACGGCGCGGACTTCGGGGGGGAAGTCGTGGATGCGCTCGCCGAGGGCGACCTCGACGAGGCGGGGCGCGTCGACGCCGTAGCGCTCGACCTCGCGTTCGGGGATGCGCACGCCGTCGACCTCGCCGTAGGGCAGCCAGAAGCCTTCGAACTCGATGACGTCGCCGGCGTTGAGCTGGACGGTATCGGCGTCGGCCACGAGCAGGAGCCGGGTGTTGCCGTTGGCTTCGCAGAGGGCGCTGGCGGCGGGGCCGAAGGGGCCGTTCCACTTGCGGATCACGATGGCGTTCGAGCCTTTCGGTTCGCCGTACATGGCGAGATAGGCGTTCTCGCGGGGCAGACCGTGGCCGCGGATGGCGAAGTTCTCCTCGTCGAAGGTCAGCGTGACGGGGTCGAGGCCGGTGGCGGTTGCGTGGGTGTAGCGGAGGCGCTGCACCCACCAGGCGACGGAGAGGAAGCGCATGTTCTCGCGGGCGTTCTCGATGGTGAGGGGTTCGAGGACCTCATGGCGCACGTGAATGAAGCTGCGCAGCTCGTCGGCCTGGGGGAACTCGGTCGCGCGTACGGTGGTGCGGATCTTGCCGTCGGAGGAGAGGTATTCGAGGCCGATATCCATCCAGTTGGGCCCGGAGCTTTCATAGGTGGTGCCGACATAGCGCAGATAGCGCCAGTCCTCGCCGTCTTTGTAGGAGAGGAAGCTGTGGCCGGCGACGTTGTCGTGCTGCGGTTGGCCGGACCAGAAGGTGTCCTGGCTCATGGCGCGGAAGTCGGCGATGGCGACGCCGGAGAGGCCGCCGTACTTGAAGGGGACATAGCAGGTGGTCTCGGTGACGCCGGTGGAGCTGTGGAAGTAGTCCATCCAGGCGCCCAGGGAGGAGAAGTGCTTGGTCATGTGGGCGCCCCAGTTCTGGTAGAGGTGGATGGAGGTCAGCTCCTGGCGTTCGCCGGGCTCGAGGTAGAGCGGGAAGAAGTTCTCGCTGAAGGGGGTGTCGTCGGGGTTGTAGAACTTCTCTTCCTTCTCGCCGGCGAAGTTCTTCGAGATCTGCACGGTCAGCGGCAGGGTGTGGCCGTCGGGGTCGAGGACGACGCCGCCCTCGACCAGGCCCGGCACGCCGGAGGATGTTTCGTGGCAGATGTAGATCTTGCGCGGGGGGAGGTCATTCTGCACGGCGAACCGCACCTGCTCGCGGTAGTCGGGGTGATCGAAGAAGTGCTCTTCGAATCCGCCGGGGTTGTAGGAGCCGATGATGTAGCAGCCGCGGACGGGGTCGTAGCGCAGCGGGGCGTCGGCTTCGATCGTTGTGATCGCGGTCTCGGGCAGGGGGGCGGGCTCGTTGAAGACGGGGAACGCGAACATCTGGTGCGTTCCCGCTTCGAAGGGCTCCGGGGCGAAGGCGGCGTCGCCGTGGACGCCTTGGGCGCGGACCTGCCGCGCGGTGAAGTCTTCCGTCGCGTGCCATGTGATGGAGGCGAGCATCTTCTCGGGGTAGCAGTAGAGGGCGAGGTCGCCCTTGAGCGGGGCGATGGCGCCGTCGGGCCCGGCGACCCGCACGTCGAGCCAGTGAACCTCGCAGTAGTAGGGTCCGCGGCGGTAGAGGTTGATGCGCGAGGGCTCCTCGGCGCGTTCGGTGGTGTAGACGGCGCCGTCCTCGCCTATGACGGAGAGCGCGATCCACACGGCGCCGTCCTCCGCGGCGACGAGGGTGTGTGGCGCGGCGAGTTGGCCGATGACGTGGTAGTCTTGGGCGCGCACTTCGAAGGCGGTGCGCTCGGGGGATGTGTAGGCGACCTCGAGCTTCGGTCGGGCATCCGTGGGCTGGTGGAGGAAGTCCGTCTCCCACGACGCGGTTGCGAAACCCGTGCAACATACGATCAGGATCGACATCATCTCGCGTTTCCTCCCGCGAGGCGCCGGGAAGCGCCCGCTAGTTTCTGAGGCTTTGCAGGGGCGCGGGGATGCGTCCGCCGAACTGGACGAACTGGTCCGAAGCGCCTGGATTGCGGACCGGCAGGATATGGCCCTGGCCGAAGAGGCCGCCGAACACGGCGAGATCGCCGACGCCTTTGCCGGGGACGGGGATGAGGCGGACGGCGGTGGTCTTCTGGTTGATGACGCCGATGGCCATTTCGTCGGCGATGATGCCGGCGATGGCGTCGGCCGGGGTGTCGCCGGGGATGACGACCATGTCGAGGCCGACCGAACACACGCTGGTCATGGCTTCGAGCTTCTCGAGCGAGAGGGCGCCGGCGCCGGCGGCATGGGAGAGGGCCTGGTCTTCGCAGACGGGGATGAACGCGCCCGACAGGCCGCCGACGCTGGAGGAGGCGAAGAGGCCGCCCTTCTTGACGGCGTCGTTGAGCAGGGCGACGGCGGCGGTGCTGCCCGGGGCGCCGATGGCGGCGATGCCCATGGTCTGGAGGATCTCGCCGACGCTGTCGCCGATGCGCGGCGTGGGGGCGAGGGAGAGATCGACGACGCCGAAGGCGATGCCGAGGCGGCGGGCGACTTCGCGGCCCATGAGCTCGCCGACGCGGGTGACGCGGAAGCTGGTGCGCTTGATCTCCTCGGCGATGCGGCCGAGGTCGACGTCGCCGGTTTGGATGAGGCGTTCGAGGGCGCATTTGATCACGCCGGGACCGCTGACGCCGATGTTGACGACGTTGCCGGGCTCGCCCGCGCCGTGGTAGGCGCCGGCCATGAAGGGGTTGTCCTCGGGGATGTTGGCGAACACGCAGAGCTTCGCGGCGGCGAAACCGTCCTGTTCGCGGGCGGCCTCGGCGAGGGCCTTGATCTGACGGCCCATGATCCGCACGGCGTCCATGTTGATGCCGGCTTTGGTGCTGGCCACGTTGACGGAGGAGCAGACGCGCGATGTGCTGGAAAGCGCTTCGGGGATGGAGTCGATGAGGAGTCGCTCGCCGACGCTGAACCCTTTCTGGACCAGGGCCGTGTAGCCGCCGATGAGGTCGATGCCGACCTCTCCCGCGGCCTCATCGAGCACGCGGGCGAGGGGCAAGCACAGCGCGGCGTCGTGGGCTTCGAGCAGCATGCTGACGGGCGACACGGCGAGGCGCTTGTTGACGATCGGTATGCCGTACTCGTCGGCGACGGCGTCGCACACGGTGACCAGGCGGCCGGCGGCGGCGTGGATCGCGGTGCGTACGTTGCGAAGCAGGCGCGCGCGATCGCCGTCGGCGCAGCCGGTGAGGTTGATGCCGAGGGTGACGGCGCGGACGTCCAGGTTCTCGATCTGGATCATCTCGATGGTCTTGAGGATGTCGTCGCTCGACATCATGGCGTGCGCCCTTTCGGCCGCGGCGTGTGGACCGACAGGCTGTTGGTTGCGGTGAAGATATCCTGATGCTGAAGGGTGATGTGCACGCCGAGGGGCTCGGCGGCCTGCCGCAGCTCATAGCGCAGGGCTTTGGTGTCGATGCTTCTGGGCACGGTGAGGCGGAAGATCACGACGAAGCGTCCTTCGTGCACCTCGTTCCAGACGTCGTCGATGTTGATGCCGCGGTCGGCGAGGCATCGCGTGAGACGGCAGACGATGCCGGGCCGGTCCTCGCCCACGACGGTGGCGACCAAGGGTTCGCCCGCGACTGGAGAGGACGGGGCGATGGGCGTGTCGTCGCCGAACGGGAGGACCGTGGCGGTGCAGTCGCACGATTGCTCGACGGTCTCGCGGATCTGGTCCGCGGTGGTGCCGGGCGGGTAGGAGGCGCAGACGATCATCGTGAACCAGCCCCAGACGACGGTCTGGCTCAGGGCGTCGAGATTCGCGTCGAGTTCATAGAGCGATCCGGTGACATCGGCGATGATGGCGGTGCGATCCCGTGCGAGTACGGTGATCACATATCTGGGTCGATCGGCGGACAACGTGGTCTCCTCCCAAGTGGATGCAGTCTAGCACAACCCTCGTCGGCTTTCGGAAACGCGCGAGAGGGGGCTGCGATGCGCGGATCCACGGAAAACGCTTGCGATACGCAGCGATATATGGTACACGGTTGATTGCGGGGTCGCATACGTGCGAGTTGCAGCATGCAGTCGCACACAGATGACCCGGCAGGGCCTTGGGGAGATCTCATGGGGTTCATGTCGCAGGACAATCCGATCTCTGTTGCGTCTGCGCTTCCCGTGTCTCCCGCGGCCCGCCCCCGCCCATGCCGTACTGTCTTCTCTGCATGCCCTTCCCCCGTCGCGCGGCGACGGTTCAACACGCCCATGCATGCCCGCCTGGTCGTCGCGGACCTGGATGGTTCGCACGAGTTGGAGCGGGTTGGTTCGATAGGCGAGTGGGACACGGGACCAGTGAGAAGGAGAAGACAGCATGTCGCCTGCCAGCAAACCTGCCAAGAAAGCCGCGGCTAAGAAGGCGCCCGCCAAGAAGCCTGCCGCGAAGAAGGCGGTCGCGAAGAAGGCTCCTGCCGCGAAGAAGGCTGCCGCGAAGAAGGCTCCTGCGGCGAAGAAGGCTGCGGTGAAGAAGGCGGTCGCGAAGAAGGCTCCTGCCGCGAAAAAGCCTGCGGTGAAGAAGGCTCCTGCCAAGAAAGCCCCGACGAAGAAGGCCGCGGTGAAGAAGGCGCCCGCCAAGAAGCCTGCGGTGAAGAAGGCCGCGGTGAAGAAAGCGCCCGCGAAGAAGGCCGCCAAGTAGTCGTCGAGACGGTCTGTTCTCGCGGGAGCGGTTGCGCGCAATCCGGTCGGGCGTTACACTCCGACGCAGCACCATGGTAGAGCGATAATGGATGCGTCGGGCGGAGCGCTCGGAGTCGGGCAGGGTTCGCTCGGCGGCGATTCCGGGAGCGAACACGATGACCGTTGCGGAGGAACTGCGCGCTGCGTTGGCGCGGGCGCTTGCTGAGACGGACAACCCGGGCGCGGCGGCCTGCGTGGGCGCGGGGGATGTGGTCTACTTTCGCGGGGCGGTGGGCGATCGTCAGCGCGTGCCGACGACGGCGCCCGCGACGCCGGAGACGATCTACGATCTGGCCTCGGTGACCAAGGTTGTCGCGACGACGACGGCGGTGATGCTGCTGCGGGAGGAGGGGCGTCTCGATTTGGATGCGCCTGCGGCGACGTGGCTTCCGTTGCCGGGGTTCGACCGGATCACGGCGCGGCATCTGCTGACGCACACGGCGGGGTTCGTGGGGTGGAAGGCGTACTACCGCGACTTCACGAGCGTGATGGCGATCCTGGAGGATGCGGCGGCGCAGGGGCTGGACGGCGAGCCGGGCGCGCAGTATCGGTATAGTGATCTCGGGTTCATGGCGCTGGGCCGCCTCGTCGAGCTGGTCGCACAGGATCGGCTGGACACGTTCTGCGCGCGTCGCATCTTCGAGCCGCTGGGGATGCGGCGTACGACGTTCAACCCGCCGGAGGCGTGGCGCGACGAGTGCGCGGCGACCGAGGCCTGCGCCTGGCGGGATGAGATGGTCGTGGGCAAGGTGCATGACGAGAACGCCTATGCGGTGGGCGGCGTGGCGGGGCATGCGGGACTGTTCTCGACCATCGACGATCTCGCGGTTTTCTGTCGGGCGATGCTGGAGGGCACGCTGCTGACGCGGGAGACCGTGTCGGAGATGACGCGGATCGGCCAGGTCCCGAGGGCGCCGTGGCAGGGGCTGGGCTGGCGGCTGGGGCCGTGGGCCTCGAGTTCGTCGGGCTATCTGCCGTCGCGCACCGCGTTCGGCCATCCGGGATTCACGGGCACGTCGGTGTGGATGGACCGGGCGAACGACGTGTACGCCGTGCTGTTGGCGAACACCTGCCATCCGTCGCGCCAGGGCGCGGCGAGCGGGGATCTTCGGCGTGCGTTCTACTACGCCGTGACGAAGAACGTGTACGCGGACAAGCCGATCTCCGTGCTGTCGGGGCTGGACCGGCTGGAGCGCGACGAGTTCGCGCCGCTCCGAGGAAAACGGGTGGCGGTGCTGACGCATCACGCGGCCGTGGACGCGCTGGGTCGGCCGATTCTTGATGCGTTTGCGCTGGCGCCGGACGTGCGCGTGCAGGTGATCTTCAGTCCCGAGCACGGGCTGCGCGGCCAGGCGGAGGCGGGTGAGCGCGTGCCGTCGGAGCACGGTCCGATCCCGGTGGTCAGTCTGATGGGCGCGCGATCGGTCCCGACGCGCGAGGAACTGTCCGGCATCGACTATCTGGTGGTGGACATGCAGGACGTCGGCAGTCGCTACTACACGTACCCCGCGACGATGAAGGGATGCATGGGGGTGTGCGCCGAAGCGGGCGTGCGCGTGCTTGTGCTTGATCGGCCGAACCCGACGGGCTGTGCGATCCTCGAGGGCCCCATCGCCGAGAAGCCGGGGTCGCCGGTGTGTTGGGATGCCGTGCCGGTGCGGCATGGGATGACGATGGCCGAGCTGGCGGTGTTCTTCGCGCGGCAGATCCCCGGGTGCGAGGTGGAGACGTCGCTGCTGGAGAACTGGCGGCGGGACATGATGTATCCGGCGTACGACATGCCGTGGATCCCGCCGTCGCCCAACCTGCCCACGGCGGAGTCGGCGCTGATCTACGTAGGGACCTGTCTGCTCGAGGGCGTCAACCTGAACGAGGGGCGGGGAACGGAAGAGGCGTTCACGCTGATCGGGGCGCCGTGGATCGATCCGGATTGCGTGCTGGCGCGATTGGAGGGGATGGGGACGCGGAGCCTGGCGGGGTTGCGGGTGGAGCCGGCGGCGTATACCCCTGTGAGCCTGCCCGGGAAGGCGTCCGCCCCGCGTTATCGAGACGAGGCGTGTCGGGGGTTCCGGATTCATGCGACTGACCCGTACGTCGCGCGTCCGTTCCGGTTCATGGCGGCGTTGCTGACGGCGTTGCGCGCGGAGCATCCCAAGGACTTCGCTTTTTCGCGTCCGGACTGGGTGGACACGTTGTCCGGGGCGGCGGCGCTGCGCCGCGGGATCGAAGCGGGGGAGGATCCGGACGCGCTGGTTGACCGGCTGGAGGCCCCGCTTCCCGACTTCGCGGCAAGCATGCCCCGGCTTTACAGCGACCCCGACGCGTAGGGGCCGCCGGAGCGGTCCAGCGGCATGCGCAGGGGGGTGCGCATTGCGGCGCGTGCGTTGACGGCGTTGCGCCGCCGTGGCAGAATGGCCGCCGTTTCGGTCGCGCGTTCGGCATTGGCGCGGATTGTGCGCGATCGACCCACCCGACACGGCATGTGCGCAGACGTTTCAGGCGCACAAGGAGCTATGGATGAGCAGCATACATGTGACCCTGCCCGACGGATCCCGCAAGGAGTTGCCGGCCGGCGCCGACGGCATGGCGCTGGCCGAGTCGCTTGGGCGGCGTCTTGCGAAGGCGGCGGTCGGGGCGAAGGTGAACGGCGAGGTCGTGGACCTGACGCGTCCGCTGAAGGACGGCGATCGCGTTGAGATTCTGACGTTCGACTCGGAAGACGGGCGGGATGTGTTCCGGCACAGCGCGGCGCATGTGATGGCGTCGGCGATTCTGCGGGTGCGTCCGGGGACGCGACTGGCGATCGGGCCGCCGATTGAGGACGGGTTTTACTACGACGTGGACGCGGATCCGCCGATCACGGAGGAGGATTTCCCCGCGATCGAGGCGGAGATGGCGCGTATTGTGAAGGAAGATGTCCCGTTCGAGCGGGTTGAGGTCTCGAAGGAGCAGGCGCTGGCCGATTTCCGGGCGCGGGATGACGTGTTCAAGATGGAGATGATCGCGGATCTTGCGGACGGGACGATCACGTATTACCGCAACGGCGACTTCACGGACCTGTGTCGGGGGCCGCATCTGCCGAGCACGGGACGGATCAAGGCGTTCAAGCTGCTGAGCGTGGCGGGAGCGTACTGGCGGGGGGACGAGAAGCGTCCGATGCTGCAGCGGATCTATGCGACGGCGTTTCCGCAGCAGAAGCTGCTCGACGAGCACTTGGCGCTGTTGGCCGAGGCGGAGAAGCGTGACCATCGCAAGTTGGGCAAGCAGCTCGACCTGTTCAGTTTCCATAGCGTGGGCCCCGGCTTTCCGTTCCTCCATCCGAAGGGGATGGTGGTGATGAACGAGCTGATGACGTACTGGCGCGAACAGCATCAGCGCCGGGGGTATGGCGAGGTTCGTACGCCGATTCTGCTCGAACGGGTGCTGTGGGAGGAGTCCGGTCACTGGGACCACTACAAGGAGAACATGTACTTCACGCGGATTGACGAGCGCGATTTCGCCGTGAAGCCGATGAACTGCCCGGGCGGCATGCTGATCTACAAGACCGATCGGCGCAGCTATCGGGACCTGCCGCTGCGGCTCGCCGAGGTGGGCACGGTGCATCGGCACGAGAAGTCGGGCGTGCTGCACGGCCTGACGCGGGTGCGGATGTTCACGCAAGACGACGCGCACATCTTCATGACGCCGGAGCAGATCCAGGATGAGGTGCTCGGCGTGATCGACTTCGTGGACGAGGTGTACTCGTTATTCGGCCTGGAGTATGCGGTGGAGCTCAGCACGCGCCCGGAGAAGTCCATCGGGAGCGACGAGATGTGGGAGAAGGCGACGGAGAGTCTGCGCACGTCGCTCGAAGCGCGGGGCATGCGGTTCAAGGTCAACGAGGGCGACGGGGCGTTCTACGGGCCGAAGATCGATTTCCACGTGCGCGACTCGCTGAAGCGCTCGTGGCAGTGCGCGACGATCCAGCTCGACTTCGCGATGCCGGAGAAGTTTGATCTGGAGTACATCGGGCCGGACGGAGAGGCGCATCGCCCGGTGGTGATCCATCGGGTGGTGTACGGGGCGATTGAGCGGTTCCTGGGCATCCTGATCGAGCATTTCGCGGGGGCGTTCCCGTTGTGGCTGGCGCCGGTGCAGGCGACGGTGATCCCTGTTGCGCCTGCGTATGAAGGGTACGCCAGGGAGGTCGCGGAGGCGTTGGCGGAGAAGGGCATCCGGGTCGAAGTGGATGCCGGATCCGAGACGATGAAGTACAAGATTCGCCATGCGCAGACGCAGCAGGTTCCGTATATGCTGATTGTGGGCGAGCGGGAGCAGGGCAACCGCTCGGTTGGGGTGCGGCATCGCCGTCGCGGGGACGAGGGGTCGGCGCCGCTGGATGAACTGATCGCGCAACTGGAGGCCGAGATCCGGAGCCGAGCGCTGGACGCGCCCGTCTGATCGGCGGGTCCCGTATCAGGAGGAGGTTGGCATGGACAGAGGCGACTTGGAGGGCGCGGACATGCTGGTGGTCGGGCAGTGCAAGCAGTGCGGGGGCCCCGTCACCACGAAGAGCAAGGTTTCCGGCCCGACGGGGGTGTTTTGCAGCGAAGCGTGTCGGGAGAAGCACGAGCGTTTCACGGAGCGCGCGGCGGCGCTGGATTCGCCGGAACGGAAACGGCCGCGGGGCTTGATCACGTGGCTGCGGGTCCGCGGCGTCGTGATGAAGTTGTTCGCGTTGGTCGTGCTTATCGCGTTCCTCGTGGTGGTGTTCACGGAGGTGGTCGCCGTGCCGGTGCTCACGCCGCTGTCGTACTCGTTGCGCGGCCTGATCGGGCTGTAGGGAACGCCGAATGCGCCTGCTCGGTCGGTTGAAGTGGCCCGCGATCATCGCGGTGGTCGTAGGGGGGTGTTGGCTGCTTTCCGATTCGGGGGTGGGCTACCTTCACGCGCGCTGGAGCTTCGACGCCTGGTCGGCGCAGGGGGCGGACGCGGCGGCCGCGGCGGCGAATGAAGCGCGGCTCACCTACCTGGGCGGGTTCCTGATGAACACCATGCGTTTCGAGTTGGCCGAGGACGTGATGGTGGACGCGATGCGGTATGAGGGCGAGAACTACTGGTACAACCTGTATCGGCTCGCCAAGGTGAAGGAGAAGCTGGACCAACCGGAAGCGGCATGTGAGATCCTGGACACGCTGATGGAAGAGAATGTGAACAGTCGGCTGGACCGGCGTGTGCCGGGGAACGACGTGCTGGATCTGCGGCGGAGTCGGTTGCAGGAAGTGCATGAGGTCGGGGCGGAGGCGCCGTGAGCGGCCATCGGATCGTGGGACGGATTCCGGTGCTGGAATGTCTGCGCGCCGGTCGGCGTCGGCCGCGGCGCTTGTATGTGTTGCGGGATGGGCGGGGTTTGGACGATCTGCTGGCGGAAGCGGGCGCGGTTCCGGTGGAGATGCGGTCGCGGGCGGAGCTTGACCAGCTTGTTCCGGACACGCCGCATCAGGGGGTGGTGCTCGAGGCGGAGCCGCCGCGGTTGTGGGACGCTTCCGATTGGCTGCGGGGGGAGATCGGGCCGGAGGCGTTGGTGGTGGCGCTGGATGAAGTGGAGGACCCTCACAATTTCGGCGCGATCGTGCGGTCCGCCGCGGCATGCGGGGCGGCTGCGGTCGTGTTCGGGAAGCGGCGGTCGGCGCCGTTGTCCGCCGCGGCGTACAAGGCGGCCGCGGGGGCGATGGAATGGATCGACCTGATCCAGGCAGGGAACCTGCGGCAGACGCTGGACCTTTTCCGCGGGTCCGGGTTTTGGGCGGCGGCGCTTGACGCCGAGGCGCCGGATCTTTTGTGGGACGCTGATCTGGGCGGTCGGACGGTGCTGGTGGTCGGCAACGAGGGACGGGGGGTCCGTCGGCTCGTGTCGGAATCCTGCGATTTTCGTCTGCGCATTCCGCTGACCGGACCGATCACGTCGCTGAACGCGTCGGTGAGCGCGGCGATCGCGATCGCGGAGTGGGCGCGGAAGCGGCATTTGCGCGGGGGCGGGTGATCGGGCGCGAAGGTCAGGGGCCGACGGGGGCTTCCGCGGGGTCGGACGCGAGCCAATGGGCGCGCGGGGGCGCCCAGCAGGCCACGGCGGAGATGATGAGGGCGAGGCCGGCCGCGGCGAGGAAGAGCATTTCGTAGCCGAGCCAGACCCACGCGACGCCGGCGATGGCGGGGATGATCATGGAGGCGATGTGGTTGACCGACACCCCCATTGCGAGCGTGGAGGTCACCTCCTCGGAGGATTCCGCGAGGCGGGCCATATAGACCGCGCGACTGGCGCCGAGCGAGAAGAGCAGGTTGTCGAGGATGAAGCAGGCGGCGGCGACCGGCAAGGCGCGCTCGGCCGATCCGAAGAGCCGGAGGGCGTAGCCGTAGCCCAGGCAGACCACGGCGAGGGTGAGCCCGTCGAGGATCATGACGGTGCGTTCGCCGAAGCGGTCGATGGCGACGCCGGCCAGGGGCTTGAACACGATGCCGATGATCGCGGCGATCATGAGGAGGCCGGCGATGGCGTTGGCGGGCTCGCCGTAGACCTGGATGAGCACCCAGGGTCCGAAGGTGATGAAGATCTGCTTGCGCGCGCCGAAGAGCAGTTCGAGGATGTAGTAGAGGGTGAACTTGCGGCGGATGACGAAGTGGGCCTTGGACTGCCGCAGATGGGGGATGCGCATGAAGGCGTAGATCACGCCCGCGGCGAGCGTGAGGGCCGCGATGCCGAGGAAGGCGGCCTGGTACTGCGGGGCCTCTTTGTCGAACAGCCACCAGACGGCGCCCGTGCCGATGATCATGCCGACGGCGCCGACGGCGCCGGCCTGGCCCATGCGGCGGCCGCGGTTGTCGGGGTCGCTGAGGCCGAGGGCGATGGAACCGCCGACCGGTTGGAGCAGGTGCATGCCGGCGCTGCCGAGGATCATCATCGAGACCATGCCGCCGTAGGACGTGGTGCAGGCGAGGCCGACGGCGCCAAGGCAGAAGACGGCGGCGCCGACGATGCCGAGGCCGGTGACGGAGAGCATGGAGAGGACGCCGGTCATGAGGACGACGACGAGGCCGGGCAGTTCGCGGGGAAACTCGAGGGCGCCGCGTACGCCGGGGGAGAGGTCGAAGGCGTCGCGCAGGTAGTTGTTGAAGGTGGCATCATGGATGCCGCCGGCGGCGGCGATGAGGGCGGTCGTGGCGAAGAAGAGGATGAGCTGTAGGCGACGGTCAGGCATGCCGGTTCCTTGGCGCGTTGGGAAAGGCGGAGTATGCCCGCAGCGCGGCCGTCCGTGCAACTCCGCTATCGGGGATATCGTGCTATGCAAGGCGGTAAGCGGGGGGGCTGGGGCGCGGTCCGCGCAGCCTTCGGCCCGCGGCCGTCTCGGAATCGGAATGGGAATGGTCGGGATCGTGGTTTATAATGGAATCGGTCCATAGCCGAAACCGGCAAGGAGAACCTCCCCGTGTGTGATTTGTCCCGGATATTCGCCTGCGTCTGTATGGTTGCGTTGATCTCGGCGTTCGCGTCGCCGTCGGCGCAGGCGGAAGAGGCGGAAGCAGGGGGAGGTCCGCGGCCGTTGGCGGAGTCTCCCCAAGCGTTGCCGACGGAGGTGGGCCCGCCGGAGTCGTATGCGCCGTCCGCGCCGGAGGATCTGGCGCCGTTGCTGGAGATTCTGGACGACGAGGAGAAGGCGATCGATGCGCTGCGTCGGTATGACCTGACCCAACAGGCCTTGCTCGAGTGGGACATGGCGCTGGCGATTCGTCTGCGGGACGAGGGCGACATGACGGCGGCGACGGCGAAATGGGAGGAGGGGAAGGCGCGGCTCGAGCGGATGCGGTCGGCGTATGAGACCTTCCTGGAGCGGTATCCGGAGAACGCGCGGGCGCAGAACTACTTCGGGGAGCTGCTGTACGACCGGTTCGGCGACGAGGTGGAGGCGATCCGGCGGTGGAAGCTGGCGGAACAGCTCGACAAGAAGCTGGCGATGCCGCTGAACAACCTCGCGATTCACTACTGCCATGCGGGGGACTACGACCAGGGGCTCGACTATCTGGAGCGTACGCTGAAACTCGACCCGAGGAATCCGGACTTTCTGTTCAATGCGGTGCAGATCTATCTGACGAACACGCCGCAGGTGATGGAACGGAACGAATGGGACGAGAAGCGCTTGTTCAACGAGGCGATGAAGCTGTCGAAGCGGGCGACGGAGATCGACCCGGAGGACTACTCGCTGGCGCAGGACTATGCGGTGAACTTTTTCGCCGCGGAGCGGTTCGCGGTGGAGGTGGACTGGAAGGACGCGGCGGACGCATGGGCGCGGGCGCGTCCGTTGGCGCGGACGCAGGACGAGATCTTTTTCACGTGGTTGAACGAGGCGCGGGCGAGTGTGCGGGCCGGGCTGGCCGCACGCTCGAAGAAGTGCGCGGATGAGGCGTTGCAGATACACCCGGACAGCACGGCGGCGAAGCGGATATTGAATGAACTTGAGCCGGAGATCTGAGGCGCCGTCCTCGGGAGGGCCTGTATGGCGGGCAAGGTGACGCGCGCGCGCCGGATCGCGTCGGTCGTGCTGTTGGCGGTGCTGGTGGTCGGGTCGGTGTACTTCTACCAGATCCGGAAGGTGCGTTTTTTCCTTGTGCCGTCGCGGTCGATGGCGCCGACGCTGCTCTCGCGCGACTACATCGTGAGCGTGGGCGACGTGGAATACCGGCGGGGCGATATCGTGGTGCTGCGCGACCCGGAGATCGAGGATTCGTTCGTGGTGAAGCGGATCGTGGGGTTGCCGGGGGACACGGTGGCGATCGGCGGCGGAGCGCTGTACTTGAACGGGCGGTATGCTTCGGAGCCTTACATCATGGAGCCGATGCTGGGGGAGCTGGCGCCGTTGACGTTGGAGGGGCGGCAGGTGTTCGTGTTGGGGGACAACCGAAACGAGAGCGAGGACAGCCTGAGTTGGCTGGAGTCGGGGGTGATGGTGACGCTGGACGACATCGTGGGGAAGGTGGTGTACATCTACAACCCGATTTCCCGGATGGGCCCGGTGGCGTCGTATCCGCTGGAGCCGACCGGGGGGCTTGGGGAAGCGGCCGAGACGCAGTCGTGGTCGGGGCGCGGGGCGGGATCGATCCGGCGGCGCGGTCGTGGTATGCTGCGTTGGGCGCGATATGACGCGCTTTCAAGGGATTTGACCGCGTCTGATGAGCCAGTTTTACCGTAGTGAGTTCGTCCATGATCGTCCGCGCATCACCTATGCGGTGCAGCGGCTGATCCTCGCCAACGCGCTTGTGTTCGCGGGGCAGTTGGTCGTGAACATCGGCCTGGGCGGGCCGATTCTGCACCCGGCGATGGACCTGACGGTTCCCGGCGGGGGGCTCGTGGACTGGCTGGCGTTTTCGTGGCCGTCGCTGCTGCGGGGCGCGGTGTGGACGCCGCTGACCTACATGTTCATCCACGGGGGGCTGCTGCACCTGTTCCTGAACATGCTGTGGCTGTTCATCTTCGGGCCGGATGTGGAGCGGCTGCTGGGCACGCGGCAGTTTTTGCGGTTCTATGTGGCGTGCGGGGCGTTGGGCGTGTTGGCGACGATCATCCCGGCGGCGGTGTTCGGCGCGCCGGGACTTGTCGTGGGGGCCAGCGGCGCCGTGATGGGCGTGGTGGTTGCGTTCACGCTGCACAACCCGGATCGCGAGTTCTATTTGTTTCCGCTGCCGATTCCGATCAACGCGCGGGGGCTGCTGATCCTGATCATCGTGTTCAATCTGATGGCGGGATTGACGAGCAGCGGGGTGTCGGTGTCGACGCATTTCGGGGGGATGATCGCGGGCTATGCGTACATGAAGGCGATTCCGGCGCTGCGACGGTTCCAGGCCGGGCGCCGCATCGCCAAGCCTCCGAAGGGCGCGCCCACGGACGATGACGATGACAACGGGTCGGACCCGGTGGGCAAGGCGGTGGACAATCTGTTTCGTCTGGATGAGGAGCGCAGGCGCAGACGCCGGTAAGGGCGCCGCGCCGGCGGGGCCATCCGGCGGATCGGTGCAGGAATACGGGTCGTGACCAGCATTCAAGAGCTATTCATCATCGCGCTCTTCATCATCCTGCTCAGCATGACGGGGTGGTGGCCCGCCGTGGTGCGCGGGCTGCGGCAGCTTCGGGGGGAGGATGTGCCGGAGGAGCCGCAGCAGCGGGGGGGCGATCTGGACATCGACATGTGCTACAAGGTGTTGGGGGTGTCGCCGACGGCGTCGTGGGACGACATACAACAGGCGTACCGGGTGAAGGCGCAACGGCATCATCCGGACCACGGGGGCGACGACGACATCATGAAGGCGCTGAACGAGGCGTACGCGAAGCTGCGGCAAGTCCGCCGGCGCTAGGGGTGCGTCGCGAGCGGCCGCGGCGGCTCGTTGCTCAGCGCAGAGCGCCCGCGGCGCGAAGGTCAAGGCCGATGCGCCCAAGACATCTTCAGTGCATCGGGCCGGGAGCGGGTCGTCATGGTCTGTCGCTCCACGTGGGGACTTTGGGAGGCGCGCGGGCCGAGACGCCTTAGAACGCGCTCTTCGGTCCGTCTTTGAGTTCGCGGTGGGCGTAGCGCAGGAGCTGCTCGGTGGCGTCCCAGCCGATGCAGGGGTCGGTGATGCTGACGCCGTAGGCGCGTTCGCCGTCGATGTCGATGGGCTGGGAACCTTCGCGCAGGTTGCTCTCGATCATGAAGCCCATGAGGGATTTGGCGCCGTCGACGCGCTGCTGGATGACGCTGCGGAGCACGTGCCGCTGGAGGTTGAAGCGGCGGCCGCTGTTGGCGTGGCTGCAATCGACGACGAGGCGCGGCTGGAGGCCGTGGCGCTCCATGTCTTCCGACACGTGGGTGACGCTGACGGGATCGTAGTTGGGGGCGCCGCGTCCGCCGCGCAGGATGATGTGGCCGTAGGGGTTGCCGCGGGTGGCGACGACGGCGGTGTGGCCTTCCTGGTCGATGCCGAGAAAATGGTGCGAATGGCGGGCGGATTCCATGGCGTCGATGGCGATTTGGAGGTTGCCGTCGGTGCTGTTCTTGAAGCCGACGGGCATGGAGAGGCCGCTGGCCATCTCGCGGTGCGTCTGCGATTCAGTGGTGCGGGCGCCGATGGAGACCCAGGTGAGTACGTCGGCGATGTACTGGGGGAGAATGGGGTCGAGCACCTCGCCGGCGGCGGGGAGGCCGATCTCGTTGATCTGGAGGAGGAGCTTGCGGGCGATGCGGAGCCCGGCGTCGATGTTGTAGGAGCCGTCGAGGTAGGGGTCGTTGATGAGGCCCTTCCAGCCGATGGTGGTGCGGGGTTTCTCGAAATAGGCGCGCATGAGGACGACAAGCTGGTCGCCGAGCTCGTCGGCGAGGCCTTTGAGGAGCTTGGCGTATTCGATGGCGGCGGCGGGGTCATGGATGGAGCAGGGGCCGACGATGGCGAGCATGCGGGGGTCTTCGCCGCGGAGGACGGCCTCGATGTCGCGGCGTCCGCGCACGACGGTCTGGTTGGCGGTCTCCGTCATGGGGATCTCGGCCTTGAGCTCACGGGGGGTGAGCAGCGGGCTGAGGGAAACGACGTTGAGGTCTTGCGTCTGTTCCATGATGCCGCGGGAGCGCGCCGCTCTCCGTTCTTGTTGCAGGGCCTTGTCCATGGGTATTGCGACTCCTTGAGTGTACCATCCGGGCCTATGCTGAGACAGCTTGGCGCCGGGGACGGCGCGTCGCCGATCCTGCGCGTCGGGGGGGGATCAGGGACACGGATCAGACGATAGCACGCTTGGGGCGCGCGACGCACATCGCGTCGGGAGCGCGGTAGCGGCGGATCGTCGCCAGATCTCAGGAATATGCGCAGCGGGGAGGGGACGCGAGGCGACGCGCGGTCGCAGGGGGCCGGCTGAATCACACTACTATGTTGACACCGGACGGCCGATGTGGCATATGTGGGGGTTGATGGATCGGGCGATAGCGTCGCGCCGACGGCGTTCGTCTGAGCGTGCAACTTTTCGGCCCTAGAGGGCATTGATATGACATCCGAGAAGAACGGCGGAGCGGGATCGCGATCGGAAGGGGCGATGGCGGAGGATCAGTTGAAAGCGGCCGCGCAACAGGGCGCGGCGACGTTGCGCGTATTGCCGGCGGACGGCCCCGCGATCCGGGAGCTGCCCGACGAAGAGCTGATGTTCCAGCACGCGGCGGGGTCGGAGGCCGCGTTCGAGGAGCTGGTGCGTCGGCATCAACGCCCTGTGCTGGGTTACATGCACCGGATGGTGCAGAACCGTCAGATCGCCGAGGAGCTGACGCAGGAAGTTTTCATTGCGCTTGTGAAGAACGCCGCGCGGTATCAGCCGACGGCGAAGTTCACGACGTATCTGTATGCGATAGCGTCGAACATCGTTTCGAAGGAATGGACGCGGCGGAAGCGTCGGCCGAAGTTGTTCAGCCTGAGCGTGTGGCGGACCAAGGACGAAGATGAGTTCGATCCGATGGAGCACGTGGGCGATGACCGGGCGAACGTGTTGACTGCGTTCCAGAAGGGCGAAGTGTCCGAGGCGGTGAATGCGGCGCTGAAGGAGTTGCCGGAGCATCAGCGGGAGGCGTTCGTGCTGCGACGTTTCCAGGATCTCTCGTATGAGGAGATCGCGGAGGTGACGAACGCTCCGGTGGGCACGGCGAAGTCGCGGGTGGTTCGAGCGGAGCGTGCGCTGCGGCCGCTGCTCGAGAGGTTCCGCGAGTACATCTGAGGGTTTGCGAATGCGTCTTCATCCGTCCAGGCGCAACCTCTTTCTCTTTGCGGAGAGCAAGAGGGACGGACGACCGATAAGCGCCGCGATCGCGCGCCACGTGGCTGGATGCGAGCGGTGTGCGCGCGAGACGGCGGGGATGGAAGCGTCGTTGGCGTTCACGTCGGAAGCGCGCGCGTTGGAGCCGAGTTCGGAGCTGACGGCGTCGATTCTCGCAGCGGGGCGGCGGGAGCGCGAGGCGGCGCGGCGGCGTCGGATCGGGCGTCGGGCGGCGATGGGGTTGTGTCGCGGGTTGGCTTTCGGGGCGGGCATGGCGGCGATGTGCGTAGGGGCGGTGCGCGTGGCGCTGCTTGAGCCGGCGGACGGGGGCGCGGAGACGGTTCGGGGCGTTCCGGCTCCGGCTGCGGAATGGGGGGCGGAAACGGGGCCGGCTTCGCAGGAGGCGGTGCGGAAGGCGACGTGGGAGATCGAGGAGCTGGCGGCCGCGTTGGATGAGACGCCCGCGGTCGCGGCGTCGCCGACGGAGCGGCTGCACTGGCGGGCGGCGACGATGCTGAGCGACGATCTGTCGTTGGCGATGTCGGCGTTGGAACGGAACCCGGGGTGCGCGCGCGCGAGCCGATTGGTCAACATGAGCCTGCAACGCCAAGCGGATACGCTGAGGCGACTGTACGTGGAGCGGGCTCTGTAGGGCCCGTGATGAACACCCTCCGCCGGAGAGGCGCGTGCATGCTGCTCGCGGCGCTGCTTTGTCTCGCGACGGCTGTCGCGCCCGCGCCCGCGGCAGCGCAAGGCAAGCCCGCCGAACCTTCTCGTTCCCTGCTTGAATCCATCGCGCATGGATTGCGTCGCGTGGGGGAGAAGACGCAGGAGTACCTGCGTCCGGGGTTCAGTCCGCTGGGCGAGGTGGACATCATCGACTTTTCCGAGAAGACGCCGGTATCGCGGGAATTCAGTGAGAATCTGCCGGTGCGTCCGGGAACGCGGGTGTCGATCTCGAACGAGTTTGGGGAAGTGCGGATTGACACGTGGCGGGAGCCGGTGGTCCGGATCCGGGCGGAGATCACGGCGGGGGCGGACACGTATGACCGGGCGCTGGAGATCGTGAACGGGGTGTCGATTGAGATCCAGACCGAGGATGGCGCGGTCGAGATCCGTACGCACTACCCCGATACGCGCGACATGGGGAACGTGGCGAAGGAGGTGAACTTCGCGGTGACGGTGCCGACGGACGCGGACGTGAGCTGCCGGAACAGCTTTGGCGATGTTTCGATCGTGGGCGTGGGCGGGGACGTGGCGCTGGATGTGCAGTTCGGGCAGGTGGAGCTGCGGGAGATCGGCGGGCGAGTGCAGGCGCGGGCGCGGGGAGAGCTGGCGTTCACGGCGACGAACGTGCGGGGGGGCGGGGCGTTCGAGCTGCGCGGTTCGCAGGCTACGTTCAGCAACATCGCGGGGCGGCTCGATGTGAGCAATTTCCTCGGCGAGATCGAGATCCGGGATCTGGCGGCGGATGTGCGGGTGGACGCTTCGAATGACAGCGGGCCGATCCGGCTGTATCTGGGGCCGAACGCGAAGCCGGATCTCGAGGCGTATGTGATGTTCGGCGCATTGCGGAGCGATATCCCGCTGCATCCGACGAGCAGCGGCGAGCTTACGTATGGGCGGAGCGCGAACGTGGAGGCGCGGCAGGAAGTGCGGCTGCAGACGGCGTTCGGCGATGTGGAGGTGTACAGCGCGGGGGAGGCCCCCGCCAACGCGACGCAGTCGGCGACGAGCGGGGAGTACACCGAGGACGTGCGCGACCGGGTGATCGCGATGCCCGAGGGCCGGGAGCTGCACGTGAAGGCGATCGCGGGGAACGTGCGGATCGAGGGGGCGGACGAGGACCGGCTGTCGGTGAAGGCGACGCATATTGTGCGTACGGCTCCGGATGCGGATGCGCGGGTTGCGCTGGATGCGTTGACGGTGAAGGTGAGCGAGGAAGGCAATCGCGTGACGCTCGAGACGGCGGCGCTGGCCGACATGGCGAGCTTGGGGGCGACCTATCACCGGATCGACCTGGTCATCACGTGTCCCCGAACGGCGCCGATCCGCGTGGAGGCGGCGGACGGGCACACCCTTGTGCGGGGAACGGGCGCGCAGATCCAGGTGGAGCAGACGCGGGGGCGGATCACGGTGGAGCATGCGAAGGGGGCGCTGGAGCTGACGAACCGGGAGGGGGACATTCATGTGTTGAACTGCGCCGGGCCGTTGAAGGCGACGGCGACGCAGGGGAGCGTGTCGACGCTGGAGGTGTTCGGGATGCAGGACATTTCGTGCGAGGGCGGGCGCACGGTGCTGGACGCGCCGCGGGGAGAAGTGCGGGTGCGGCAACGGGGGGGCGACGTGCGGATCCTGCCGTTGGAGGGCATCGGGGGCGGGTTTGACGTGCTGGCCGAGGGGGGGAACGTGAGCATACTGGTTCCGGATGCGGCGGACGCGACATTGTTCGCGACGGCGCGGAACGGGCAGGTGCGCAGCGCGATTCCGTTGACGGGGGAAATCGACAAAGGGTATCAGCGGTTTCAGGGACGTCCCGAGGGGAGCCCTACGGGCAGGTATCAGGTGATGCTTGAGACGGTCGACGGCGACATCATCATCGACTGAGATGCGGGGCGCGGCGGAACGATGGGCGTAATCTCGATCACGCCGGGGCTCTGGATTGATGAGGCGGAGCTGTCGTTCGCGTACGCGCGGGCGTCCGGGCCCGGGGGGCAGCACGTGAACAAGGTGGAGACCGCGGTGCAGTTGCGGTTTGATGTCGCGAATTCGCCGTCGTTGTCCGAAGGGGTTCGGCGGAGGCTGCTTGATATCGGCGGGAACCGGGTGACGTCGGACGGGGTGCTGGTCATCGAGGCGTCGGGCAGCCGGAGTCGCGAGCGGAACCGGGCGGAGGCGGTGGAGCGGCTTGTGGCGTTGACGGCGCGGGCGGCGACGCCGCCGCGGCCGCGGCGGCCGACGCGACCGACGCGGGCGTCGCGCAGGCGACGGCTGGACGCGAAACGCAAGCGGGGCGACACCAAGCGTATGCGGGGGCGGGTGCGGCCGGGGGACGACTGAGGCGGGTCAGGAGACGCGGGTCAGGAGACCTGTGAGGCGTCCGGGTTGGCGCCCGCGTGCGAGGCTTCTTCCATGGCGAGTTTGGCGATGTTGCCGAGCATGTGCTGGAAGATGAACTCGTGGGCGGGCCAGAGGGCGTACCAGTAGAGGACGCCGAGGATGCCGACGGGGTCGAAGAGGGCGGTCTGTGAGATGCGGACGCCGTCGGGTTCGTCGGCGATCTCGAATTTCAGCCAAGCGCGGCCGGGCACGCGCATCTCGGCGGCGAGCAGGAGATGGCGGGGCGGCTCGAAGGCCTCGACGCGCCAGCAGTCGAGGGCGTCGCCGACGCGGAGCCACTCGGGGTCGCGCCGGCCGCGATGCATGCCGATGCCGCCGACGCAGCGGTCGAGGAAGCCGCGGAAGTGCCATAGCCAGTTGGCATAGGGCCAGCCGCGGGCGCCGCCGATGCGGCGGATGGGGGCGAAGGCCTGTTCAGCGTTGACGGGGATGGTGACGGTGCGCAGGTCGACGAGTCGGTTTCGGAACACGACGCCTCCCCAGGAGCGGACCGGCCCGACGGAGGAGAGCGCGTCGGCCCAGTGCGTTTCGGTGAACTCGTGGTCGTCGTGGTGTTGGGCGAGGGCGATGGCCTGCTGCACGCCCATGGGTTCGATCGGGAAGTCCTGGAGTGCGCGTGCGTCGCGAACGATGCTGGGCGTGGTCATGCTGTCGATGAGGCGGCGTCCGACGCGGGCGTAGAGGGGCGTGACGAGGCCGAGCCAGGCGCTGGAGAACCCCGGGGTGAGCACGGGGAGGGGGATGATGAGCCTTCGCAGACCGCGCATGCGGGCGTATTCCTTGATGAGACCGGCGTAGGACGTCCGTTCGGCGCCGCCGATCTCGTAGATGATGCTGTCGCCGTCGGGCAGGTCGAGGGCGCCGACGAGGTAGCTGAGTACATCGGCGATGGAAATGGGCTGGGCTTGCTCGAGGACCCATCGGGGGCTGACCATGACGGGGAGACGCTGCACCAGGGCGCGGATGAGCTCGAAGCTGAGACTGCCGGATCCGATGATGATGTTGGCGCGGAACTCGATGACCTGTATGCCGGACTCGCGCAGCCGCGCGCCGACGCGGATGCGGCTGCGGAGATGGGGCGAGAGGTCGTTGGATTCGTCGCAGAGGCCGCCCAGGTAGACGATGCGCTTGACGCCGGCGGCCTTTGCCGCGCGGCCGAAGAAGGCGGCGCCCTCCTCTTCCTGCAGCTCGAAATCGCCGGTGGAGGCGAGGGAGTGGATGAGGTAGTAGGCGGTGTGAATGCCTTGGAGCGCGGGGGGGAGGGTTTCGAGGCGCGTGACGTCGCCGTAGACGACCTCGGTGTCGGGGGCGACGCGGCCGGCGAGCACTTCGGGACGACGGACCATGCAGCGGACGCGGCAGCCGCGCTCTTCGAGGCGACGGAGCAGACGTCCTCCGACATATCCCGTGGCTCCCGTCACGAGAATGCGTCGGGAGGGGTCAGCGAAGTGGTTCATGGCACTGCGTCCTGCTTCATGGGTTGGGGTCATTGTGGCGGGAACGGGCGGCCGGTTCAACTGAGCGGGTTTGGGGCGGGTCGTGGTATGCTTGCGTTGGCGGACACGGGGCCAGTCAGAGGGCGTTGTGCGGCGAGGCCGCGTAGGGGCAGCCATGGGACGTGGAGCGAATAAGCGGTTCCAACGGGCGAACGATCTGTTCGCGGAGAAGCGTTATCGCGAGGCGCTGGCGCTGTTGGACGAGCTGGACCGGGAGTATCCGGGGAAGAAGAACATCCTGTATCCGCGGGCGCTGTGTCTTGCGAAGGTCGGGGACTTTCGGAAAGCGCGGGAGATCGCGGAGCGGCTCGTGGAAGAGTTCGACGATCCGCGGGCCGAGCGGCTGCTTGAGCGGATGAAGGCGGCGGAGAAGCGGAAGGCGGAGCGGCGGTCGGGCGCGTCGGCGGGGAGCGGCGGCGGTTCGTCCGAGGCGCCGGTGCAGGATTTCCTGCAACTGCCGGGGGGGCTTGCCTTCGGGGGGCCGGATCGGGATCTGCTGGAGTCGGGGGGCGGGTTCACGGTTGCACGGCCGGCGCCCGCGCAGCCGTCGCCAAACCGGGGGCTGTACATCATCCTGTGGGCGCTGGTGGGGGTGATCGCCGTCGTGTTGGGGGTTTTGGCGGCGGTGCAACACTTCAGGCAGTGACGGAAGGCGGGGCGTTCGGGGCGGACGCGATCAGCGCGTGACGAACAGCTTTCCGAGGTCCGACCACGCCATCCATGCGCCGATGTAGAGACTGAGCCCGACGGCGAAGAGGTCGACGAGTATGACCGCGATGCCTTGGGGGGAACGCAGGCTCCAGCGGTAGTAGCCCATGTCTTTGCGCGTGACCCGGTATACCAGCACGACGCCGATGATCGGGAAGATGAGGGTGAGGAAGACGGAGAGGATGATCGTCTGGAACACGGGGTCGATGCGCAGGAAGGTGAGCAGGGCGAGGACCAGGGCTCCCGGGGGTCGGGGAGAGCGAAGCGATGGCGTGCGGCGGAGTCGTGCATGCGGGCCGATCCCCTGGACCTGTATGTGTTTCGGGAGCACGGTAGCGCATGGGGCGGCGCGGGGGAGGCGCCGGCGGATTCGGGAAATGCGGGACGGCCAGCGGCGTGTTTCAGGATAATGTGGTGGGGATCGGCGCGTATTTGGTAGGCTTTCCTATTGAACGGCGCTTCGGAATCCCGCATGATAGTCGGATGTAACAGCGTTTCATGGGGCGAGCGTCGCCGGGCGGCGGCTTGCCTCGTTTGACCACAGCGAAAAACGGAGGCAGATCATCGTGGACCGGAGAGGTTTTCTTAAGCGTGGGGCCACGACCGCGGCTGTGATGGCCGCCGCCCCGGCCATTGCCCAAGAGAAGGAGTCAACGACTATGCAGGAACAGACACCCTCGTCGAACAGCGCCGTGCTGCCGCGGAGACCCTATGGCGACACGGGCATTGCGTTGTCGGTGATCGGGTTCGGCGGCATTGTGGTGACGGACACGGAGCAGACGGAGGCGAACCGGGTCGTTGCGGAGGCGGTGGAGCGCGGGTGCAATTACTTCGACGTGGCGCCCGGCTACGGGACGGCGGAAGAGATTCTCGGGCCGGCGCTGGAGCCGTATCGGAAGGACGTGTTCCTTGCGTGCAAGACGGCGCAGCGTGAGCGCGAGGGGGCGGAGATGGAGTTCAAGCGGTCGCTCGAGCGGCTGCGGACGGACTACTTTGACCTGTATCAGCTTCACGGGATCACGAGCGTGGAGAACGATGTGGACCCGGTGTTCAAGTCGGGCGGCGTGATGGACATGCTCGTGGAGCTGAGGAAGGCGGGCAAGATCCGTCACATCGGGTTCTCGGCGCACAGTCATGAGGCGGCGCTGACGGCGATGGACCGGTTCGATTTCGACTCGATGCTGTTCCCGATCAATTTCACCGCCTATTATCAGAGCGGATTCGGGGGCGAGGTGATCGCGCGGGCGAAGGAGAAGGGCGTTGCGCGGCTGGCGCTGAAGGCGATGGCGAAGCAGCAGTGGAGCGAGGGGCACCCGGAGCGGGGGCGTTTCAACAAGTGCTGGTATGAGCCGCTGTACGGTCCGGCGGAGGCGGAGATGGGGCTTCGTTGGACGTTGAGCCGGGACGTGACGGCGGCGGTGCCGCCGGGCGACGCGGGGCTGTTCCGGATGGCGATGGATTTCGCGCAGCGGTTCGAGCCGGTGACGCCCGAAGAGGAGCAGCAGCTCGAGGCGTATGCGCGATCGCTGAAGCCGATCTTCACGCACGCGTAGGGTGCGGGCGCAGAGGGCACTCCTTAGGGCATTCCTTAGGGCAGGGCGCGAGCGGCGAAAGATGCGAAAAAAAGTATTGACGTGGCGCGCGTCATCGGCTAGACTGTGCCCCAATGCGTATAGGAATGCGCCTGTGATAAGTCCCCGAGGCGCGTTTCCTGAGTCATGGCGGGGACGACACTGGGCATTGGAGCACGACGCATGCCTACAGGTACAGTAAAGTGGTTCAGTGATGAGAAGGGCTTCGGATTCATTATTCCCGAGGGGGGAGGCAAGGATCTGTTCGTCCACCGCTCCAACGTCGAGACGAGTAATCATTCGCTCCAAGAAGGGGAGCGGGTGACTTACGAGGTCGGCGAAGGACGGAAAGGGCCGGAGGCGCGTCAGGTACGCGTCGCCTAACAACGCCAAACTCGCGTAGGCCGTCGACAACGGCCCCTGAGAGGATCCACTCTCAGGGGCCGTTTGGTTTTCAGGGTGCGTTGTACGAAGGCCGATGAAGGCCGATGTCTAGGGGGCGGCCTGCATGTCGGCGAGAAGGTCCTTCATGGCCGGGTAGAGGCGCTGGTAATGCGCGTAGCGGTCTTGGTAGATGCGATGGCGCGCGGGATCGGGTTCGAAGGCGCGGTCGCGTTGTACGAAGGCCTGGACCGCGTCGGCGACGTTGGCGAAGACGCCGGTGGCGGCGCCCGCGAGCATGGCGGCGCCGAGGACGCCGCACTCGGTGTACTTGGGACGCACGAAGGGGACGCCGAGGATGTCGGCCTTGATCTGGAGCCAGGGGTCGGACCGAGCGCCGCCGCCGGTGGCGACGAACTCAGAGGTGTCGATGCCGAGGGACTTGAGGGCCTCGAGCGGCTCGACGAAGTAGAAGGTGGCGCTCTCGATGATGGCCTTGAGGATCTCGCCGCGGGTTGTGCCGGTTTTGAGTCCGGCGATCACGCCGGCGCTGTCGGCGATGTAGTGCGGGGCGCCGGTGATCTCGAAGTGGGGGAGGACGAGCAGGCGCGTGGGGTCGGCGGGCATCTCGGCGGTGAGGGCGTCGTAGATGTCGGCGCCGCCGGCGAGGCGCTTGTCGGCGGCGGCGAAAGTGTCGCGGAACCAGCGGACGAGGACGCCGGACTGGTTGTAGAGGAACGAGACGTAGAGGTTGGGCAGGAGGCTGTGCTCGATGTTGAGGCCGCAGGCGAGCATGGGTTGCGGATCGGGGATGCCGTCGTATGCGGGGGTGATGCACTCGACGGTGCCCATGCCGGAGACGGCCTTGCCGGCCTCGTAGACGCCCGCGCCGAGGAGGTTGCAGCACTGGTCGTGTCCGCCGACGACGACCTGCACGCCGCGGGGCAGGCCGCAGTCGTCGGCGACGGCGTCGCGCACCGTGCCGGCGATGGTTCCGCTGGCGACGGGGGTGGGCAGGATGGCGCGATCGATGCCGGCCCATGCGAGCAGGCGATCCGACCAGTCCTCTGCATGGATGTCGTAGAGGAGGGTGCGGTTCGCGTGGGAATGGCTGGTGACGGGCTCGCATCCGAGCGCGAATGCCACGAGATCGCCCCAGAGGAGGAATTTCCAGGTGCGGTTGTAGAGGTCGGGCTCGTTGTTTCGGAGCCAGACGAGTTTGGGCAGGGTGTAGTTCGGCGCGAGGATGTTCGGGTTGATGGCGTAGAACGCCTCTTGGCCGATGTCCTCGCGGAGCTTGTCGATGATCTCCGCGCCTCGGAGGTCGACGCCCAGGATGCAGTTGCCGAGGATGGCTCCATCCTCGGCAACGGGGGTCATCGCCTCGCCCATGGTGCTGACGCTCATCGCGGTGATCGGGTCGCGCCGGGTGGCGGCGGCGACCTCGGTCAGGGTTTCGCGGATGAGCCCGATGATGAGTCGGCTGTCGAGTTCGGCGCGGTCGGGCGCGGGGTGCAAGGTGGCGTACTCGCGGTAGGCGGTGGCGAGACAGGCCCCGTCGCTCGAGAAGGCGGCCGCCTTGCAGCCGGTTGTGCCGACATCGAGTCCGAGGAGACTCACAGCACGGTCACCTCGTAGCCGAGGTACTTGTCGAAGGCCTCGACGATGGGCTCCATGACGTGGCCGGGCGTGACGGCGACATGGTGCCGGTGGCCCTGGTATCCGATGGCGAGGAGTTTGCGCTGAAGGTCGGCGATTTCGGCGACGCCGGCGCATCCGAAGTACTCATCGGGGATGGGTTCGCCGGTGAAGCGGCCTTCGCCGAGGTAGAAGTTGAGCAGGCCCTCATCGGTCATGAGGTTGCCGTAGGACATGGGCGTGGCGGCGATACGGCCCTGGTTGCAGCCGATTGCGCAGCCGGGACCGCCGGCGGTGGCCTGGAGGATGGCGTGGTCGACGATCTGACCTTGGGCGGTCATCATGCTCTGGGGCACGGGTCCGCAATGGAAGAGGATGCACTTGTCGTCTTGGTCGCCGTAGTTGTTGTTCCAATCGAGGCAGGTGGCGACGTCGCCGGAGGCGGCGGCCAGTGCATGCATGGTGACGCCGCTGCCGACGTCGACTTCGCAGGCGGCGGTGATGCCGCGGTCGTTCATCTCGCCGAGGAGGACGCAGCAGGAGACCTTGAGCTCCTTCTGCAGTTCGATCCAGCAGCGGATGGCGATCGCGTCGAGTTGCATTTCCTCGACGATGTCGTCGATGGCCACGCCGAGGCGGACGATGTTGTCGAACGATTCCTCAGGCACGCCTTTCCAGCTTGTGTAACCGGCGAGGACCTCGGCCTTGGCCTTGGCCTTGTCGGACTGCTTGTCGACGGCGCGCACGCGGGCGAACACGTCGGACATGTCGACGGCCTCCATGGTGATGCCGTGGCGCTGCAGGGCGAGTTCGTCGATGCGCACGGTTTTGAAGGCGGTCGTGCGGGCTCCGAGCGCGCCGATGGTCATCCTGCGCATGCGCTTGACGACGCGGCAGAGGCGGTCGAAGTACTGGATGTTCTCGGCGAACCGGGGGCTCGAGGGGTGTACGACGTGCGGGGTCAGAGCGGTGAACTCGATGTCGTTCTGGTAGAAGACGTCCATGATGGAGAACTTGCCGCAGAAGGAGTCGCGGCGCTGGGCCGGGTCCATGCGGTCGAGATCGTCCGGGTAGGCCTGGACGAAGATGGGGACGCCGGCGTCCTTGAAGGCGGCGACGGCGCCGTTCTCGTCGCCGAAGTTCGGGAGGCTGAGGATGATGCCGTCGAACTTGCCTTCGTTGGCCTTGAGGAACTTGGCGTAGACCTCGCCTTCCTGCGGGGTCTGGACGGCGCCGAAGCGGGTGGCGTCGGCGTCGAGCATGAGGGTTTCATGGCCGAGCTCGTTGAGGGCGCCGCTGAGCTCCTCGCGGGCGGTGGCCATGAGCGAAGAGGGGAAGAATCCCCGGTTGCCGAAGTAAAGGGCGAAACGACTCTTTCCGGTAAGCATATCCAACATCTCCTGGGCAATGGCGCGCGCTTGGACGTGCGCGCAACGACTTCCCTATCCGGTATGCGCGAGATCAATCCGTCTGGGGACAGATTGCATCAACGCTGTTCTCCAACTCCAATTCGTCGCGAATCAGTTCCAGCATGGTGTCGTATACGGCATCCTGCGCGGCCTCGACGGATTGGCCGATGAGGGCCTCGTAGGGCTGGCGGATGGCGGTGGCGACGTTAATCTTGGCGATGCCGTGGCGGATGGCTTCGAGGGTGTGCTCCTTGCGGATGCCGGTGCCGCCGTGGAGCACGAGGGGGATGCCGACGGCCGTGCTGATGGCGTCGAGCCGGTCGATGCTGAGCCGGGCCTCCGTCTTCTTTTCCTTGCGGGCGGACGAGATGGCGCCGTGGATGTTGCCGATGGCGATCGAGAGCCAGTCGACGCCGGTCTCGGCGACGAAACGGCGGGCTTCATCGGGGTCGGTGAAGCCCTTTCCGGAGGCGAAGAGCTCTTCGTAGGGCGGCATGGGCCCGGCTTCGTGGCCGACGATGGATCCGAGCTCGGCCTCGACGGGGATGCCGCGGGCGTGGGCCATTTCGACGACCTTGCGCGTGGCGGCGATGTTCTCGTCGAGACTGAGGCGGGATCCGTCGACCATGACGGAGTCGTAGCCCATGTCGGCGGCCTCGGTGAGGTCTTTCATGTAGTCGACGACAAGCTGGTCTTCATCGATGACGGGCACGTGGTCGAGGTGGAGGCGTGTGAAGCGCTCGTCCTTGACGCGCTGGTACTCGTCGTAGATATCGCGGAGGCTGCCCGACTCGAACTTGATCCATTCCAGGCGCGCGACGGCGATGAAGCCGAAACTGCGCGTGTCGTGGAGGGCGCGGACGACGGGCTCCATCATGGGCAAGTATGGAATGTTGAACGCAGGGATGGCGGTGCGGGCCTTCCAAGCGTTCTGCATGATCGCGGTGTTGCCAAGGCGTTCAGCCATGGTGCAAGATCCCTCCGAGTCGGTTGGTGAGGCCCCGGAGACCGACGGCGCGTTTGTGGGGCGCCGCAGAACGGGGTGATTTGCAGCGTAGCACGGGACACGGGACGGAATCCATCTTGACTGAGACCTCGGGGACGAGGCGGGGGGATCGCTCGTGACCGGTCGCGGAGGAGGGGGCGGCGTCGGGGATTGTGATGCGAGCCCCGCGCGATCCTCGGCATCGCCGACGCGGCTGCGCTGGATGATGGCGTGCGCGCTGGCGGCGCTGGCCATTCTCCCGTACGTCGCCGTGTACGACTACCCGTTCGTGCGGTATGACGACGGGCTGTATGTGACGGAGCGGCCGGAGGTGCAGGCGGGCCTCACCTGGGAAGGGGTGGTCTGGGCGTTCACGACGGGGATCAGCGGGACGTGGCAGCCGATCGCGTGGCTCTCACACATGGTCGACTGCGCGGTGTTCGGGCTGTGGGCCGGGGGGCACCACCTGACAAACGTCGCGCTGCATGCCGTCAACACGGTCCTGCTGTTCCTGACGCTCATGGTGTACACGGGCGACCGGGGGTGGCGCAGCGCCTTCGTCGCGGCGGTGTTCGCGGTTCATCCGCTGCATGTCGAGTCGGTGGCGTGGGTGGCGGAACGCAAGGACGTGCTGAGCACGGCGTTCTGGTGGGCGACGATGCTGTGCTACGTGGGCTATGTGCGGGCCCCGTCGGGTTCGCGCGCGCGGGCCGTGCGTTACGGGGGGACGGCGGTCTGCCTGGCGCTGGGGCTGATGGCCAAGCCCATGCTGGTGACGCTGCCGGCGGCGCTGTTGCTGGTGGACTACTGGCCGTTGGGGCGGGTCGGTCCGCGGCCGGATCGTCGGTGGCCGCGGGCGTTGGCGGAGAAGGCTCCCCTGTTCGGCCTGGCGGCGGCGGCGGGGGTGGCGACCGTGGCGACGCAGTACGGGCTCGCGGTGAGTTCGCTGGAAGGGCTTCCGCTGGCGGATCGGATCGAGAACGCGGTCGTGGCGTATGCGTGGTATCTGTGGAAGACGATCGCGCCGACGGATCTGGCGGTGTACTACCCGCATCCGCGGGGCGCGACGTCGGCGTTGATCACGGTCGCATCGGCATTGCTGCTGCTCGGGCTGACGGCGTGGGCGATCGCGGGGGCGCGGCGGCGGCCGTATCTGTTCGTGGGGTGGTTTTGGTACGNNGGGAACGCTCGTGCCGGTGATCGGGCTGTTGCAGGTGGGGACGCAGGGGATGGCTGATCGGTACACGTACGTGCCGATGACGGGGCTGCTGATCGCGGCGGCGTGGGCGGTTCCGGGCGGGACGGCGTTGCGGCGGAGGGGGCGCGGGGCGGTCGCGATCACGGCGGTCGCGGCGATCGCGGCGTTGGGCGCGACGGCGCATGCGCAGGTGCGGACCTGGCGGGACACGGTGACGCTGTTCACGCATGCGGCGCGCGTTGTGCCGAACAACGCGATGGCCCACTTCAACGCGGGCGTGCATCTGCGGGAGGCGGGGCGGCTGGACGAGGCGCTGGAGCACTTGGCGGCGGCGTTGGCGATTGCGCCCGGCGACGGCGCGGCGCGGCGCGTGTATGCGCAGGCGTTGACGCAGGCGGGGCGGGCGGACGCGGCGCTTCGCGTGTTGACGGAGGGGGTCGCGGCGTATCCGGCGGACGCGGCGACGCGGAGCGAGCTGGGGGCGCTGCTGTTGCGGATGGGGCGGGTCGAGGAAGCGTTGGCGCAGCTCGAGGCGGCCGCGGAGCTTGACCCGGAGCTGCCCGAGGCGCAGGACAACCTGGCGGCGGCGCTGCTGGCGAGCGCGCGGTATGCGGAGGCGGAGGCGCGGCTGCGCGCGGCGCTGACGCATCGGCCGGAGGATGCGGTGGTGTGGAACAACCTGGGGGCTGCGTTGGTCGGGCAGGGGCGGCTGGAGGAGGCGGTGGCGTGCTTTCGCTCTGCGTTGGCCCTTGATCCGGAGAACGTCGACGCGCGGCGAAACCTGGCGTTGTTCGGCGGCGAAGGACAGGGCGGGGGCGGGGGCGGTTAGCGGACTGTCGCTTGATCGCATCCAGCGTGTCGCCTATGGTTTGAGGAATGCCGCTGAGGAGGGTCGCCCCGCGGCGACCGAACGAACGGGAGAGACTGCCATGGCCAAGACGCTGAACTTCGCTGTCGTGGGGCTGGGGATGGGGATGCATCACTGCAAGGCGATCCAGCAAGCGAAAGGCGCTGCGCTCACGGCCGTGTGCGACACGGATGAGGCGCGTCGGGAGACGGGGGTCAGGCAGTTCGACTGCAAGGGGTACGCGCGCTACGCGGACCTGCTGCGCGACACGGATGTGGACGCGGTGTGCGTGGTTACGGAGAGCGGGAAGCACGCGAAGATGGGGATCCAGGCGGCGCGCGCGGGCAAGCATCTGATCATGGAAAAGCCCGTGGACGTGCGGCCGGCGGCGATCACCGAGCTTGAAGAGACGGTGCGGGAGACCGGGGTGAAATGCGGCTGCATCTTCCAGTATCGGATGGATAACTGCAATCGCATGCTGAAGCGGGCGATCGAGAAGGGGAAGATGGGGAACCTGATCGGGGTGCATGCGCATTTGCCGTGGTTCCGTGCGGCGAGTTACTACGACGGGCCGCACGGGGCGTGGCGCGGCACGTGGCGTTGGGATGGGGGCGGCAGCCTGATGAACCAGGGGATCCACACGCTGGACCTGGCGATCTTCCTGGGAGGGCCGGTGCATAGCGTGGCGGGGTTCTACGGGGTGTACAATCATCAGATACAGTCCGAGGACCAGACCGTGGCGGTGTTGCAGTTCGCGAACGGCGCGCTGGGCACGCTGTACACGACGACCTGCGCGCTGCCCGAGGGGGCGCAGCACATCTACCTGTATGGCACGAAGGGGTCGTTCTCGCGGCGCGGAAACACGCTTGAGTTTTGTGAGATGGGCACGCCGCGGGAGCGGGCGCGGATGATGGAGCTGTTCGGCGGGAAAGAAGGAAAGGATGCGGCGAGCAGCGACCCGATGGCGGTGTCGGCCGACGGGCACTTGCAGATTATCGAGGACCTGGTGAAGGCGGTGCGGAACGATCGGGAACCGGTGATTCCGCTCGCCGCGGCGCGGCATGCGGTGGATGTGGCCCGCGCGATCTATCGTTCCGGCAAGACGGGGCGCGTGGTCAAGATCGGCGAGTGAGGCTGGATGCCGGAGGGAGGCGCACGCATACATGCTCCGCGATTATAAGACGGCGTACCTGAAGAGGAACGTGAAGGTCCGCGAGGAAGTGCCGATGAGCTTCCTGCGGCAGAGCGTGTCGTACCTTCTCTCGCAGTCGGCCCGGAAGATCCCGCACGCGGCGGGGATTGTGCAGATGGATGTCACGAGCCTCGTGGAGTACGGGCGGGGGAATCGCACGCGGGGCGGGGACCACCTCGATGAGAAGGCGGTGCTGCGGCAGGCGCTGAACCGGAACTTCTCCGCGTTTTTCGTGAAGGCCTTCGCGCATGGCTTGCATCATGTGCCATGTCTGAACGGATTCCTCGATTTCTCGCTGTACCGCGACGGGGGCACGCTGTATCAGGCGGAGGACATCAACCTCAGTTTCACGGTGCACACGAAGTGGGGTGTGGTGCGGCCGGTGGTGCGGAACCCGCATCTGAAAGATCTCGCTACGGTGGCGGAGGAGATGCGCGATCTGGCGCGCCGCGCGCGGCGCACGGACACGGATCGGCTGTACCGCAGCGCGGCGTGGCGCTACGTGGGGACGGCGTTGCTTGAGCTGGATCTGTGCGCGTTGCCGGGGCTGTGGATGCTCCTGCGCAGCGGCCTGGCGCCGCGCACCAAACCGGATCCGGAAGTGGCCAGTACGCCGCTCGACAAGCAGTTGAAGCCGGAGGAGGTGCTGGGGGCGACGGTGACGATGGCGAACATCGGGATGATGATCCCGGGTCACCAGACGGTGACGGTGATCATTCCGCCGGAGGTGACGATGTTCGGGGTCGGCGATCTGCATCTGGCCCCGCTTGTGGTGGAGGGGGAGATCGTGCCGCGGTGGGTGGTGACGTTCTGCGTCACGATGGATCATCGCGCGTATGACGCGGGGGAGGCGTTCCCCTTCTATCAGCATATTCGCCGGTATGTGGAGAGTCCGGCGCTGATCTACGAGTGGAAGCCGGGGGATCCGATCTGAACGTGATGAGAGGCGGGGCTGAAGCGGAGCGATAGCGGGGTTCAGCCGGAGGCGGGGTCGTGGTCGCGGGCGAGGCGGGCCTGCCACTGGGCTTCGAGTTGGGGGCGGGCCTTCCAGCGGCGGTGCGCCCAGAGCCACTGTTCGGGATGGGCGCGGACGAGTTGCTCGATCGCGTCCTGGCAGCGCTGGGAGTTCTCGATGATGTCGGTGCGGAGGCAGCCGGTTCGCGTGAGTTCGATGGGGGCGCCGATGCGGAGCGTGTAGTCGCCGTCGGGGTCGCGGGTCATGCTGATGGGCATCACGGGGGCGTGGGTGCGGAAGGCGACCATGACGGGCGCGATGGTGGCCCAGCAGGGTTGGTCAAAGAAGCGCACGGCGACGGCGTTCTCGCGGGGGCTCTGGTCGATGAGGATGCCGACGAGGAAACCGTTGCGGACCATGTGGACGATGTCCCGGCCCGCGCCCGCCTTGGGGATGGTGACGACGCCGTTGCCGCGGCGGGTGTCGTCGACGTAGGCGGCGAGGGCGGGGTCATCGAGGGGGCGGACGACTTCGGCGGCTTTGTCGCGGAACGTACGGATCACGGGGGCCATCCACTCCCAGTTTCCGATGTGCGCGCCGATGAGGATCGCGCCTTCGACGCCGTCGAGATGCTCGCGTCCCTCGATCCGCACGTGTTGCTCCACGAAGGTTGTGTCGATGGTCGGGACTCGGGAGAAGAGCGCGCCGACGATGCCGAGGTGTTGCGCGGCGCGACGGGCGATGCGGCGTTTGGCGGCGGGCGAGAGGGCGTCGCGGTATGCGAGGTTGAGATTGCCGACGGCGCCGGAGCGGAGTCGCGGGATCACCAGATAGGCCAGGGTTCCCAGCGCGCGGCCGAGCGCAGCGGCGAGGGGGAGCGGCAGTCGGCGCGTTACGGAAGAGAACGCGATGCAGGCCGCGCCGAGCGCACGCCGCATCCACGGCTTCCGCTTTGACACGCCTACGCCTCCAGGACCAGGTCCGCGTCCGGGTCGGGGATATGCTTGGTGAAGTCGCCGTGGCAATTGTCGTGCATCCAGGCGACGGCGTCGTCGTCGCCGTGAACGAAGACCACGTTCTTGGGCCGGATACGCTGCACGACACGGAGCAGGTCGTCGCGATGGGCGTGGGCGCTGAAATGGAAGCGTTGCATGTTTTGGAGGACGACTTCGACTTTGCGGCCCATGTACTCGAAGGCGAACGCGTCGCCCTGGGCGCAGTTGACGAGCTTGTAGCCGAGGGTGTCGGGGTCGAGGTAGCCGGCGAAGAAGATGCCGTGGCGGGTGTCGCGAACGAGTTCCTGGGCGATCACCGCGGAAGGGGTGCTTTCGACCATCATGCCGGAGGTGGCGACGATGATGCTGCGCTGGCGGACGAGGTCGCGGCGGACTTGACGTTCCCAGACGTCGCCGATGCGCTTGAAGGTGTGGAGCGGCCGGAAGACGGCGTCGGGTTTGAGGAGGCGGGCGTGTTTGGCGTAGATCTCGTAGACGGCGCGGCCGAGGCCGGAGGCGTATACGGGGACGTCGGGGATGCGCTCTTCCTCGATGAGGCGGGCGATGACGTTCAGGAGTTCCTGGGTGCGGCCGAGGGCGAAGGAGGGGATGAGCACGACGCCGTCGGCGTCGAGGACGCCGTTGATGGCGACGACGAGGCGCTCGACTTCGCTCTGGAAGTTGTAGAGGTGGCCGCCTTCCTGGGCGCCGCGGGTGGACTCGACGACGAGGGTGTCGATGCCGGCGCTTTCGTCGGGGAACTCCATGCCGCCGAGGAGCTCCTGATCGGCCAGGGAGATGTCGCTGGTGTAGTAGAGGGTGTGGCCGGGCATGCGGAGCAGGATGCCGGCGGCTCCGAGGACGTGGCCGCTGGGTATGAAGGTTGCGCGGGTTTCGCTGTCCCAGTCGAGCGCGAACTCCTTGTGGTAGGAGAGGCCGTAGGCGCGGCGGATAACGGACTCGACGTCGCCGTGGCGGTAGAGGGGGTAGTCGGAGATGCCGCGTTCGAGGGAGAGCGTGCCCATGACGGCGACGCTGTTGTGCAGCATGCGGTCCATGAGGTTGAGGGTGGCCTGGGTGGCGTAGCACGCGGTGGCCGGGCACTGCTTGAGGAGGTAGGGCACGGCGCCGCAGTGGTCGACGTGGGCGTGGGAGACGATGACCGCGGCGGGGTCGCCTCGCAGCGGGGCCAGATCGGGGAGGGCGGCGCGGCCCTCGAGTTTGGGGTGGAGGCCGCAGTCCAGCACGATCTGTTCAGAGCCGCACGTGATCAGATAGCTGTTGGCCCCGATTTCGGAGCCGCTGCCCATGGCCCTCAACTGGATTGCACTCAATGTCCGTCCCCGAGGTTACCAGCGCACCATGGCGGACCCCCAGGTCAGCCCGGCGCCGAAGGCGACGAGAAGCACGAGATCTCCCGCGTTCAAGCGGCCTTCCTTGACGGCGTCGTCCAGCGCGATAGGGATGGTCGCGGCGACCGTATTGGCGACGCGGTCGATGTTGACGAAGACCTTCTCGCGCGGTATGGAGAGCCGTTCGGCTACGCTGTAGATGATGCGCGTGTTGGCCTGGTGCGGCACGAACAGCGCGATGTCGTCGATGGTGAACCCGGTGTCGTCGAGGGCTTTCTGGGCGGCTGCGCCGAAGGCGTTGACGGCCTTCTTGAAAAGGTCGCGCCCGCTCATGACGATGCCGAGGTCGAGCCCGTCTACGTTGTCGCAGCGGATGACTTGCTTGGATCCGCCGGCGGGGAGGTAGAGCAGCTCATGGAAGCCGCCGTCGGCGGCGGTATGCGTCATGAGCAGGCCGCGGTCGCCGTCGTCGGCGCGAAGCAGCACGGCGCCGGCGCCGTCGCCGAAGAGGATGGCGGTGTCGCGTCGGTCCCAGCTCAGGCGATTGGTCATGAGGTCGGCGCCGACGATGAGGACCGTCTTGTGCATGCCGGCGCGGATGTAGGCGTCGGCGATGGAGAGGGCGTAGATGAAGCCGGAGCATGCGGCGTTGACGTCGAAGGCGGCGGCGCGCTTGGCGCCGACTTTGTGTTGGATGAGGCAGGCCGCCGAGGGGAACAGGTAGTCGGACGTCATGGTGCAGCAGATGAGGCAGTCGATGTCGGCGGCGTCGATGCCGGCGGACGCGATGGCTGCGCGGGCGGCCTCCGCGCCGAGATCGGAGCTGCCGGCGCCTTCCTCGGCCACGTGGCGTTGCCGGATGCCCGTGCGCTGTTGGATCCACTCATCGGTGGTGTCCACCATCTGTGCAAGGTCGTGGTTTGTCAGAATCTTTGGCGGCAGGTACTGGCCTGTGCCGATGATTCGCGCGCGGGTCATATCGTGGCCACCTCTGGATGCAGCAGGTTCGCAGTCATCTGTTTCGTGTCCGGGGCGCGCTTGTACGTCCCGGCGCATGGGGGGTGAGTATAGCATTTTCGGGGCTCCGGACCCCAAAAGGCGCTTGGCGCGAAAAAAAGGGCTTGGCGCGACAGGAGCGCGGGTTCATACTGGGTGTGCGGCGCGGCGAAGCGGGAACCGAGGGCGGCGTTTCGGGATAGGAGCCGGGGCGGCATGGGGCCGTTCCGCGGCGATTGGGGAGGCGGATCATGAAGGCGATGCAGTTGGCGGCGTTGACGATGTTGGGGGCGGGCGCGTTGTGCCTGCTGACGGGGTGCACGACCACGCGCAGCAGCCATGCGTACGTGACGGCGGAGCCGCAGAGCGCGCGGCCGGTGATCACGGAGTCGTTGTTCAAGGCGGACCAGGCGCGGATGGACAACGAGGCGATCGCGCAGATCCTGGACGGTCGGATCAGTCTGCCGGCGGAGGCGCATCTGGCGGTGCTGCCGTTCGGCGAGTCGGGATACGGCGGGCGGTGGATGTATTCGGTGTACGAGTCGGTGGATGAGGCCGGGCTGGATGCGGCGCTGGCGAAGCTGGGCGAGAGCGCGCGCGTGCGGCGGGTGTCGCTGTTGCCGGCGCTGATGCTGCCCGAGGCGACGTCGATCTCGCATCTGCGCGAGGCGGCGGCGCGTTTCCAGGCGGACCTGCTGCTCGTGTACCGGGTCAGCACGCGGTCGTACCGGAGCTACCGCGTCCTGCGGAAGGATGAGGGGAGCACCTACGCGTACGTGGAGGCGATGCTGCTGGACGTGCGCACGGGGGTCGTCCCGTTCGCCTCGACCAGCGCGGAGACCATCGCGGTGGAAGGGTCGCGGGAGGACGTGACCTTCGGGGAGACCCAGGCGCGCGCCGCCCGTGAGGCGGCCGGCCGGGCGCTGCTGGGGATCGCGGAAGACCTGTCGNNGTTTCTGGCGAAGGCGTCGTAGGGGGAGGCGTGAGCGAGGCGGTTCAGTCCATTCTCGTCAACCAAGACAGGTTGTTCTGCACCCGCGAGTAGTACTCCCTGGGATCTGAGTACGCGCCTCGGCGTACTGAATCAGTGATCGGTACGTAGGCCGAATCATCCACGGAGCTTGGCGAGACCTCCTTCAGAACGTCCGCTATCTCATCGTACCACTCATGCGCTGGTCCACCGTGGTGCGACAGGATCTGTGGAAAGTCGCGCCATAGCTCGGATGCGCAGTGGCCCAAGTGGAAGCCCCATTCGTTCTGTCCGTCTCGGTAAGGTCCTAGCACCGCGACGGAGTTCTCCGAACGCAGCTTGGCGAAGGCGATGCTCCCCGTATCTCGACGGGTCTCTGCATAGAGGTTCTCACCATCGTCGAATAAGTCGATGGAGGCCCATAGCGCTTCCGTCGCCATACCAAAGAAGGACGTGTGCACTCGTTGTGTGACCTCATCGTAGTATCCAACCATGCGGTATCCGGCCCTGAGCGAGGAGACCAACCTATCGATTGCTCTCCGATCTGACAAAAAGACGTCATCGTCGACAAAAAGAAGGTATTTGGCTGGGATAGTGTATATGGCAAGCGAGTAGAGGTTCTCTAGCAGCAAAGACCTCCTCGCGTCAATGCAGTGGATCCGCTTGCTTCGCAGGAAGGCGGCAACACGCCTCCGTTCGCGTGCGTAGCACCTGACTATGCTACACGGTGCGCTGTCGTGATCTAGATAGTCCGGGACGACATAGACCAAGGGATCATCGGTCCCAAAACAGGCCTGCAAATGGAAGCAGAACCGCCGAAGCAGCGGCAACAGGAACATGTGCGGAACGACTACGGCCACTTCCACCCTGGGGTGCCTACTAGCCTCCTGTTCCAAAATCTCAACGGCAGCGTCGTCCAACCGGATCCGGTGGGCTCCCTGAGAGGTAGTGCCTCTTGTCGACGAACTACCGGCCATAACAGCGGTAAGGACCCGCGCTGCCTTAATCGACACCTGGTTGTCTGCCCGAACCGTGCATGACGGAACGACCATGTTCCTGGTGGAGTTCTGGCGGATGAACTCGCATAGGGCGAGACCGGCCTGCCGTGACGAAGCGTGACGAATGTCTATGTCAATACCGAGGCGCACTCGCTCCCCCCGTCAAGCCGCTGCCAAGTCCCCGTTCTCTGGTCCGTTCACGATGAGTGAACCACTTGGTCTTCGCTGGTCTGGCTGTCAACGCAAAGTAGAAGCGTTCTGTCGCGGCCACAGTAGGAATGGCCGGTCGCGGTGAGTGGTGAGCGGATTGGCCAAGGGGTGGATCGGGTGCGGGGCAGCTGTCCATCCCCCGGTCGTCTCTGCGGCCGACGCGCACGATGAGAGAGTCTCCTGTCTTTTGTTCGTCCGGTTCCGTGGCCGGAGCAGGCGTGCTAGAGTGGTGTTGACGCGGCCGGAGGATAGGGCGACGCCGGCAGATGACCCGAGCGAGCCTGGCAGCGTGGCCGAACACCGCCAAGCGAGGCGGTTTGTGCGCACCATGGCCCCTCCTACGCCTGGGGAGGCTTACCCCGGGAATCCAGTCGGGAGCGCAAGAGGCGGACAAGAGCATCCGCAGCTGGCAGGCCGTACTGCGCCGGGCAGAAATCGGGCGACAACGAAACCGTGACCAAGTCCGGCAAGCGCGGCAACGCCTCCAGCCAATCGCGTAACTCCCTCAACCGACGGGTCGCGATCTCGTCTGCCTCGCTGCCTCCATCTGGGACGAAGTCACTCCCATCGTTGCTGTTGTTGAAGTAGTCGCAGTCTACATCGAGAATCCAGAAGGTATGCGTTCGTGGAGGGAGCTTGTCCCCACAGAGGCCTACGGACCAACGAAGCGGCCCCGATTCCTTGGGCAGTATGGCCAAAGCCTTGCTGTCAGGGGCGAAAACGCAGGCACCGCGGACACCACAAAGGGAGTAAGACCCTGATGGCAGGTAAGCCTCTGCACTCTCGCATGCCACACGGTCAGGGGCGGCATAGTCTAGGGTGACACTAGCACGCCCGTAGCAGAATGGTAGGGTAAAGGAACCGGGGGCGATAGCACCGGACATAATGTCCGTCGCACAGCTATGCCCGGTGAAGACGTCATGGGTCAGCAGGTTCGTGAGAGACCGACCATCTGAGCTAACTCCCAGAGATGGTGCCATCATGTCCGTGTGTGCGTCGAAGCGTGTTATCCAGACACTGCGAGAAGGATCATGCAACTCAGGGCGATCGATCGCGTGACTCCATGCCAGCAAAGCCCAAGCGTGATTGTGAACGACCACGACCTTTGACCGTGTTGCTTGGCGAAGGACGACTTCTGATTCGTCGGGGTAGATTGATGCGCCAAGGTGGACGTTGCAGTAGCCACTGGAGAAGTCAACGCGTTCGATTTCACGGGAGCAGAGCGACCTGCGAATGCGCTCAGATTCCTCACGCTGCTCAGGGCTGGATGTGGCTGAGCTTCTGAATCGGAGCTGCGCCGAGGCTCCCAGTTCCGCCGGTCTGCGCGTACCCACTCCTGAGTAGGCATCCTCAGCGGGCATAGGCGGGTCTGGTGCAAGGGCATGGGGAGGCAACGCGCGCGTCCAGTACCGCAGAACGCAGACGAGTGCATCATACGTAGCTTCCGTTGCCTTGAAGTACTCCGTCGGGGGGATGACTCCGCAACTGGAGAACCGTAGATCGAGTGTCCTATAGAGAACACCCTGGCTAGTGTCACGTAGGGCATTCTCTTCGACAAGAAGCGTTACTCCTTGAGGGGCCATGAGGTGTGCTGCGGAAGCCATTCGCGTGAGTACACACCGCGTCCAACGTAGCTCGTCTTCTGAACGCGGCAACACGCCTACGTCCCGTTCGCGCAACCTGCCGTCTGGAAGCTCGTGGCCTTGACAACTTGAATAGGTTACCAGCCCCAAACGATGAATCAAGAGGTCACACGCCTCGGCAACACCGATCTCCAGATGGCTCAGAAAGTCGCGAGCAGTCTTGCACGCGATCTCTGCGGTCGGGTTGTCAATGTCGCCGTCCACATTGACATGAGAACGGAGACCAACCACCGGCGGCAGATGCGTGAAGCTCTCATCACGCGGTCTATCCCAGCAAGCAAGGAAATCAGAGACGTTCTCCATCTCGTTGATCCCTCTGGGTTCCGCGTTGGGCGAATCTGAAGATAACACCACCCCAAGTGGTGACGAGTCCGCCCGGGCGAGTTCTATTGCGGCAGCATCCTGGATGTGACGAAGAAGGTACTTTATGTTGCCGCAGTATACCGACGGAGCATCGAACCCATGGCGGCTCCCATACCTATGGGGAAGCATGCCGCCGGAGCAGACGTCTCGCCATGTGCAGCCCCGACACTCCAGACACAAGCCATCTGCTTTGTAGAGTTGTGCGCGCCTCGCGTACGACACGCTGGATGTTACATCGTCAAAGCAGTGCCTACCAACGAAGAAGCCTGGTTCAAACCGACCAGCATTCTCGAAGGCAACGGCCAGAATGTCTGAGTCCTGAATCTCCCCATCAGTCTGGATTGTAACCAACGACAATTCGCCAGACCCAAGCCCTTCCGTGTTGCTTTGTCCGCCAAACAGAAGGGCTAGCGCATTCTCAAAGAACCTTATGCCCGGCTCCCCAGAACCGTCCTGAAACCACGTATCAAACACACTGCTGCTCCACCTGGCGTATTGAGTATCCGCTCGGAAATCATCCAGAAAGGGCGGAGGCGAATCATGCGTGCCGTCGGGCCACAGGTAGTCCACGAATGGCAAGCCGACTGACCGGTGGAATGCGAACACCTCATCTGGGTCATCTCGAAGGTCCACGACGGCGAGAGCGCCAGACATCACGGTAGCCCCCCAACGGTGCTCCTGGAGCAGACGTACCCGATCCATGACTAGATCGAAAGACGACTGACCGTTGACGAGCCGCCGGTGTCTATCCTGAGCGCGTCGAGGTCCGTCCAGGCTCACGGAGACTGACAGCTGGTTCCGATGAAAGCAGTCAACCCATTCATTGGTGATGAGGGAAGCGTTTGTCTGCAATGAGAAGTGGGGATCGCACGTAACCGGAAGGCAGTCGCGTAGGATCTGGACAGCTTGGTCGAAGAAGCTTACGCCTCGGATCAGAGGCTCGCCTCCATGGAAGAGAATGTCGACAGACTCAAGGGTATGAACACGGGCATACTCCCCCAGCCGTCCTGCAAGCACGACAAGCGTCTCGATGGACATATCCACTGGGCGCTTGCGATAGGCTTGATCCGCGTGGTGGCGGAAATAACACCGAGCGCAGTCAAAGTTGCAGCGGTTCGTAACCTTCAACAGGAACGAACTCAGTGGATGATGCCCTAAGCCTATCCCTGCCATTCGCCCCGACCTCCCTTCACCGCAGGGAGTCAGCAAACTAACTACGCGGAGCACCCCTGCACCCAAGATGCCGCTCACACAGCACCACAGTACTCACCACCGCATCCGCGCCGGTGACGCCTCGACTGATGGGCCGACTGCTACGAGTACTAGTGTAGTGTCTGATAATTAAG
>DIWA01000088.1 GCA_002422525.1 Candidatus Hydrogenedentes bacterium UBA6118
ACCGGCGCCCTCGCCGGTCATTGCCAGACGCCCGCGCTCCTCCTACGTCTTGTCTTGGCGAATGAGCCAGGCGCGGGCGACGCGGGTGAGGGTCTCGGCGACGTCGGTCGCGGCGATCACGCGCTCGGGCCGGACGTCGTAGGGCCGGTCGAACCGGGCGCCGTCGGCATCCGCCTGGGCGGGGGCGTCGGGCGGCAGGGCGGTGACCCCGACGGCGGGGTAGCCTCGGGACAGGGGCAGGAGCAGGTCGCTGGGGTAGCCGGCGTTGAAGACGCGCGGCAGTGGGCCGAGGTTCGGATCGCGTTCGAGGGTTCGCAGGACGTCGCGCCGGTTGCGGAAGGGGTACATGAGCCCCTCCCCCACGACCAGGGCGGTCGGCCCCGCGCCCACGCGGTTGATGTCGATGAACCACAGCGGCCGGGAGGTCAGCTCGGGGTCGTTCATGAGATGGCGCATGCCGGACCGCCAGAGGGCGCTGCTGCCGGTGGCGACGAACCAGACGTCGCAGTCCGCCAGGGGTTCGCGCGCAAGGCGCCCGGAGAGCGCGATCAGCGCCGCGACCCCGGAGGCGTTGTCGTTGGCCCCGCGGGCATAGGCGTCGCTGTCGCCGGCGCCGGCGACCTCGGTGAGCAGCAGGCCAAGCGCGACGGTTGCGAGCAAGGCGGACGCGGACCAGCGCAGGAGCTCGGCCCAGGCGCCGATCGTCTCGCCGGCCGGATCGGCCGCGCCGAGCGCGCATCCCGCGAGCACGCAGAACATGGCGAACACGAGCACGAAGTGGAAAGCGCGGGCGCGGCGCTCGACCCAGGGCGAGGTCAGCAGGCCCTCGCGTGCGGTGTCGTAGTGGGCCGTCACCACGATGCGGCCGCGCGGACGCTCCGCGGGGATGCGCGCGACGACATTCTGCGATTCGTATTGCGGGAACAGGCGCGACACGGTGGCGTAGCCGGTGTGTTCGGCGAGGTAGAAGAAGAAGACCACGACGCCGTAGGCGAAGGCGACGATGGGGAGCCAGTGGGCGATGATCGCGACGAACACGAACTCGCCGTAAAACGCGGCGAGCATGGCCAGGGGGTTGTCCGTGGCGTGGAACGCGTCGGTGTGGGTGTAGGGCGCGCGTTCTTCGAGCCGACGCCGCACGTAGTCCGCGGCGCGTTGTTCGGACAGCGTGTTCGCGCCGCGATGCACCATGTTCCCTGCCAGTTGCGCGAGGTCCTCCTGTATCTGTGTGCGTTCATCCACGTGCGGCGGTCATCCCTTCTCCCTGTCGGTATCGCTGTGAGTATGGCACAGGCCGCATCGGCCGCCCAAAGCGGTGCGTCGTCCCCGGCGTTTTGAACGCTTTGCCGACCCGCTGCTAGACTCGACCGTCGACGTCCGCAATCGCGGCTACGGGTCGGGGAAGGAGCGACGAACGGGACATGCGCGCCGTGGTGCAACGCGTAACGGACGCGTCCGTGGAGGTGGATGGTCGGATCACGGGCGCGATCGAGCACGGTCTGCTGGTGCTCGTCGGCGTCGAGCCGGACGATACGCCGGCGGATGCCGAGTTCCTCGCCGACAAGATCGCGGGGCTGCGCTGTTTCGCGGACGCGCAGAGCAAGTTCAACCTGTCGCTCTACGACGTCGGCGGGAGCGTGCTGCTCGTGTCGCAGTTCACCTTGCTCGGCGACTGTCGCAAAGGCCGACGCCCCTCGTTCTCCGGCGCGGCGGGGCCGGAGATCGCGATTCCGCTCTACGAAGCCGCGGCGAAGGCCTTCGAGGAGCGCGGCGTGCCGGTCGCGACGGGCGAGTTCGGCGCGCACATGCGCGTGCGCTCGACGAACGACGGGCCGGTCACGCTGCTGATCGACACGAAGAAGCGGTTCTGACCGCCGGGGGCAAGGAGCGGAGACCAGTGCGGATTGCCGTTGCGGGAAGCGGCCGACTCGCCGCCGGGGCCTTGGCCCGTCTGCTGAACTCGACGCACGAGATCGCGGCGGTAGTCGAGAGCGGGCGGCGGTCCGGCATCGAGCGCAAGGCGGACGCCTTGCTGAGCGCGGCGCTGTCGCCCGGGGCCACGCCCGGCGGCATGGCCCTGCGCCGCGGCATCCCGATCGTCTACCTGGACCGCATGGACGCGGAGGAACTCGCGCCGCTGGCCCGAACCGAGCCGGATCTGCTGCTCGTGGCGGGGTTCGGGGTGATTCTCAAGCGGCCCGTGTTGGATCTGCTCCGGATCGGCTGCGTCAACTGCCACTCCTCCCTGCTCCCGCGCCACCGCGGGCCGAACCCGTTCCAAGCGGTCATCCTCGCCGGCGAGCGGCAAAGCGGCGTGACCTTTCACATCATGACGGAAGGGATCGACGACGGGGACATCGTGGCGCAGTATGCGTTCGACCTCGACGAGGACGATACGGCCGGCGCGGTCTACGCGAAGAGCGCGGAGGTGCTGCACGCCCGCGTGGTCGAGGTGATGGACCAGATCGAACGGGAGGGCCTGCACGGAACCCCGCAGCGACCGGAGGACGCGACCTACGACCGCCGCCTCGAGGGCGACGATCTGCTGTTCCGCTGGAGCCGGCCCGCCCGGGCGTTGGAGCGGCTCGTGCGCGCCTGCCGTCCGTTTGACACCCCCGGGTTCACGCACCGCGGGCGGATCGTGTTCGTGTTGCGGGCGACGTGCGCGGACGAAGCGGTCGACGCGCCGCCCGGTACGGTGGTCGAGAGCGTGCCGCGCGTCGTCATCGCCGCGGGCCAGGGGGCGCTCCGCATCGAACAGGCGTTCACCCGCTCGCCGCTGCCCTGGATCTGGCCGCCGTTTCTGGGCCGTCCGCGTCCGGGCGACCGGATCGGGTGATCGGCGGAGCCCGCGCTCAGCGCTGCTTGTCGATCGTCACGCGGAGCTGACCGTCTTCCGTCGTCACTTCCAGGCTGGATTCGTCGACCGGCTGCGGCAAGTAGACCGACTGCGACAGCCGCCGGCTGCGCTCGACCTGCCCGCGCGACCCCACCGAGCCGCTCTGCGCGCCGCCGTCCGAACGCGACGACATGACCGCCTCGATCGAGAGATTGCGCCCCTCGAGCCGCACCTGCACCTCGGGGTGCATGTCTTCATCGATCGGCATGACGACCTCGTAGTGATCGCCGAGGTCCTGGAACGTCATGGCGGGACCGGTGAACAAGTCGCGCTGATCCGGCCAGGAACCGAACCCGGATCCGCGCAGACCGCCCCCGGCGCTCGGCGCGCCCCGGAAAGCCCGCTCGAACATGGCATCCATCCGCCGCTGCATCTCCTCGAACCCCGCAAAGGGGTCGGCAAGAGGATCGGCGAAGGGGTCGGCGGGCGGCGCGGGAAGCAGGCGCGGGCGCTCGGAGGTCTGGATCCGCAGCCAGGGCTCGGAAGCCTCATCGGAAGCGGAAGCGGATTCGGACTCCGCCGCTTGCGGGACCGCGTCGGCGCTCAACCGGTAAAGCAGGTAGGCCTGCACGCCGGACACGCAGACGAGGGTAGCGATGATCGCGGGGACGATGTAGCGCGATACACCCACGCTCCTCATGGAACGACTCACTCCTTGTGCATGGCGGCCGGCCCCATCGCCGGCCGGTTACGGGCGTCGGTTCACTCCTTCCATGCGTCCGACGCCGCAGACTGCTATGATAGAGGGTAGCATGCCGCATGCCGGGGGGAATACGACGGCAACCCGCCGACGCGAACGCGCGCAAGCCGTTGCGCAAGAGGCGGTTACAACGCACGTGGCGACCGCGCGACCGCGTTCCGCGTCCGCCCCATTTGGGGCGACGGCCTCCAGTTGAGGCACGGGGCGGCGGAGCTGCGAACGCAAGTCCCTGCGCGCGAACGGCCGCCGGGCGAATCCAAATCCGGCACGGAATATGCTAAATAGCCCGCAGGGTTCCAAGGACGACACGGTCCCCGCACACGCCCGCATCCACGCGGCGATCCCGGGGCCGAGGAGGTGACGGTACATGCTGTGGTTTGACTCGACGATCGTGCTGCTGATCCCCGCGATCGCGTTGGCGCTCTGGGCGCAGTACAAGGTGAAGTCGGCCTACGCGCGCTATTCGCAGGTGGGCACGCGGGCCGGGCTGACCGGGGCCGAGGCGGCCGCGCGCGTCCTGCGCGACGCGGGGATGACCGTGGCCCGGGGCGACCGGGGTGCCGCGAACGACCGCTCCTGCGCCATCGAGATGGTCGCCGGCGAGATGACGGACCACTACGACCCGCGCACGCGCACGCTGCGGCTGTCGCAGGACGTGTACCATGGCCGAAGCGTGGCGGCGATCGGCATCGCGGCGCACGAAGTGGGCCACGCGATCCAGCACGCGAACAGCTACGCGCCGCTGGCCCTGCGTAGCGTGATGTATCCCGTCAGCTCGCTCGGGTCCACGCTGGCGTTCCCCCTGTTCTTCATCGGTCTGCTGTTCCCCTCGGGCGTGAGCCAAATGCTGATGATGGGCGGCATCCTGCTGTTCGCCGGCGCGGTGGCGTTCACGGTGGTCACCCTGCCGGTCGAGTTCAACGCGAGCAACCGCGCGATCAAGGCGCTCGCGCACGGCGGCTACCTGACGGAAGACGAACTGGCGGGCGCGCGGCGCGTGCTCAGCGCGGCGGCCCTCACCTACGTCGCCGCGGCGGCGATGGCGGTGATGAACCTGCTGCGCATGCTGCTCATCGCCCGCGGTCGCGACTGAGACGCGACGCGGCGACGCAGCCGGCGACCGAGGAACGGTTTCCAGGGCGGGGATGGAGCTCAGGGCTCCGTTCCCGCCCTGCTTGCGTCCGGCGACACTGCGGGGGATCCGCTCGGTTCTGCAACGCCCGCGGCCCATTCTGGAACGGTTGGCGGCGGCTTTCCGCGCCGCTCCAAGCCCTTCCGCCCCGCTCCCACGCGTTCCCCGCCATTGGCACAGACCTTGCTCTTCCTATCGCGACCCGGCGCGCCGCCCGGTATCCGGCGGCGGCTGCGCCGCGCGAACTGAACGAATACGACAACATCGAAGGGGAGTGACGTGATATGCGTTTGGACAAGTTGACCATCAGGGCGCAGGAAGCCCTGCAGGAAGCGATGGAGGATGCGACGAACCGCAACCATCCGGAGATCGGGTCGCTGCACATCCTCGCCGCGCTGATCGCGCAGGAGCAGGGCGCGGTGGCGTCGATCCTGCAGCGACTTGGCGTGCCGGCCGGGCAGGTGACCACGGAGATCGAGCAACGCCTGGCGAACCAGCCCCGCGTGACCGGTTCGCACGCACAGCCGGGCCTCGGCAACGGCGCGCAGCAGATGCTGGCGGCGGCGTGGAAAGAGGCGCAGGCCCTGCACGACGAGTACCTGAGCACCGAGCACATGCTGCTGGGGATGCTTCAGACGCGCACGGACCCGGCGGGCGAGATCCTGCGCGGCGCGGGCATCCAGCACGACGACGTGTTGCAGGCCCTGCAGCAGGTGCGCGGGACGCAACGCGTGACCGATCCGAACGCGGAGGACACCTACGACGCGCTGCGGAAGTACAGCCGCGACCTCACCCAGCTCGCGCGGGCCGGTCGGCTGGACCCGGTGATCGGACGCGATGAGGAGATCCGCCGGGTGATCCAGGTGCTCACGCGCCGCACGAAGAACAACCCCGTGCTGATCGGCGAGCCGGGCGTGGGCAAGACGGCCATCGTGGAGGGGCTGGCCCAGCGCATCGTGGCGGGCGACGTGCCGGAGAACCTGCGCAACAAGCGTGTCGCCGCGCTCGACTTGGGCGCGCTGATCGCCGGCGCGAAGTTCCGGGGCGAGTTCGAGGAGCGGCTGAAGGCGCTGCTCCGCGAGGTCGAGCAGGCGAGCGGCGAGATCCTGCTGTTCATCGACGAGCTGCACACCCTGGTGGGCGCGGGCGCGGCGGAAGGCGCGATGGACGCCTCGAACATGCTGAAGCCGGCGCTGGCCCGGGGCGAGCTGCACTGCATCGGCGC
>DIWA01000036.1 GCA_002422525.1 Candidatus Hydrogenedentes bacterium UBA6118
CCGGGGCCAGGCAGTTGGTGGTGCAACTGGCGTTCGAGACGATGACGTCCGAGGGCTTGAGCTCGTTGTCGTTGACGCCCATGACCACGATCGCGTCGACGGCGTCCTTCGGCGGGACGCTGAGGAGGACCTTCTTGGCGCCGGCCTGGACGTGCATCATGCACTGCTCCTTGGCACGGAACACGCCGGTGGACTCGAGGATCAGCTCGGCGCCGATAGCGCCCCACGGCAGCGCGGCGGGGTTCTTCTCCGCCGTGACCTTGATGGCCTTGCCGTCGACGACGATCGTGTCGTCCTTCGCTTCGACCGTGCCCGGGTAGACGCCGCTGACGCTGTCGTACTTGAGCAGGTGCGCAAGCGTCTTCGCATCGGTGAGGTCGTTGACGCCGACGACTTCGAAGCCGGGCTCCTTCATGAGCAGCTTGAAGACGTTGCGGCCGATGCGTCCGAATCCGTTGATACCTACTTTAGTGGCCATTACCCCTGATCCTTTCGTCGATACAGTTCCGGTGCGGCGGCCCTACGCGCCGCACGCCATGCGCGCTGAGTGGGCTCAGACATACGTAGTCAATGGTGTTCCGGCAAGTGAAGCGTCGCAAGAAGATGCGACGCCGGCCGGATGCAGGAAGACAGGCAGACGCCCTTGGGACCGCCGAGCAGCGCGCCTACGCCCCTGTGCGCGAGGCGGGATGCTCCGTTACCTTCAATCCACAGTTGGCGGGAGTATGCCAGACGGGTGCACGCAAGTCAAATTGCGTATGGGGCGTGGGTGCGCGGGGCTGGGTCGCGCGGGGTTTGTGCTTTGATGCGGGCCGGGGCATTGGCTATGATCTTGGGTTGAGTGCGCGGATATCCCGGTTCCTGCCGATGACGATGGCGCATTTCCCGCCGGAAACGACCTTGAAAACGGAGAGAGGACGCGATGAAGGTACAGGATTTCGCCTATCAGGTTGCGGCGCGGACGATCGAGATTCTTGAACAGGAGCAGCACTACAAGGTGTCTGAGGATACTCGGAAACAGGTGCTGGCGAAGGTGCGTTCGGAGCTGAACGACATACTGAAGAAGATGAGTTCGTGAGCTTGGGGGCGCCTGAGCGAGCTCGAAGGAGCCTATGAGTCGGAGCAATTCGCAGCTCGACGCGATCCACATTCGCGGGGCGCGGGAGCACAACCTTCGCAATCTGGACTTGACGATTCCGCGGGACAAGCTGGTGGTGATCACGGGCTTGAGCGGTTCGGGCAAGTCGAGTCTTGCGTTCGACACGATCTACGCCGAGGNNTCCGCCTTCCGCGTGACCGGTTCATTGTCATCACCGGGCTGTCCGGCTCTGGGAAATCCAGCCTGGCCTTCGACACCATCTATGCTGAGGGACAGCGGCGCTACGTGGAGAGTCTGTCTGCGTACGCGCGGCAGTTCCTCGAGCAGATGGACAAGCCGGATGTCGACTACATCGAGGGGCTGAGCCCGGCGATCTCGATCGAGCAGAAGACGACGCACCGGAACCCGCGGTCGACGGTGGGGACGGTGACGGAGGTGTACGACTACCTGCGGCTGCTGTTCGCGCGGGTCGGCACGCCGCACTGTCCGTCGTGCGGCAAGGAGATCGCGTCGCAGAGCCCGCAGTCGATCGTGGACGCGGTGCTGGCGTTGCCGGAGGGGACGCGGGTGCAGTTGCTGGCGCCGTTGGTGCGGCAGCGGAAGGGGACGTATCAGAAGCTGTTCGAGGACGTGCGGCAGCAGGGGTTCATGCGGGTGCGGGTGGATGGCGAGTTCCGCGCGCTCGATGAGGCGTTCGAGCTGGAGCGGTACGTCAAGCATGACATCGACGTGGTGGTCGACCGGTTGGTCGTGAAGGATGGCCTGCAGAAGCGGTTGACGGACAGCGTGGAGACGTGTCTGCGGCTGGGCGAGGGGATCATCCGGGTGTGGTCGCAGCCGCCGGAGGGGGAGGCGCGGGAGGCGCTGTACAGCGAACACCTGGCTTGCGTGACGTGCGGGCTGAGCTTCGAGGAGCTGAGTCCGCGGATGTTCTCGTTCAACAACCCGCACGGGGCGTGCCCGAGGTGTACGGGGCTGGGGACGATCAGTCGCGTGGACCCGAGCCTGGTGGTTCCGGACCATCACCTGTCGATCGCGGGCGGGGCGATCCGGCCGTGGAGTCTTCGGCGCATGCTGGACGGGATGTACCGGCGGGCGCTGGAGTGCGTGTGCAGGCACTACGGGGTGAGTTCGCAGTCGCCGTGGCGCACGTTGTCGGAGGCGTTCCGGGAGGTGGTGTTGTACGGGTCGGGGGATGAGGCGGTCGACTTCTCGTATGAGCGGGACGGGCGGAAGGTTGAGATCCAGCGGCCGTTCGAGGGGGTGATCCCGAATCTGGAGCGGCGGTATCGCGAGACGGAGTCGCCGGCGGCGCGGGAGATGATCGACCAGTTCATGACGGCGTTGCCGTGTCCGGAGTGCGGGGGCGCGCGGCTGCGGCCGGAGTCGCGGGCGGTGCGGGTGAGCGGGCGGACGATCCTGGACGTGACCGACATGCCGGTGCGGGAGGCGCTGGCGTATTTCCGGTCGCTTGATCTGACCGCGCAGCAGAAACGGATCGCGGCGCGGGTGCTGAAGGAGATCACGGAACGACTGGGGTTCCTGGTGAATGTGGGGCTGGACTACCTGACGCTGAGCCGGACCGCGGGGACGCTGTCGGGCGGCGAGTCGCAGCGGATCCGGTTGGCGACGCAGATCGGCGCGGGGCTGGTGGGGGTGCTGTATGTGCTGGATGAGCCGAGCATCGGCCTGCACCAGCGGGACAATCAGAAGCTGATCGCGACGCTCGAGCGGATGCGGGACCTGGGCAACACGGTGTTGGTGGTCGAGCATGACGAGGACACGATCCGGTCGGCGGATTATGTGATCGACCTGGGGCCCGGGGCGGGGGTGCATGGCGGGGAGATCGTGGCCCAGGGGACGCCGAAGCAGGTGATGCGGGTGTCGAGCTCGTACACGGGGCGGTATCTGGCGGGCACATATCGGATTGCGACGCCGGCGCATCGGCGGGAGGCGAACGGGAAGTCGGTTGTGGTGCGGGGAGCGGCGCAGAACAACCTGAAGAAGGTGGACGTGGAGATCCCGCTGGGGGTGTTCACGTGCATCACGGGGGTGTCGGGGTCGGGCAAGTCGAGCTTGATCAACGAGACGCTGTTCCCCGCTGCGCAACGGGAGATCCACAACTCGATTCGCGCGCACCCGGGTCCGTATGACCGGATCGAGGGGCTGGAGCACCTGGACAAGGTGATCGACATCGACCAGTCTCCGATCGGGCGCACGCCGCGATCGAATCCGGCGACGTATACGGGGCTGTTCGGGCCGGTGCGGGAGCTGTTCTCGCGGACGCCGGAGGCGCGGGCGCGGGGGTACAAGCCGGGGCGGTTCAGTTTCAACGTGAAGGGGGGGCGGTGCGAGGCGTGCGAGGGCGACGGGATGCTGCGGATCGAGATGCATTTCCTGCCGGACGTGTATGTGCCGTGCGAGGAGTGCAAGGGGAAGCGGTATAACCGCGACACGCTCGAGGTGCGGTATAAGGGCAGGCACATCGCGGATGTGCTGGATATGACGGTGGAGGAGGCGTGCGCGTTCTTTCGGAATGTGCCGGCGATCTCGAACAAGCTCGAGACGCTGAACGACGTGGGGCTGGGGTACATTCGGCTGGGCCAGGCGGCGACGACGCTGTCGGGCGGCGAGGCGCAGCGGGTGAAGCTGGCGACGGAGCTGTCGCGGCGGCAGACGGGCCGCACGCTGTATATCCTGGATGAGCCGACGACGGGGCTGCACGTGGTGGACATCGAGAAGCTGCTCGATGTGCTGCACCGGTTGGTGGACGCGGGCAACACGGTGCTGGTGATCGAGCACAACCTGGATGTGATCAAGACGGCGGACTGGATCATCGACCTTGGGCCGGAGGGGGGCGACGGCGGGGGCGAGATCGTGGCCGTGGGGACGCCGGAGCAGATCGCGGAGCAGGAGGCGTCGTACACGGGACGGTATCTGGGGCCGAAGCTGGAGGCGGATCGGGCGGCGCAGGGAGACGGCGCGGATGCGGCGGACGCGCCGGCGCCTCCGGGTAACGGCGAGCAGAAGGCGCGACGCGCGGCGAAGCGGAAGGCGAAGACGAAAGCGAAAGCGAGAACGAAAGCGAAGGCGACGTCCGAGACCGCGGCGAAACGGGCGGGCAAGGCCGGCGGCGCGCGGAAGAAGTAGGGAGCGAGGATGCGCATACAGGTGATCGGCGGCGGGAGCTGGGGGCTGGCCCTGGCGCGGCTGCTGGCGGTGAACGGGCATGATGTGCGGCTGTGGTGTCGGGAAGAGGACGGGCCGGAGGAGCTGGCGCGAACGCGGTTGAGTCCGCGGTACCTGCCGGGGATAGAGCTGCCGCCGGGGGTGGATGTGGGGCCGGAGATCGACGCGGAGGCGGAGATTGCGGTGTTCGCGGCGCCGTCGCATGCGCTGCGGCTGGTGGCGGACCGGTTCAGGTTCTCGCCGGAGACGATCCGGGTGAACGTGGCGAAGGGGATCGAGAACGACACGCTGCTGCGGATGAGTCAGGTGCTGCGGCAGGTGCAGGGGCCGTGTCCGGTGGCGACGCTGTCGGGGCCGAGCCATGCGGAGGAAGTGGCGCGGGATCTGCCGGCGACGGTGGTGGCGGCGAGCGCGGACCCCGCGGCGTGTCAGACGGTGCAGGCGGCGTTCATGTCGCAGACCTTCCGGGTGTATACGTCGGCGGACCTGATCGGCGTGGAGCTGGGGGGCAGCCTGAAGAACGTGCTGGCGGTGGCGGCGGGGATCTGCGATGGGATGGGCCTTGGGGACAACGCGAAAGCGGCGTTGATCACGCGGGGCCTGGCGGAGATGGCGCGTCTGGGGATGGCGTTGGGGGCGAATCCGCTGACGTTCGCGGGGCTGAGCGGCATGGGCGATCTGATCGTGACGTGCCAGAGCCGGCACTCGCGGAACCGCGCGTTGGGCGAGGCGATCGCGCGGGGGGAATCGGCGGAGGAGTACCTGGCGCGCACGGTGATGGTCGCGGAGGGGGTGCGCACGGCGCGGAGCGCGCATGCGTTGGCGCAGCGGCATGGTGTGGAGATGCCGATCACGCGGGAGGTGTATCGGGTGCTGTTCGAGGGGGGCGACCCGCGGGACGCGGTGGCGGCGCTGATGGAGCGGGACGCGAAGCCGGAGCACGGGTAGCGCGGGGGATGGGCTTGGGGTCAGCCCGAGGGGGGCGGCTGCGGGGAGACGCCGAGTCGACGGGCCTCGAGGAACTTGCTGGGGGGTTCGCCGCGGTATTTGCGGTAGAGGCGGGAGAAGTAGAAGGGGTCGTCGTAGCCGAGGCGTTCGGCGATCTCGGTGACGGTGAGGTTGGGGTTGTCGCGCATGAGCTCTTCGGCGTGGTTCAGCTTCATCTCGGTGAGCATGCCCTTGAACGAAACGCCGAGCTGTTTTCGGAAGGCGTGGGAGATGGAGTAGGGGCTGCGGTCGACGTGGCGGGCGACTTCTTCGAGGGTGACGCGTTCGTGGACGCGGGAGCGCATGTACTCGGTTGCGTGGACGAGGACGTGGTCGGCGTTGAGCGAGACCATGTGGCGGTCCACGATGTAGTTGGCGAGGATTGAGAACAGGCCGAGTATCGAGTTGAGCCGGTGGGGCGACACGTACTCGAGTTCGAGAAAGGCCTCGCGCATCTCATCCGTGCCGTATCTTTCCTTCCAGTCGCGGGCGACATGGCGGGGCATCTGTCGCTTGGATCGGATCTGGCCGATCATGGCGTAGCCCAGCAGACATCCGTCGCCGTAGAGGGGGACGACGGCCTCCATCAGGCCGGCGTGGCACTGGTAGCACTGCATGCCTTCGCGGAGGGCCGTGTTCTGTCCGCAGGCGCTGTCGTCGAGGCAGGGCTGCGGGGAGTAGAGCTGCTGGACGAGTCGGCAGTAGCGGCTGTCGGGCTGATCCATTCCGGACTTGAGCAGGTGTCCCTCCGCGTCGTCGAAGATGATGCGGATGCGGAAACACTCGCGGAACTGGTCGAGGATGCGTTTGACGCCGTCGGTGAGCACTGCCTGAAGCATGGGTGCGGGCCTCCCTGTCTCGCGCTTGCGAATACACGAAAAGGTGCGGCTGGTCGGTTTTCCCGTGACTGGGATGCATTGTAGCTCGAGGTAGCAAAAAAATCCATGCAGATCGCGCGAAAAACCATGGCCATTCGGGAAGGGCGGGTCTAACATGGATGCTGGTTCGCGCGGCTGTTTCGCGCGAGTCGCTGGTCAACGAGGCGACGGCGTCGGCCGGGATGGCCGTTCACTGTCTATGCTTAGGAGAGGTCCATGCTCAAGTTACCTGTCTGTAGGCGAGGATTCACGCTGATCGAGCTGCTTGTAGTCATTGCCATCATAGCGATACTGGCGGCGATACTGCTTCCGGCGTTGGCGCGAGCGCGCGAGGCGGCGCGTCGGGCGAGCTGCCAGAACAATCTGAAGCAGTGGGGCCTGATCATGCAGATGTTCTCGGGGGAAAACGGCGGGCGGTTCCCGTACGGCGCGCGCTACAAGGCGGACGCGTGGCCCGAGTGGCAGGGGATCGACAGCGGGACGCTGTATCCGGACTATTGGAACGACCCGGCTATCATGGTGTGTCCGTCGGATTCGCGGGCGAGCTGGACGGGCCACGCGTGGTCGGAGATGCCGGGGTTCGACGAGGACATCGCGGGGCACGTGGCGCGCGTGTCGGCTTTCGAGGCGACGACGCCGGAGCAGGAACAGGCGAAGCGGATGTGCATCCACAGCATCCTGTCCTTCCCGGTGTCCTACATCTATGTGCCGTATGCGGTGAATAGTCCGGCGCAGTGGGTGGACATGGTGTACGGGGTGCGGCAAGCGGGATACGGGACGCCGGCCGGACCGGATTTCGAGATCGTCTACAAGGCCGCGACCACGGAAGTGGGGTGCCCGGAGCCGTGGTACGGCATCGGTTACTACGCCAAACTGACGGAAGACGCGATGCCTTCCACTTACTCGGGGGCGTATCTTGACGACGACGGTTCGCCGCTGCCGTCGAGCTATCAGCCGCTGAAGCAGGGGGTGGAGCGGTTCTTCATCACGGACATCAACAACCCGGCGGCGGGCGCGCAGTCGCAGAGCACGATCGTGGCGATGTTCGACGCGTGGGCGCCGGCGAACCAGGTTGAGCTGACCTGGCCGATGGGGAACACGGTGTCGTACTTCAACCATGTGCCGGGCGGCTCGAACGTGCTGTACATGGACGGGCACGTGGAGTACGTGCGGTTGAACGAGAAGTTCCCGGTCAAAGTCGAGAGCGATCCGGCGAAGTTCGGCTGGTGGATGGCGATCTACATGACCTTCTCGGGCGGACAAGGCTGAGTCGGCCCGTTTCGGTAGGATTGCGGAGAACGGCGAGGGGTCGGGCGCACGGGCGCGCGGCCCCTCGCCCGGACGGGAGAGGAGAGGAGGCTTCGGTAGGGTCGTGGTGAGGGCCCTGGACAGCCTATGGTCGCGGCGCATGGCGCGTGCGGGATAGGCGGCGTACGGGGGCTATAGCAGTTGCAGTGTTCTTGTGGCAGACAGCATTGGCTGGTCGCTCCGGCCTGAGTGAGCCGGGCGCCGTGGAGGACCGATATGCAAGTGCTACCCAGTACGAAGCGGGGGTTCACCCTGATCGAACTCCTGGTTGTGATCGCGATCATCGCGATTCTGGCGGCGATACTGCTGCCTGCGCTGGCGCGTGCGCGCGAGGCGGCGCGTCGGGCGAGCTGTCAGAACAACCTCAAGCAGTGGGGGCTGATCTGCAAGATGTTCTCGAGCGAGAACAACGGGCAGTTCCCCTATGGCGCGCGCTACAAGGCCGACGCGTGGGCGCAGTGGATGGGGATCGACAGCGAGACGCTGTACCCGGACTACTGGAATGACCCGAACATCATGATCTGTCCGTCGGATTCGCGGGCGAGCTGGACGGGCTACGCGTGGGAGGCGATGCCGGGGTTCGACGACGACGTGGCGGCGCAGGTGGAACGCGTGGCGAACTTCCCCGGGACGACGGCCGAGCAGGAGCAGGCGAAGCGGATGTGCCTGCACAGCATTCTCTCCTTCCCGATTTCCTACATCTATATCTCCCACCTGGCGGTGACTCCTCAGCAGTATGTGGACAGCGTCTACGCGCTGCGGGTCAAAGCCGGCTCCTATCCCGTCGGCCCGGACTTCGAGATCATCTACAAGGCGCCGACCGTCGAGGTGGGGTGTCCGGAGCCGTGGTACGGCATCGGGTTCTATCCGAATCTGACGACGGAGGACGTGCAGTCGGTCACCGGCGGGGCCTATCTGGATGAAGGCGGCGTGCCGTTGCCGACGTCTTATCCGGTGCTGAAGGAGGGGATCGAGCGGTTCTCGATCACGGACATCAACAACCCGGCGGCGGGGGCGCAGTCGCAGACCGCGATTCCGGTGATGTTCGACGCGTGGGCCCCGGCGAACCGGGAGGACCTAACGTGGCCGATGGGGAACACGGTGCTGTATTTCAACCACGTGCCGGGCGGGAGCAATGTGCTCTACATGGACGGGCACGTGGAGTTCCTGCGGTATCCGACGAAGTTCCCCGTGATCGGGAAGCAGGATGAGTCGGACTGGCTTGGGTTCCTGTACATGTACTACATGACGATCTGCGGCGGGATGGGCTGAGGCGGCCGGCGAGTCGGTGAGATGACGCAGCGGGCGACGGGCTGCCTGCGCGGGCGTGCGGCCCGTCGTCGCGATGAGAAGGAGGAGAAAGGCAAGAAAATCCATGGTAATGGCAAGTATGGCCATGTTCGCGCTTCGTGAAAGCGGGTAGCATGGTGCAGCGGGTACTGAAACCGGCTCGGGGTGTGTGAGCCAAAGATGCAAGCCAGCGACGTCGGCGGCGGACACAGGCCGTTGCGCGGGGTTGGGGCTCTGCCTCAAGAGGAGAATTCCTATGCAACCCTTATCTCAGACCAAGCGAGGGTTCACGCTGATTGAACTCCTCGTGGTGATCGCGATCATCGCGATTCTGGCGGCGATACTGCTGCCTGCGCTGGCGCGTGCGCGCGAGGCGGCGCGGCGGGCGAGCTGCCAGAACAACCTGAAGCAGTGGGGCCTTATTCTGAAGATGTACTCGGGAGAGGACCGCGGGGGCGGGTTCCCCGGCGGGATGCAGACGTCGGCGGACGGCTGGCCGGACTGGAAAGGCATCAACAGCAATCAGCTCTATCCGGACTATTGGAACGACCCGTCGATCATGATCTGCCCGTCGGATCCGCGGACCGGGTGGGAGAACTACGCGTGGACGCCGCCGTTCCCGAACATCGACGAGGACGTTTCGGCGCAGGTGCAGCGGGTGGCGAGCTATCAGCCGGAGAACGAAGCGATGCGCGTGGCGCGGGACTACTGCGTGCACAGCATCCTGTCGTTCCCGATCTCGTACTTCTACAACCCCTACGCGACGATGACGGCCAGCCAGTGGGTCGATTGCCACACGTTCGTGCGCAACCGGGGCTGGGAGATGGCGGGGGACGGGCGGCGGTACTGCCCGGCGCTCCGGCCCGAGACCCAGACGGTCGGCTGCCCCGAGGGGTGGTTCGGGATGTGCTCGTTCGCCGAGGGGCTGAACCAGACCGACATCACGAACAATCCGTACACGTACGCCCAATGGGGCATGACGGACGACGACGGCAGCCCGTTGCCGACGTCGTACCGGCGGGTGAAGGAAGGCGTGGAGCGGTTCTTCATCACGGACATCAACAATCCCGCGGCGGGGGCGCAGTCGCAGTCGACGTTGGCGGTGATGTGGGATGCCTGGGCGCAGAACCGGTACGACGCGTACACGTCGGGCAACGTGGTGGCGTACTTCAACCACGTGCCGGGGGGCGGGAACGTGCTGTACATGGACGGGCATGTGGAGTTCGTCCGTTTCGGGGAGAAGTACCCGGTGATGAACATCCAGGATCCGTTGGTGGCGGGCTACTGGATGGGCCCGTCGATGTACCACAGCGGCGGGATGGGGTGATCGGCTGCCGCTGGTGATCGGGAAGGAGTCGCGGGCCTCCGTCGACGGCGGGTCGGCGGGGGCCCGCGCGGCTTGGGGGGTCGGGGGCCTGGGCGTACGGCAGAAGGCGCCGGAGGGCGGCCGGCTGAGGGGCGGTTGGGGGCTGAACCTGTGGGAGATGCGGCGTTGGAGCAAGAAAGTCCAGTATAAGCACAACTTGGCCTATGGCGTTTGGGGCCGGGTCGAAGGTAGGATGGTCGGTATCGGACCGGGCGCAGAACGCGCAGTTTCACGGAGCATCCGGGCGGCGATGAGGCCGAAGGATGCGAACGGGAGGATCGGGTATGACGAGGACGACGGCCTTTGCATTGGGCGTCGCGGCAACGCTGCTGGCGGCGGGGGTTCCGGCCGCTTGGGCGCAGGAGAATGAGGGGAGCATGCAGAGCGAGCAGTTGATGAGGCGTATCGTTTCCCATACCCAGGGATGGGGTGAGATGGGCGTGGGGGTTGCGGCGCACGCGCCGGGGACGGAGCCGATGCCGCTGAAGATCGGCGACAAGGAGTACGCGTCGGGAATCGGCATGCATGCGCCGTCCGAGACGACGTTGCTGCTCGATGGGCAGTACGAGCGGTTCTCGGCGGAGGTCGGGATCCAGCGGCAGGAGCATCCCGCCGGCAGCGTGGTGTTCAAGGTCTTCGTCGACGGCGAGGAAGTCTTCGACAGCGGCGTAGTGACGTACGAGATGGCCGCGGTTCCGGTGGATCTGTCGGTGAAGGGCGCCGCCGAGCTGCGTCTGGTGACGACGGACGCGGGCGACGGCCTGACGTGCGACATGGCGAACTGGGGGAACCTGACGCTGACGCCGGATCCCGAGGCGAGCGCGCCGACGCGGGAGCGCGGGGTGGACATCGCGCAGTTCGCGAAGGTGATGACGTGGGACCCGGAGATGACGCACGGGACGACGGCGTCGCGGCTGGAGACGATGCCGGAAGCGGACCTGTTCCCGGGCGAGCAGGTGATGAGGCCCGCGGACGGCGTATACACGGCGCCGGCGTACGCGGATGGCCGGAGCTGCATCGGGCTCGAGTGGCTGGAGCGGCGGCGGGTGTCCGAAGTCGTGGTTGAATTCGCGGATACGCCGGAGCACGCGGACACGGCGAAGGTGGAGTTCTGGCGGATGGCGGCGCACGGCGGTTCGCCGGGCGGCTCGCGCTGGCAGGGCACGTGGGAGCCGATGCCGGCTGAGCTGAGCCGGGAGGGCGCGGTGTGGATGATCACGCCGCAGTGGACCGGGCAGCAGGAAGTGCGCGCCGGGACGATGAAGGTGCGCATGGTGTTCGCGGCGTCGGAGAAGCCGGTGCGGGTTCGCGGGATCCAAGCGTATACCCCGACGCGTTGGGAGACGGCGGACGTCGTGGTGCAGGGCGCGGCGACGGGCCGGTTCACGATGTACAACGGCGAGCTGACGGATGGCGGCGACCCGCTGGCGCGTGAGTGGACGACGGCGGAGCCGTTGCGCCTGAGCGTGCGGTACAGCCCCGCGCGGCTGTGGGAGCTGGCGGATCGCACGGTGCTGCGGTTTGATGTGGACGGCGTGCGCTTCGGCGTGGCCGTGGACGATGTGGTGAAGAACGGGCAGGTGTACGTGGAGCATGCGGGCGTGCTGGTGAGTACGGCGGATGCGGCGACGGACATCGAGAGCTACCGGCAGGCGACCGCGGACAAGCAGACGGTGCTGGATCGCGTGCGGGAGATGCCGGACCAGACCTCCGCGGCGGCGATGCGCAACGTGTATCGCACGGACGCGGACCTTGGGCCGACGATGCTGTCGTTGGCGGCGGACAACCGCAAGTTCGTGGTGGAACGGTCGGGCCAGATGTCGTGGGACCCGAACCCGGAGGTGTACAACCACTTCGCGAGCGCGTACCCGGGGCCCTACTCGGCGCGGATGCTGCCGTCGTTCGGCGAGGGCGATCCCGAGTTCGTGGGGCGTCGTTACCAGAGCGAATGGCTGCCCGTGCAGATCATGACCGCGGCCAACGACGGCGTGGAGTACACGCAACGTACGTTTGTGGCCCCGTTCGGTCGCGAGGAAGCCGAGGGCACGCTGGACTGGGCGCATTTCCGTCCGCTGGGCGTGGCGGAGTTCGTGGCGTTCAACCGCGGCGCGGAAGAGAAGGAAGCGGCGCTGCGGCTCGACTTCATCGGCAATATCGTGGCCGAGGGTTGGAACATCAAGGAGCAGATCCCGGCGGAGATTCGTCGCGACGGCAACCGGTTCGAGGTGCTGCGCGACGGCGCGCTGTTGGCCGTGGTGGACGTGAACGACCCGCAGGATCTGGAAGTGGTCGCGGACGGCGGCGCGGTGGTCCTGAAGGGGACGTTGCGGGGCCGGACGCAGGCGGGCTGCGTGGTGTGGATCCCGCGTTGGGAAGGCGCGACGGCGCAGGACCTGGCCGATGCGCCGGCGGCGGACACGCTGGCGGCGGCGACGGAGTCGTACTGGAAGCGGGTGATGGAGCCGGCGATCCAGATCGAGGTTCCGGATGACCTGGTGAACCGGCTGATCCCGGCGTCGATGATGCACTGCATGTTGGCGGCGCGCAACGACGGCCGCGAGACGATCGCCCCATGGATCGGCGGGATCAACTACGGTCCGCTGGAGAGCGAGGCGCATTCGATTCTGCGCGGCATGGGCGCGTTGGGTCAGCATGAGTTCACGCGTCGCGGGCTCGAGTACTACGCGTCGCGGATCAACGACGAAGGCTTCCTGACCACCGGGTATACGGTGATGGGGACGGGCTGGCACCTGTGGACGCTGGGCGAGTACTACCAGATGACGCGCGATCAGGAGTGGCTGCGCGGGCTGGCGCCGGCGGTGGAGCGCGCGTGTCGGTGGATCATGACCGAGCGGCGCAAGACCATGAAGACGGATGAGAACGGACAGCCGTTGCCGGAGTCGGGGCTGATGCCTCCGGGCGTGGGCGCGGACTGGGAGGTCTACGCCTACTACTTCTACCTCAACGGGTACTACTGCGCGGGGCTGCGTGAGACGGCCAAGGCGCTGATGGACATCGAGTGGCCGGGGGCGGAGGAGATGCTCGCGGACGCGCTGGCGTACGAGAAGGACATCCAGCGCGCATACGAGTGGGTGCAGGGCCTGGCGCCGGTGTTCCCGCTGCAGGACGGCACGTGGGTTCCGGAGTATCCGACGCATGTGTACGCGCCGATGCCCATCGAGAATATGTATGTGGGCGAAGACTTCGGCCGGAGCTGGTGTTACGACGTGGAGCTTGGCGCGCACCACCTGATTCCGTTCGGGATCCTGGATCCGGACGGCAAGCAGGCCGAGTGGACCATCAACCACATGGAAGACGTGCAGTTCCTCCGTCCGGGTTGGTTCTACTACGAGGACGAAGAGGAGAACAAGGCGAACTGGTTCCACCTGGGCGGGTTCGCGAAGGTGCAGCCGTACTACGCGCGGACGGGCGAAGTGCACGCGCTGCGGGACGACGTGAAGCCGTTCGTGCGGACGTACTTCAACAGCCTCGCGTCGCTGATCAACCGGGAAGACCTGTCGTTCTGGGAGCACTTCGTGAATGGCGCCTGGAACAAGACGCATGAGACGGGCTACTTCCTGCACCAGTCGCGGCTGATGCTCGTGCAGGAGCGCGGGGAGGAGCTGTGGCTTGCGCCGTTCGTGACGAACGAGTGGATGCACCACGGGATGCGCGTGGCGGTGAGCCAGGCGCCGACGCTGTTCGGCGACGTTGCGTATGCGATCACGTCGTACGTGGACGACGGACACATCGATGCCGGCATCGCGCCGCCGGAAGGCGCGAAGAAGGTGGTGATTCGGCTGCGCCACCCGGACGGGAAGAAGCTGGTCCGCGCGGAAGTGAGCGGGGCCACGCCCGAGGTGAACCCCGAGGACTCGACGGTGCACCTGACGCCGAAGGGGGGCCAGATCAACGTGCGCGCGTACTATGAGTAAGCGACGCATGCAGCCCATCCAAACCAACTGATAGCGCGGTTGGGGTGCGGACTCCGGTCCCCGCGCGAGCGGAGTCCGCCCCTGCCTGACTTTTCCCGAACGCTATGCGGGGGCGTTGACCCGGAGGAGACGCCCAGGGGGGTGCTGTGTGCCTGGCTGCGGCGCGGCGAGCGGGCCGGGGAGGTTCGCAATGCGGTCGATCGGAGGCGTTGCGACGCGGCCGCGGGCAGGCGGCGGGGTCGGGCAGCGAGACAAGCAGAGAAGTGCGATGAGAACTGAGGACGGCCGGTCGGGCGGCGAATCGATAAGGAAGCGAGAGGATGAGCGTGGTGTCAAAGAGTAAGGAGCTTGCCCTCAACGGAGGGCCGAAGGCGGTCCCGGAGCTGAAGCCGCACCGGACGAAGATCGCCGGGGAAGAGCTGTGGGAGCTGGTGGACATGTGGGAGTTCAGCGACGACCGCAAGGAGCGGTTGCGCGAACTGATCCTGGGCGACCCGGATATAGAAGGGCCGCACCTGTTCCGCTACTACAACCCGAAGCAGAGCCGCGTCGAGCTGGCGGAAGCCGAGATGCGGAAGATGGTGGGGACGCAGCACTGTCTGGCGACGAACTCGTGCACGTCGGCGCTGGTGGCGTCGTATCGTGCGGTGGGCGTGGGCGCGGGATCCGAGGTGATCGTGCCGGCGTACACGTTCTTCGCGACGGCGGCGACGGTGGTGGCGTCGAATGGGATCCCGGTGATCGTGGACATCGACGAGACGCTGTGCATGGACCCCGAGGCGATCGAAAAGGCGATCACCCCGCGCACGAAGGCGATCGCGCCGGTGCACATGCGGGGTTCGGCGGCGCGGATGGACGAGATCATGGACGTGGCCAACCGGCACGGGATCCCGGTGATCGAGGACGTGGCGCAGGCGGGCGGCGGATCGTACAAGGGACGCCGGCTCGGCAGCATCGGCACGATGGGCTGCTTCAGCTTCGATTACTACAAAGTGATCGTGAGCGGCGAGGGCGGGTTCATCACGACGGACGACGAGTGGCTCTATACGCGGGCGCAGAGCTGGCACGACTGCGCGGCGTGCTGGCGTCCGAACCGGTTCGAGCGGGAACGGAAAGAGGGCGAGCTGTTCTGCGGCGAGAACTATCGGATGAGCGAGCTCGAGGGCGCGGTGGCGTATGCGCAGTTGAAGCGGGCGGACGAGATCCTCGCGGGGCATCGTCGGGCGAACCGGCTGATCCGCGAAGGGATCGAGGAGTTCCCGGGGGTGTCTTTCCGGGCGCAGGCGGATCAGGAGGGCGACACGGGGATCTGTCTGGTGCTCTACCTGCCGAACACCGAAGCGACGCAGCAGGCGCTGGAAGCGATGCAGGCCGAAGGCGTGCCCGTGGGCGGGATCTACGACAAGAAGGTGCGCGACTGGCACATCTACCGGTTCTGGGAGCATATCCTCGAGCACAAGACGGTGTCGGACGACGGGCTGCCGTGGAGCGCGGTTCCGGAGAACGAGCTGCCGCCGTATGCGACGGACATGTGTCCGCGTACGCTGGATCTGCTGTCGCGGGCGCTGCTGGTGGACGTGGAATGCACGTTGACCGATGACGAATGCGCCGCGATTGCCGAGGGAATCAACAAGGTGTTGCGGGCGGTCTTGAACCGCTAACGACGGGAGCGCCGTGGAATGCTGACGCTGGATGTGTGTGTGGAGCCGTTGTTCACGAAGGAATCGACGGAAGAGCGGATCGCGCGGATCGGCGCGTGCGGGTACAAGTCGGTGGAGCTGTGGCTGCACGACGCGACGTTCGACGGGTCGGATTTCGACTTCGGCGCGCCGCGGGATGCGAAGGCGATCCGGCAGGCCTGCGAGGCGGCCGGGATGACGCTGAACAACCTGGTGGTGAATCCGCCGGATGACGGGACGATCGGGGGCGCGCCGGTGATGGCGGCGACGCGCGCGAAGTACCTGGAGCGGGTGGAGGCGACGATCGCGTTCGCGAAGGCGGCGGGTTGTTCGAAGGCGATCACCTGCGCGGGAGATGAGCAGCCGGGGATGTCGCGGCCGGCGATGCGGGCGGCGGTGGAGGAAGCGCTCGGGGCGGCGGCGGAGATCGCGGCGCGGAACGACTTCACGCTGTTGCTGGAGCCGCTGAACACGCGCGTGGACCACATCGGGTACAGCCTGAACTCCTCGGAGGAGGCGGCGTACATCGTGCGGTCGGTCGGCAGCCCGAACCTGCGGTTGCTGTATGATGTGTACCACATGCAGGTGATGGAAGGCGACGTGGTCGCGCATCTGGGCGCGGCGCGGGACGTGATCGGCCACTACCATTCGGCGGGCGTTCCGGGACGCGCGGAGCATGTGAACTGCGAGCTGAACTACCCGTTCATTCTGAAGGCCGTGGCGGAGACGGGGTATGCCGGTTCGTTCGGACTGGAGTACTTCCCGGCGGACAAGGACCATGCCGCGTCGCTGAAGGCGGTGCGCGACTATCTGATGCAGTCGGGCGTGTGCGAGTAGCATTCGTTCGGACCGCCGCGTAGCGTGTGTCGGGGGGATCCGGCCGCAGGGTCGGCTCCCTCCGGAGCGATTGCATGCGGACTCCCGCCGATAGGGCGGAATCAGAGGGGAGGACTGAGTGCCTGGGGAGATCACTTTCAGCCTGAATGCGATCGATACGTCGATCATCGTGGGCTCGCTGCTGCTTGTCGTGGCGGTGGGGCTGTGGGCTTCGCGGAAGAAAGCGGAGACGGCGCGGGACTACTTCCTGGCGTCGGGTCGGTTGCCGTGGTACATCATCGGCGCGGCGTTCGTGTCGACGAGCGTGTCGAGCGAGCAGATCGTGGGCACGGTGGGGCAGGCCTACGAGCACGGGATGGGCGTGGCGAACTGGGAATGGTGGAGCATGCCGGTGTACGCCATCCTGATCGTCGTGTTCATTCCCATCTACCTGCGCAACCGGGTGACGACCGTGCCGGAGTTGCTGGCGCGGCGCTTCAACTCGGCCTGCGGCGACTTTTACACGTACGTGATGCTGTTCGCGTACATCTTCGTGTTCATGGCGCCGGTGTTGTACGGCGGTTCGCTGACCTTCGAGCGGCTGACGCAGTGGGACTTCTCGGCGGTGCTGTGGGGCACGGTGATCCTGGTGGCGATCTACACCGTGAAAGGCGGCCTGATCTCCGTGGTGTGGACGGATGCGGTGCAGTGCATCATGCTGATCGGCGGCGGGCTCATCCTGTACTTCGTGGCGCTGGGTCAGATCCCGGGCGGCTGGAGCGAGATGGTGGCGGCCAACCCGGACCGTTTCCACCTGTACCGGCCGCCGGATGATCCGCTGGCGCCGTTCGCGGGCATCGTCGCGGGCACGCTGGGGCTGTTCACGTTCTACTCCGCGACGAACCAGGTGATGGTGCAGCGGGTGCTGGGGGCGCGGTCCCGCTGGGACGGGATCATGGGGATCATCTTCGCGGGGTTCATCAACCTGATCCGCCCGTTGGTGACCTGCTTCCTCGGGTTCGTGGTGTTCCACTGGATCCACGAGATGCATCAGGCGGAGCCGCTGGAGAACCTGGACTATGCGTTCCCGTTCGCGCTGACCGAGCTGGCGCCGCAATGGGGCCTGCGGGGGATCGTGCTGGCGGGGTTCATCGCGGCGATCATGTCGACGGTGAGCGCGCTGGCGAACTCGACGGCGACGATCTTCTCGCTGGACGTGTACCAGAAGCTGCTGAGGCCGAAGGCGACCGAGAAGGAGACGGTGTACGTGGGGCGGCTGGCGTCGTTCGGCGCGCTGGCGCTGGCGGCGCTGCTGGCGCCGACGGTCGAGCGGTTCGGCGGCGTGTTCGCGTACTTCCAGCAAGGCATCACGTTTGTCGCCAGTCCGATCATCGGCGTGATCCTGATGGGCGTGTTCTGGAAGCGGGCGAACGGCGCGGGCGCGTTCGCGGGGCTGATGGTCGGTCTCGTGCTGATGGCGGGGCTGTTGGCGTGCACGGCGCTCCAGGTCGAGCTGGGGCTGCACTGGCTCTACCTTGGCTTCATCCAGGAGATGATCGTCATCGCGGTGGTCGTCGTGGTGTCGCTGATGACGCCTGCTCCGCCGAAGGAGCGTTGGGAGCCGTTCCTGTGGCGGCCGGCGCTGTTGACGGAGCATCTGAAGGACGAGCGGTATCCGCGGTACGCGAGCCTGAGCCTGTGGTTCGGCGTCTTCGCGGCGATCTGGCTCTTCCTGTACTGGAAATTCTGGTGAGTTCGAACCCCGAGAGGGCTTCCGTATGTTGCGAGGAATGGGGCTTGTGTTGACGTTGTGCGCGTCGTTGTGCGCGGCGGCCGGGGCGGAAACGGCCGCGATTGAGTCCGAAGGGCTGGGGCTGGCGGTGTCGGCGGCGGAGGACGGTACGCTGTCCGAGTCGTTCACGGTGGACGGCGCGCCGATGCCGTATGCGGGCGGCATCGGAGCGGTGCAGTTGGACGGCGGCGCGTGGCAGGCGCTGGCGGGCGCGGCGCGGATCAAGGAGACGGACGGCGGCATCGCGGTCGAGGGCGCGAGCGACGGGCTGGCGTGGCGCGTGACGTACGGGGTGACGGCTCCGGGGCTGATCACGAAGGCGGTGACGCTGGAGGCGGCGGCGGATTGCGTGCTGACGCGCATGGCGCCGGCGGCGTTCGGTTCGGAAGCGGAGCTGGACATCGCGGCGACGAGTCTGCAGGACATCGCGGCGTTTCTGCGAAAGGGCGACCGGGGTCTGTTCGTGTCGTTGGACTTCCCGTACTCGCGGATCGTGACGGAGGAGGAGATCACGCGGGTGACGTATCCGCCGAGTGACCCGCTCAGGGCGGGGCAGGCGTATGCGTGCCACACGGTGACGTTCGGCGCGACGCGGCCGACGGGCGAGGTGCGGTACGGACGCGACACGGGCGAGGTCGCGGCGATGGAGGCCTACGTGCAGGGGCGGTTCGCGCCGCGGTTCGATCGACCGATGTTCGTGAGCGCGTGCATCAACAACCGTTACACGCAGCCGCGGGCCGGGATGGTCTGGTACACGTACAAGGACCATCCGACGCTGTCGTTCAACAAGGATTTGTTCAAGCGGGAGCTGGAGCTGATGCCGGAGATCGGCATGGAGTACTACCAGGTCTTCCCGGGAATCTTCGACTGGGTGGAGGGCGACCCGGACCCGGCGGTCGTTCATGAGCTGGTGGCGCATGGAAATGCGCAGGGCGTGCGGGTCGGCGACTACTCGGGCTGCAACAGCGTGTTCTGCGGCCACTACAACGAATATGGCAAGACGCTTGATGAGTTCGAGTGGCGGATGCGCGACGCGGCGGACAACGCGGGCGGGTTCTGCTTCGGTTGTCCGGACTTCGCGCAGTACTACCACGACACGGTGACGACGGCGGCCAAGGAGTTCGGGTTCGAGATCCACTGTCTGGACTTCCTGGGGATTGCGCCGTGTCACGCGGACCACGGGCATCCGGCGGGCGAGGACAGCGTCTATCACCAGGTGCGCGGGCTGATCAAGGTGATGGAAGGGCTGAACGCGGTCGACCCGGACATGATGGTGTGGTCGAACTCGGGGAACTGGGCGGAGTTTCTGCCGAAGATCGTGTGGACCAACCAGAACGTGTACCTGACCGACCCGTACATCGCGACGCCGTGGCAGGGGCTGAACATGACGCGGCTGCTGGATGACGCGCGCCGGGAGCAGATGGTCGCGCTGCACTATCAGCGCTTCACGCCGTACCGGAACTACACGAACTGCCAGTACTTCTTCTCGCAGAACTCGATCGTGCCGGACATCCGGAACTATCAGTACGGCGCGCTGGCGACGCTGGCCGTGACGCCGAACCTGTGCCTGGCGGAGGTGCGGCCGTGGATGGATCGGCTGCCGGCGGACAAGCAGGACGAGGTCAAGGCGTTTTATCAGCGCTGGACGCAGTTGATGATCGAGCACTATGACCTGTGGAAGCGGACGTATCACTTCGGGGATGACCCGGGTCCGGGCGCGATCGAAGTGTACGGGCACGCCGCGGGCGACCACGGGTTCGTGTTCGTGGTGAACGCGAACTACTGGGACGCGACGGCGGAGGTTCCGCTGGACGCGCGGCTGGGGTTCGATGCCGAGGGACTGTGCGAGGTGCGTCAGTTGCACCCGACGGAGCAGTGGGAGCTGACGTCGGCGGGCCCGACGCCGGCCTATGGGACGACGCTCGAGGTGAAGGCGCCGGCGCAGCAGGTGATCGTGCTGGAGGTGCGCCCGGCGGAAGCGGCGATCGATGCGCCGCGCGTGTATGGCGTGCCGGCGACGCTCGCGCGGGCGGACGACGGCTGGACGCTGGAGACCGCGGGACCGCAGGGCGTGACCGCACGGTTCGCGGTGCGCGCGCCCGAGGGCGAGGCGGCATTGACCGCGGCGGAAGTGCGGACGGATAAGCCGAAGCAGGCGCCGCGGCATTACGCGGACACGCCGCTGGCGGCGCTGGGTCAGGACGGCGCGTACTCGCTGTTCGAGGTGACGTTCCGGCGGACGGCGGCGCCGACGACGCTGCGGGACTGGACGGTGCAGGCCGGCAGCGGCGCGGACGGTGAAGCGAACGGGTGGATCAACGGGCTGGGCGACGAGGCGGCGGCCGCGACGCTGCCGCTGTTCGCCGGTGATGAAGCCGCGGCGGCGCCTGTGACGCTCGCGGAGACGCGCGCGGCGGGGATGGGCCCGCTGGCCAACTTCTGCGGCGCATATGTGGACAACGCGTTCTTCGAGATGCAGCCGACGTGGATCGATCTGCGCGCGGGCGATGCGTTGCCGGCGGCGGAGATCGTTGCGGCGGCGGTCGCGACGGACGGGCCGGGGTCGCCTGAGGTTGCGGGCGCCGACGCGACGTCGTGGTGGCTGCAGACGGACTTCCACCTGCCGTTCATGTACACGATCGGCGCGGAGCCGGCGTTCGACGAGCACACGGTGCTGGCGCTGCCGATGCTGGATGCGGCGCGCGTGACGGAGCTGAAGGCGTGGGTGAACGGCGCGCCGTTGAACGTGCAGCGCTATGCGTACCCGCGCAACCGGGGCCTGTCGACCTGGTGGGCGACGCTGGTGGGCACGGGCGCGCACGGCGGCGACAACCGGCTTGTGGTGCATGTGGAGTTCGCTGAGTGATCCTTGAGATGGGAGCGTTCGCGGTCGACTTCAGCCGGGAACGGGGCGGCAAGATCGTCGCGTTGCGCCGGGCCGGGGTCGACCGCAACCTCCTGTTCGCGCCGGACGCGCCGCTGGCGCTGGACGACGGCGGGGACACGTTCGCCGTAGCGGGATGGGACGAGGCCTTCCCGACGGTGGCGGCGTCCGCGGGACTACCGGGTTGGGGGACCGCGTGGCGCGGCTTTCCGGAGCAGCGGCTGGTGCGCAACGGCGTGGAGCATCGGTGGACGATGCCGGGCTACGCGTTCGAGCGGACGCTGCGCGCCGAGGGCGACGCGCTGACCGCCGCATACCGATGGTCGAACACGACAGAGGATGCCCTCCCTGCATTGTGGGCCGCCCATGCGCTCTATCCGACGACCGGACTCCAGGACACCCGGTTGCCGGATGCCGAGCTGGTGGCCGGCCCGCAATGCATTCTTGATGAGCTCGAGGCGCATCTCGTGCGGGACGCGCGCGGTTGGGGGATCGCCGATTTCGGGCGCAACGGGCTGAGCTGGAAGTTCTTCGTGCCGGCGGTCGGGCCGGCGACGCTGCGTTACGCAGACGTCACGCTGACGATCGAGACCGACGCGGGATGGTGGGGCGTGTTCCTCAACCGCGGCCGGTTCGGCGAGCCCTGCGTGGGGATCGAGCCGACGACGCATCCGACGGACTTCGCGGCGGAGGCGCCCGCGCTGGGGGCGGGGGAGACGCGGTCGGTGTGGTGGCGGCTGCGGGCGTCGGGGTGAGACCCGGGCCGATGAGGGGGCGGGCGCGGGGTTGACCGGTCTCGGGCGCTCTGTTATAACCGGGGCGCCGCGATGCGCATCCGCATGCCGCGGACGATGTCGGCTTTCGTGCGCCGGCGATGCATGCGCGCACACCCCAAGGGTCTCTCGATTTGTCTACCGATCCGCCGCTTATTCTGCTCACTAATGACGACGGCATCCGTGCGCCGGGGCTTACGGCCCTGGCCGAAGCGATGGAGCCGCTGGGGGAGGTGTGGGTGTTCGCGCCGGACCGGGAGCAGAGCGCCGTGGGGCACGGCGTGTCGCTGCATCGGCCGTTGCGGGTCGAGGCGATGCGGGACCGGTGGATGATGGTGGACGGCACGCCGACGGACTGCGTGATGCTGGCGGTGCGGGATCTGCTGCCGCGTCGTCCGCAACTGGTCGTGTCGGGTGTGAACCCCGGGGCGAACCTCGGGGACGACGTGACCTATTCCGGCACGGTGGCGGGCGCGTTCGAGGGGATGCTGCTGGGGATCAACGCGATCGCGGTGTCGGATGTGAGCTATACGCCGGTGCATCTGGACACGGCGGCGGCCATGGCGGCGCGGGCGGCGGCGCGGGTGCTGGAGCACGGGCTGCCGGCGGACACGGTGCTGAACCTGAACGTGCCGGATGCGCCGGTCGATGGGATCAAGGGCCTTCGGGTGACGCGGATGGGGCGGCGACACTATCAGGACGAGATCATCGCGCGCACGGATCCGCGCGGGCGGCGGTATTACTGGATCGGGGGATCGGCGCCGACGCATCAGGTGGAGCCGGGCACGGATTTCGAGGCGATCGAGGAGGGATTCGTCAGCGTCACGCCGCTGCACCGCGACCTGACGCACCAGGCGGCGATGGCGTCGGTCGAGCGTCTGCTGGGCTGAGCCGGGCTGGAAACGCCGGGTTCGCCGGCCGGAAGGGGATCGATGAGACCGATTCGCCGCATGTACGACTGGGTGCTGAGCTGGGCGCATACGCGCTACGGCACGCCGGCGCTGGCCACGCTTTCGTTCGCCGAGTCGAGCGTGTTCCCGATTCCCCCGGATGTGCTGCTGATTGCGCTGTGCCTGGGCGACCGCCGGAAATGGGTGTGGTTCGCGGCGATGTGCAGCCTCGCGTCGCTCCTCGGCGGCTTGCTGGGCTACCTCATCGGGTGGGGATTCTGGTCGGTTGTGGACCAGTGGTTCTACGCGTATGTGCCGGGTTTCACGCCGGAAGCGTTCGAGAAGGTCCAGGGACTCTACGAGAAATGGGACTTCTGGATCGTGTTCATCGCGGCATTCACGCCGATTCCGTATAAGGTGATCACCATCACGGCGGGGGTGTTCGGAATCAACCTGGCGGCGTTCAGCGTGGCCACCGCGATCGGCCGGTCGGCGCGGTTCTTCCTGGTGGCGTTCCTGATCTATTGGTTCGGCGAACCGATCACGCGGTTCATTGACAAGTGGTTCAACTGGCTGACGCTGCTGTTCGTGGCGCTGTTGATCGGCGGGTTCCTGGCGCTGCGCGCGTTCCATTGACGCGGAGTCAGGAATCTCCCGGCGGCGGGAAGCGTTGCCAAACGTAATAACTATCGCGCGGCGCCCTTCCGCTTTGCGTGAGAGGGCCCGGATGCCGCGCGCCGACGCGGTCTCGCCCGCGCCTGAGTTCCGCAACGCAGAGGGTTCCGACGCGACCATGCTGACTCCGCCCGCCTTATCCCGTGTTCATCGTTTCCCCCGTCTCGCCTCCGTGTCGGCCCTGATCGTGTGGGCGGCGACGGGCGGCTGCGGATCCGGCGGCGAACGCATCGAGACCATCACCGAGACGCGGGAGGTCGCCCACCCCGTCGCGCCGTCCGATCCGAGCCTGACCACGGCGGAACGGCTGGGCGCGCGCCCGCAAGGCAGGGCGGCGCAGGGCGGGGGCGGCATGGGGATGCCGGCGGCGGCTCCCGTTCCGTATGCGTGGGACGCGCCGGACGCGTGGACCTCGCTGCCGCCGACGCAGTTCCGGTTGGCCAACTTCGCGATCGGGGAGGTGGAGTGCTTTCTGAGCGCGCTTCCCGGCGCGGCGGGCGGGGTGAAGGAGAACCTGGACCGTTGGCGCGGGCAGATGTCGCAACCGCCCTACACGGATGCGGAGTTCGCCGCCCTGCGGCGGGGCCGGGCGCTCGGCGCGGAGGCGGTGTTCGTGGAGATCGACGGCGTATACACCGGCATGGCGGGGGAGACGCAGTTGGCGGACTACACGATGCTGGGCATGATCGCGCCGCACGAGGGGCGCACCGTGTTCGTGAAGATGGTGGGGCCGACGGCGGCCGTGGCGGCCGAACGCGCACGGTTCGAGGCGTTCTGCGCTTCGTTGCGCGCGGCCGACGGACCCGCGCCGATGCAGCCGACGCCGCCCGGGACGGACCTTGCCCTGCCTGCGGGACATCCGCCCGCGTCCGACGCGGTCGGGGCCACGGCGGAAGGCGCCGCGCCGGCGGAGATCGCGTGGGTCGCGCCGGAGGGCTGGCAACGGATGCCGGATCGCCCGATGCGGCTGGCGACGTTCTCGCTCGGGCCGGACGCGACGATGGAATGCGTGGTATCGCTGTGGGACGGTCGGATGGGCGGCGAGGCCGCGAACGTGAACCTGTGGCGGAGCCAGTTCGGGGCGGATCCGCTGGACGACGCGGCGGCGGCGGCGTTGCCGCGGATCGACATGCTCGGGACGACGGGCGTGCTGGTGGAGTTGATGCCGGACGACGGCGGTGAGGCGCTCGGGGGGCCGGCGCTGATCGGGGCGATCTGCGTGCTTCCCGAGTTCAGCGTGTTCGTGAAGATGACCGGCGACGCCCGCGAGGTCGCGTCCCAGCGCGAAGCGTTGATCGCCTTCTGCGGGTCGATGCGGGTGAAGGAGTAGGGCTGCCTGATGATGTCGTTCCTGAAGCGCGTGATCGATGCGCTCGCCTCGTATAAGCTGGCGTGCCTGCTTTTCGTGCTGCTGCTGCTTCTGACCTTCCTCGGGACGCTGGAACAGGTGGAGCACGGGATTTACGAGGTCACGCAGCGCTACTTCGAGTCGCTCGTCGTGATCTACCCGTTCCTTGGGTTCATCCCGATCCCGCTGCCGGGGGCCTATCTGCTGCTGGCGCTGCTGAGCCTGAACCTGTTCCTGGGCGGGGTCGTGAGGATGCGCAAGAACGTGCGGACGTACGGGATCCTCATCGCGCATATCGGGATCCTGCTGCTGATCGCGGCGGGGTTCGTGAAGCACCAGTACGCGCGGGAGGGGTACATCAGCCTGTACGAGGGTGAGCGGGCGCACGAGTACGAGAGCTACTTCGACTGGGAGTTCGCGATCTGGCGCGACGCCGACGGGCCCACGCGCGAGTATCTGATCGACGCCGACCGGCTCGGCCGATCGCGGGGAGGTCGGTGGACGTTTCGCCATCCGGAGATCCCGTTCGATCTGACGGTCGCGAACTATCTGCGGAACAGCGTGCCGCGGCGGCTGGATGCGGCGACGGCGGATGCGGCGACGGACGACGGGTTCGCGCTGGAGCCGCTGCCGCTCGAGGTCGAGGCGGAGGCGAACCTTCCCGGGGCGTACGCGATTTTGCGGGAACCGGATGGGACTGAGCACGCGGCGTTGCTCTGGGGCGGCGCGCGGCACCCGTTCTCCGTGGAGATCGACGGTGCGGTGTGGTCGGTGGATCTGCGCAGGCAGCGACGCGCGATGCCGTTCACCATCGCGCTGAACCGGTTCGTCCACGCGTTTCACCCGAACACGACGATCCCGAGCAAGTTTCTGAGCGAAGTGACGCGGATCGAGGAAGGCGTCGCGCAGGACGTGCAGATCAGCATGAACGAGCCGATGCGGCATCGCGGGTACACGCTGTATCAGGCATCGTGGGGGCCGCAGGACGCGCCGCCCGGCGCGCCGCTGTTTTCCACGTTCGCCGTGGCATGGGACCCCGCCGAGGACCTGCCGCTGTGGGCGTGCGTGGTCATCACCATCGGGCTCGTGTTCCATTTCGGCGTCATGCTGACCTATTACCTGCGCCGTGAGAGCCGGAGGCAAGCATCGTGAGATCCGGGTTCGCCATTTCGAGAGGGTCGGCAGCGCTGCTGCTGGTTGCGCTGTCGCTGACCTTCGCGTCCGCCGCCGCGGCGCAGTCCGATGGGGATGCGGCGAACGGGAGCGGCGTGGAGGCTTCGGCGGGCCCCGTCGCGGAGCGCGGCGCGTGGGATGCTGAGATCGTCGCCCGGTTCGGCGCGCTGCCGATCCAGGACGGCGGGCGCGTGAAGCCCATCAGCACGTACGCCTATTTCCAGTTGCTGAAGACGGCCGGGCGGCGGTATGCGCACGACCTCGACGGGGAGCGCCTCTCGCCGACGGAGTGGCTGCTCGACACGCTGTTCCACCCCGAGTCGGCGCGCCGCTACCGCGTGTTTCTCGTGCAGGACTCGGCGTTGCTCGATGCCATCGGGGTGTCGCACGTGGACCGGAAGCGGCGCGACCGGTACAGCTTCGAGGAGCTCGCCCCGGGTTACAGCCGCCTGCACGAACTGGCCGTGCAGGCGAACGAACTGCCGAAGGGTCGGCGGACCCCGCTGCAGAACCAGATGATCAATCTGGTGGTCAATCTGATCGAGTACGACGCCCTGTTGCACCAGTTCGACTTCGCGCGGGCGGATTTCGGCATCGCCGAGGACAGCGCGCTCGCACGGTTGTTTCCCGATACGACCCTGATCGGCCTGGCGTCGCGTGCGCACCTGCTGCGCGTCGCGGCGGCCGTGTTGAATCGGGGCATGGAGGCGCTTGAAGAGCGGCTGGCGCCGGAGGATCTGGAACGGATTCGGCAGTTGCTGCCGCCGGAGGCGCTGGCGCTGGACGATGCCGCGCGCGAACGCGAGATGGCGGCGGTCGAGGCGCTGCTCGGCCGGATCGACCAGGCGAGCCAGTCCGCCTCGCACCTGGCGGTGCTGCCGCCGCACGACCCGGAGGCGTCCGCCTGGCGCACGCCGGGCGAGGTGCTGATCTCGGCGTTCCTCGAGGATGCCTCCATCGAACCCTACCAGGATATGCTGGCCGCGTGGGAGAGGCTGGGTTTGTCCGCGGACGATCCCGTTGCGTTCGCGGCGGCGCTCGAGGAGATGCACGCGGCCGTGACGCCCGTCGCGAAGGCGCGGGGCGAATACCGGACGGTGCCGATCGAGGTGGCATTCTACCGGGCGGACTTCTTCTCGCGGAGTCTGGCGCTGTTCATCTTCGCGTTCATCCTCGTCGCGATCACGTGGCTGTTCCCGCGCTGGAAATGGGCCTACGTGCTCAGCGGGGCGGCGCTGCTGCCGCCGCTGGCGCTGCTCATCACGGGGATCGTGTACCGCTGCATCATTCGGGGCCGCCCGCCCGTGACGACGCTGTACGAGACGATTCTGTTCATCACGGCGTCCGTGGTGATCGTCTCGCTGATCATCGAGGTGATGAACCGGCGTCGGCTGGCGCTGTCCGTCGGCGCGCTTCTGGGCATCATGGGCATGTTCCTCGCGGTGAAGTATGAGGCGCTGGAAGGCGTGGACACGATGCCGAGCCTGATTGCCGTGCTGGACACGAACTTCTGGCTCACGACGCACGTGCTGACCGTGACGCTGGGGTATGCGGCGGGGCTGCTCGCGGCGGCCTTCTCGCATGTCTACCTTGTCGGGCGCATCGTGCGCGCCGACGGCGGCGGCATGCCGTTCCGGCAGGCGCTCACGCGAATGACCTACGGGGTCATCGCGTTCGGTCTGGTGTTCTCGGTGGTCGGCACCGTGCTGGGCGGCATCTGGGCCGCGGACAGTTGGGGCCGCTTCTGGGGGTGGGATCCGAAGGAGAACGGGGCGCTGATGATCATCCTGTGGGAACTGGCCATCCTGCACGCCCGGAAGGACGGGCTGATCCGTGAACTCGGGCTGCATATCGCGTCCGTGTTCAACGCGGTGGTGGTGGGGTTCTCGTGGTGGGGCGTCAACCTGTTGGGCGTGGGGCTGCACAGCTACGGCCACACCAGCGGCGTGTCGCGGGGGCTGACGGCGTTCTGCCTGGCCGAGGCCGCGATGATCGCGCTGGGCCTGTACCTGTGGGCGCGGGCGCCTCGGGCGGCGGACTCGAGCCGGCCCTGACGATCTACGTCAATTGGATGTGGATGCGCGGGGCTACTTGATCAGGCGCAGGGCGTAGGGATAGCGGTACGCGATGCCGTCGTTCGCCTTGATCCCGGCGATGATCGGGAACACGATGCTCGCGATCCCGACGGCGATCAGCATGGGGATCCCGATGCAGATCATCGTGAGCACGCCGGAGATCAGCGCCGCTATGGTCACCGTGATCTGGAAGTTGAGCGCTTCTTTCCCCTGGTCGTTGACGAAGGGGAATTCATCCTTCTTGATCAGCCAGATCACGAGCGGCGCGATGAGGTTGCCGAAGGGGATGAAGAACCCGGACAACACCGACAGATGCGCCGCCATCGCCCACGTTCTCGCCTCCTTTTCCATGTGATGCTCCTTCTCTGTGGTCGTTGCATCCTTGCCGTAGGGCCTCACTCTACCGGATTGCGTGCCTGATGTGTAGCGTTTTCCGGCGCAGCAGGCCGGTCAGGGCGTTCTGGTAGAATGCAGCGCCGAGGCGGGGGCGGGCGACGAGGAGACCCATGGGCAACGCACAGTGCGGCGCGACGCCGAAGGTCGTGGTGACGGAGATCTACCAGAGCATCCAGGGCGAGTCGACCTGGGCGGGCTTGCCGTGCGTGTTCGTGCGGCTGACGGGGTGTCCGCTGCGGTGCGTGTGGTGCGACACGGCGTATGCGTTCCAAGGCGGAACGCGGCGGCCGATCGACGAGGTCGTGGACGAGGCGCTGGCGTACGATTGTCCCCTGGTGGAGATCACGGGGGGCGAACCGTTGGCGCAGAAGGGGTGCGGACCGCTGGCGCAGGCGCTGCTGGATGCGGACTGCACGGTGCTGTGCGAGACGAGCGGGGCGTTGCCGATCGATCGGTTGCCGGAGGGCGTGATTCGGATCATGGACCTGAAGTGTCCGGGGAGCGGGGAGGAGGCGCGGAATGACTGGAGCAACATCGATCGACTGGGTCCGGCGGACGAGGTGAAGTTCGTGATCGCGGACCGGGCGGACTATGAGTGGAGCCGCGACGCGGTGAGGCGGTATACTTTGGATTCGAGGTGCAGAGCAGTCCTTTTCTCCCCCGTTTTCGGCGCCGCGCCGCCGCGCGACCTGGTTGCGTGGATCCTCGAGGACGGGCTTCCGGTGCGATTTCAGCTCCAGCTCCACAAGTTCGTGTGGCCTCCCGATCAGAAGGGCGTGTAGTTCGGAGCGGATCGTGCGCACGGGCGGGCAGACCGACTGAAGGAAGAGGCAGACCGCGTGAAGGTCGAACTTGTCAGAACGTTCTACGCCGAGGCGGCGCACCGCAACGCGGAAGGCGGGCCCGCGCAGCAGCGGTTGCATGGGCACAGCTACCGGGTCGACGTGGTGGTGCGGGGCGAGGCGACGTCGCCGTACGGGTGGCTGATGGACTACGGCGAGCTGAAGCAGCGGTTCGCGCCGATCTATGCCGCGATCGACCATCGGTATCTGAACGACTCGCTCGGGTTGGATGCGCCGACGTTGCCGAGGGTGCGGGCGTGGATCGCGGCGCGGGCCGCGGAGGCGATCCCGCTGTTCGCGGAGGTGCGCGTCGGGATCGCGGGCGATCTGACGTTCACGCCGACGCCGCTGGCGGCTGAGCCGGAGCAGGGGCTGCCCGCGCGGACGCGGTTCACGTTTGAGGCGGCGCAGTCGTTGCCGCAGTTGCCGGAGGCGCATCATTGCCACAACCTGCACGGCCACAGCTATCGGATGGAAGTGGGCGCGACGGACGCGGAGCGGCTGGCGCCGGCGTTGCGCGCGCTGTATGAGGCGGTGGACCACACGTGTCTGAACGACATCCCCGGGCTGATGGGGACCACGTGCGAGCATCTGTGCGCGTGGGTGTGGGCGCGGCTCGAGGAGGACGGCGTGCAGCCGACGGTGACGGTGGTGCAAGAGACGCAGGCGTCGAGGTGCGTGTACCGTGGCGGATGAATCCCCATCGGCGCGGGAGCAGTTCAAGGCGCACGACCGCACCCTGCCGTTCCAGGGCGAGGAGGCGATCGACGCGGACTGCCTCGAATGCTTTGACTACGCCTACGCGGACCGGCCCGTGGCGGATCGCGTGGACATCGTGACCACGACGGACGAGTTCACCTCCGTGTGCCCGTTCTCGGGGCTGCCGGATTTCGCTCGCGTCACCATCACGTACACGCCGGATCGGCGGTGCATCGAGCTGCGTTCGCTGAAGTACTACCTCATGTCCTACCGCAACGTGGGGATCTGGTACGAGCATCTGGTGAACCGCATGCTCGAGGACCTGGTGCGCGCGTGCGCGCCGCGACGGATGCGCATCGAGATCGCCTGTCTGCCGCGCGGGGGGCTGGCGAGCACCGTGGTCGCGGAATACGCGCGACCCGACGCCGACCGGTAGGGGTCCGTCCGCGCATCTCCGAATCGACCGTACCGACAAAGGGGGGACTATGTTTTCCGAGTTCATAACGCCGGGCGTGCCCGCGGCGATCTTCTGGACGTTCGTGGCGTTGGCCGTGGTGATCCAGGGGATCAGCAAGAGCGGGTTCGCGGGGGGCGCGGGGATTCTGTCGCTGCCGCTGATGATGCTGGTGATGCCGGTGCAACTGGTGTCGGCCACGCTGCTGCCGTTGCTGATCCTGTGCGACATGAACGCGGTCTACCACCATTTCCACAACAAAGTGTGGGCGAAGGTGATGGAGATCTACCTGCCGTCGCTGATCGGCATCGTGGCCGGCGCGGCGGTGTGGTGGTGGATCGGGCGCGAAGGGGTGGAGGCGTACGCCGGGCCGATCAAGCGGTTCGTGGGCGTGATCGCGATTCTGTTCGGGCTGTACATCGTCGGGAAGGAGTCGGCGCTGCAGTGGATCGAGCGCGTGAAGCCGGGGCGCAAGAGCGCGGTCGTCGCGGGCGTCGCGGCGGGGTTCACGTCGACGATCGCCCATGCGGCGGGGCCGATCGTGAGCCTGTACCTGTTCGCGCAGGACCTGGGCAAGTCGCTGTTCGTGGGGACCGTGGCCTGGACGTTCACGCTGATCAACCTGACCAAACTGCCGTTCTACTGCTCCGTCGGGCTGATCCACAAGGACGTGCTGCTGTTCGACCTTGTGCTGATCCCGCTGATCCCGATCGGGTCGTACCTGGGCAAGTGGATGTACCATCGCGTGTCCGAGCGGCTGTTCAACCGCGTGGTGATGGTGCTGACGCTGATCGCGGGCGTGCAGCTCCTGCTGAACGTGAACCTGATCCTGTGGGCGCTGGAGCTGGTGGTGTAGGGAAAGGAATAGTGGCGGAGAGAGAGGGATTCGAACCCTCGGAACACCTTGTGAGCGTTCACACGCTTTCCAAGCGTGCGCCTTCAGCCACTCGGCCATCTCTCCGGGAAGGGGTGTGTTCAGGAAGGGCGTATTCTAGGGGCGGGGGCGGATCTTTGTCAAACTGCGGGGACGAGGCGGCGCAGCGATCGCGGACGGAGAAGAAGGGTCCGCAGATGGCGCGGATGGCGCAGATGAAGGGAAGAAGGGAACCGCGAATGGACGCGGATGAACGCGAATAGGCGCGGAGCAGGGCGGGTCGCCCGTGGCGGGCATTGCGGGGCGTGTGGGTGTCGCAAGAAGGCAAAGCGGCGGCAATCCGCCTGCGGCGGGCCCGCTTGCGTCGGGCTGCGGCGGACGGGGCGGTGGGGGGAGGAGGCAGTGTTGGAGTCTCTGCCGGGAGCGGGTAGGATATAGGCAGCAGCAGCCGGATGCATGACCTTGACGTTGCGAGGCGCAGGCATGGGAGCATAGGAGCGGGTGGTACGGGAAGGACAGAGGGTGGACTACAAGTCGCTCCGCGCGTTGCGTGATACCGCGGAGTTGGCGAAGGACTGCGTTGCTTTCGCGAATGCACGCGGCGGGTGTCTGCTGATAGGCGTTGAGGACGGAGAGGAACTGCCGCCCGAAGACCAACGTGTCGATGACGATGCACCGCAGAGCCTCCAGCTTCGGCTTGCGCAGAGAACCGTCAATGTGACTGCGATTCCCGAGAAGGTCGTAGCGGATAACGGGGGGGAGTATATCAGGCTTGTTGTGGCGCCGACCGCACAGAGTGTGGCCGCTACCACAGATGGCCGGTACTTCATGCGGGTGGATGACCAGAGCCGACCGCTCATGCCGGAGGACCTGACTCGGCTTCTATCGGAGAAGACGGCTTACTCATGGGAAGCTCTGACGCTGGCGGATGTCCCGGCGGGGCGGATCGACGGCGCGAAACCAGGCGAGTTGTTGGAGGGAATCAGGGCATCCAGTCGTGTTACCTCTTTCGTTAAGGACAAGACGGACAGTGAGCTGTACGAGTATTACCAGCTAACTAGAGATGGTCGGTTGACCAACTTGGGCGTGCTCTGGCTCGGTGACCAGGCGGATCGGGCCCGACTGCGTTATGCGCCGTCAGTGCAGTGCATCAAGTACGACGAGCAGGGCAGAAAGGCGATGAAATGGGAGTGGACGGACTACAGCCTCAATCCGTACGAGCTCCTGGAGGCGGTTCTACAGGGTGTTCCTGAATGGAGGGAAAGCTACGAGTTCCCCGATGGCCTGTTCAGGACGCGGGTGCCGCACTATGATGACGTGGTGGTGCGGGAACTCGTAGCGAATGCACTCGTGCATCGGCCTTACACACAGGCGGGCGACATCTTCGTGAATCTGTACCCTGATCGTATGGAGGTGCACAACCCTGGCCTGCTCCCCTTGTCAGTCACGCCGAAGAACATCTTGCACATGAGCGTGAGACGCAATGAGCATCTGTCACGGCTCTTCTACGATCTTGGTCTGATGGAACGTGAGGGCAGCGGATACGATCGCATGTACGAGGTGCTGCTCACATCGGGTCGACCGGTTCCCAAAGTCGAGGAGACGCGCGATTCGGTCAGGGTCACCGTCCACAAGCGAGTGGGTGATCCAGACGTGCTGGAATTCGTAGGCAAGGCCGAGCAGGTCTTCAGTGCGATGTCCCAGAAGGAGAAGATCGTTTTGGGCCTTCTCGCGCAGCATGAGTCCATGACGGCGCTGGAACTCCGCTCGCGTCTGGACCTTCGTGAACCCGGCGAACTCCGCCCGTGGCTTGGTCGGTTGGTCGAATGGAACCTGGTCACGGCGCGCGGAAAGGCGAAGGGTACGCGGTACTCCGTGAACCCGGACCTGTTGCGGTCCTTGCGCTACAAAGGGGGCACCTCTCTGAAGGGCATTGAGCCGCCCAGGCTTCGCGAGCTGATCCTGCGCGACCTTGGGATACACCGTGAAGCCGCGATATCGGAGATCCACAAGCGCATCGGCGAGGAGATACCGTTGCGGGATCTGAGGCGGCAACTCAAGCGGCTTGTTGATGAGGGGGTTATCGGGAAGAAGGGCGCCAAGCGGGGAACGCGTTACTTGTGGAAGGGGTAGTCTGAGCAGGCCCGCATCCGCGTGGCCAGGGGTTCAGGCCGCGTCTTGCCAGTTATTGACGCTTCTGGCTGCAAAAAACATTAATCCGGGCGGATTCTGGTGTCATTATCGGCGGAGCGTTTTAGTAAAGCATTGCGGGGTAAGGGTTTGCGTTATTATCCATCTCCGCTGAATCGTTCATTTCGTGTCATTATCCGGGGGTGATGCGGGAACCCTCGGTCTGTCGGCGTCCGTAGCGGGCGAGGCCATGGGTTCGGCGGGGCGTGTGTTGGGTATGCTTTACGTTGCGGGTCCGCGGATGGGGTGGGGGTATGGGGTTGCGAGGCGGGGGTTTTTGCGGGAACGGGGGAGGTGACGCTGACAAAAGCGACGAAAGCCCCCGGATTTGACCCCCTTTTGTCACCCATGTCACCTGTCACCTCGGTCGTGCGTATCTGAATTGGCGTGGATCGGAGGACTGCGGGGTTGGGGGGATTTTGGGGTGGTAGCGTAAGCTGCGCCTTACGTAATGCGCGGTCGACACGGCTCCCGCCTTGGTCGTCCGGTATCGGATTCCGGCGGATGAGGCGGACGAGGGCAGGGGTTGCGGGAAGACAGAGCGGCGGCCTGCCGCCGCAGTCCAAAGGCGCCGCGCGCCGGAAAGGGGGATCGGGGAGGCCTGGGGGATCGGGGATGGCGAATGTGGGACCTGTGGGACGAACGGGACGGATGGGCTCCGCCTTCGTCCTCCTGCGTCGGACTTCGGGGGACAAGGGCGGACGGAGAAGAAGGGTCCGCAGATGACGCGGATGAACGCAGATGAAGGGAAGAAGGGGACTGTGAAGGGACGCGTGGCCTGTCCCCCGAGGACTGCAGCAGTCGGGGGGAGGGGCGTTGTTGGGAGCAGGACTGGTTTTTTAGATTGACCCAATAATCGGATCTATGTTCTACTGACCGCTGGTAGTTGGCATGGCAGATCGCCGGTTGGCGGCGAGAGGAGAACGGGTCATGTGGAAGTCGATTGCGGCGACGTTGTTGGCGGCGTGTGTGGCGACGGCCGGGCCGGACGCTTCAGCGGAGGAGGATGGTATGGCGGAGGGAGAGCGCCTGTTGACGGCGGGACGGTTTGGACAGGCATACGCGCCGGGGGGTCCGGAGTTAGCGGCGGAGTATGTGGTGGAGGGCGCGCCGCTGGCGGCGTTGCATGAGCCGCCGATCACGGTGGAGTTGTGGGCGAAGCTGGACGGCAAGGACGGGTACAACATCCTCGTGGCCAGTCAGCCGAAGTCGTCGGCGACGCACTGGGAGGTGTATACGCACGGCGGGAGCGGGCATCCGGCGGTCTACTTGCCGGGGATGACGCCGCAGGACACGCGGGCGGAGCGCGACATCTGCGACGGGCAGTGGCATTACCTGGCGGCGGTGATCGCGGCGGACCGGGTGACGCTGTACGTGGACGGGGAGAAGGCGGCGGAGCAGGCGGTCGCGCCGGGAGGCGGATCGCCGGCGTCGGGCCCGTTTACGGTGGGGCGGCTGCCCGGCGGGGGCGATGGACTGTCTTGCGACGGGGTGATCGATGAGCTGCGCATCTCTCGGGGTGCGCGGGTGATCACGGGCGCGCCGACGGCGCCGTTCACGGCGGATGCGGACACGATCGGGTTGTGGCATTTCGACGCGATCGTCGAGGGGATCGGGTTCGAGGACGCCTCGGGCAACGGCTTCCACATCAAGGTGGAGTCGCAGGCGGGCGCGTCGCTGGATGAGGTGGATTTCGCGAGCTATGCGCCCGGGCCTTCGCCGCTGGATACGGAGGCGGAGCCGGTGGACTTGCGGGCCGGGGCGGCGCGCCACGCGGAGGCGCCGCCGGCGCTGCTGCTGGACGGGGTCTGGCAGATGGCCGAGGAGGGCGTGGAGAGTGCGCGCATCGCGGGCGGCGATTGGGATGACGCGATCCCGGCGCGCGTGCCGGGCAGCGTGCACACGGCGCTGATGGAGGCGGGCGTGTTGCCGCCGCTGCCGGAGGGCAAGAATCAATTGCTGCATCGGGAGAAGAGCTTCCGGACGTGGTGGATGATGACGACGTTCGCGCGGCCGGCGGACATGCAGGGCGAATGGCTGCGGTTCGCGGGCGTGTGCTCGGAGATGCAGGTCTGGCTGAACGGGCAGTACCTGGGCTATCACCTGGGGATGTTCGGCGGACCGGACTTCCACATCGCGGGGCTGCTGCGGGAGCGGAACACGCTGGTGGTGAAGCTGTATCCGGCGCGCGACTGGCAGGACGACGTGGTGTTCAACAACGTCTACGGCTGGCATTACAGCCAGGTTCCCTCGCGCGGGATCTGGCGGTCGGTGCGGATCGAGGACGCGCCGCCGGTGGACATCGCGCATCCGTTCGTGGCGACGCGCGACGCGCATGCCGGCGAGCTCGACCTGGTCGTGCCGATGCGCGGCGACAACCGCGGCTGGGCGGGCACGCTGACGGGGACGATCGAGCCGGAGAACTTCGACGGCCCGGCGTATCACTTCGAGAAGGCGGTTGCGTCGGCCGCGGGCATGAACGACGTGCACCTGACGATGACGGTTCCGGAGCCGCGGCTGTGGTGGCCGAACGGGCTGGGCGAACAGCACCTGTATCGGATGAAGCTGTCGTTCACGCCGAAGGACGGCGGGCGCGCGGACTACGCGGAGACGACCTTCGGGATCCGGACGATCGAGATGGCGCCGTTCCCGGAGGGGAAGTATCGGACGCTGTACAACTGGACGTTCGTGATCAACGGCGAGCCGCATTTCATCAAGGGGAACGGGTGGTGCACCATGGACCCGGCGATGGACTTCTCGCGGGAGCGGTACGACCGGATGCTGTCGCTGGCGCGGACGCAGCACATTCAGATGCTGCGGGCGTGGGGCAGCGGCATGCCGGAGCTGCCGGACTTCTACGACCTCTGCGACCGCTACGGGATCATGGTGTTGCAGGAGTGGCCGACGGCGTGGAACAGCCACGACCGGCAGCCGTATGACGCCCTGATGGAAACGGTGCACCGGTGCACGCTCGAGCTGCGGAACCATCCGTCGCTGGCGATGTACGGCGGCGGCAACGAGATCGGGAACCCGTTCGGTCGGGCGATCGACATGATGGGGCGGCTGGCGCACGAGTTGGACGGCACGCGGGTGTTTCATCGCACGGATCCGTGGGGCGGCAGCCTGCATAACTACAACTGCTATTGGGGCGATGCGCCGCTCGACCACAACGTGACGATGGAGGCGCGGTTCTTCGGCGAGTTCGGGCTGGCGTGCATGCCGAACATCGAGAGCGTGATGCGCTATCTGCCGGACGACGAGAAGGGCGTGTGGCCGGCGCCGGACGACGGGACCCTGTGGCACCACACGCCGATCTTCAACACGGCGAACGACCGGCAGCACCTGTCGCTGTATTCGGGCATGTTCATGCCGGACGACACGCTGGCCGGGTTCATCGTGGGGTCGCAGCTCTCGCAGGCGGTCGGGCTGCGGCATCCGCTGGAGCGGGCCCGCACGCGGTGGCCGGATTGCACGGGCTCGCTGTACTACAAGATGAACGACAACTACCCGGCGGCGTCGTGGTCGACGGCGGACTGGTACGGCGTGCCGAAGATCGGCCACTACATCTGCATGGACGCGTTCGCGCCGTTGCACGCGGTGGTGGTGTGGGAGAAGCTGAACACCGAGGGCGAGGCGCTGGCGTTGCCGGTGTGGCTGCTGGATGACAACGACGCGCTGAAGGGCAGCGCGTGGGAGGTGGTCGTGCGGGCCTACGGGCCGGAGCTGACGGAGATCGCGCGGCAGACGTTCCCGGGCGAAGGCTCGATCGACGCGACGCGCGAGCTGGGCGTGTTCACGCTGACGGCGGAGCAGAACCAGGCGACGCCGCTGCTGACGGTGGTCGAGGTGCTGCAGGACGGCGAGAGCGTGGACCGCACGTTCTACTGGACCAACTACGAGGAGAAGACGGGCTGCCTGATGACCCTGCCGCGCACGACCCTGCGGCTCGAGAAGCAGCCGGGGCGGTTGGTCGTGACGAACACGGGCGATCTGCCGGCGGTCGGCGTGCATTTCCCGTGTCCGGAGGTCTCCGACCGGTTCCTCGCGGACGACGGCTACTTCTGGCTGGACGCCGGCGAGACGCGCACGGTGGAGGTGAACCTGACCGACGGCGTGTCCGCGGCGGCGTGGAACGCGGGGGAGTGAACTGAATCCATTCGCGGATGAACGCGGATGGACGCGAATATGGGTCCGCGGATGGCGCGGATGGCGCGGATGAGGGAGGTATCTGCGTGCATCTGCGTCAACCGCGGATCGCTGCTCTGCGAATAGGTGCGGCTAGACTCTGAATACTTTCATGACTTCGTCGCCGAGGCGGTTGATGACTTTGACGGCGATGCGGCCGCCGGCGGGCCTGTCGAAGGGGCGGGACGTGGCGCTGGACCTGGAAACCGTCACGGTCCGGAGCGACAGGCGAGCGGCTGGACAACGTGCACAAGGCATGGCGGGCTGTGTGCAAGGCGGCGGGGCTGGGAGGCCTCGGGCTGCACTCCCTCCGCCACACGTTCTGTTCGCGGTTGGCGGCGGCGGGGATCCCGGTCACGGATATCCAGGCGCTTGCGGGGCACGCTTCCATCACCACAACCTCGATCTACATGCGGAGCGGGGAACCGGCGCGGAAGCGGGCGGTCAAGGCGCTGGACAACCCGCGCGGCGGGGAGGTTGTGCCCTTCCCGGCGGCGGATCCAGAAAACACCAATCTCGGGGGGCAGGGCGACACCGGGGCGACAAACGGGCGACATCTCCCCTTGACGCCATGCGGCGGCGGGGGTAGGCTGGATCTGACAACATGGAGTGCGTGCGCGTCACGATGACGTCTGGCATAACGCACAGCATCTTCATTCGGCCACGAAGGAGGAGGTGTATATGAAACCGCAGATACGCCGACGCGCCGGACGCTACACGACCGCCGCACTCGCGCTCATCGCGTTCGCGGCTCTGCTGACCGGGTGCAGCCCATTGGGAGATGCTGAGCCGCAAGGGACAGACGCCCTAGTAGACATCGCGGAAGACCACACGGCCGAATACGAGGCGGCTCTCAGAGCAGCCAAGGAAGGCGACGCAGACGCGCAGTACAACCTCGGGGTCATGTACCACTTCGGTCAGGGCGTGCCTCAGGA